>DASSQI010000245.1:0-26560 GCA_035702585.1 Anaeromyxobacteraceae bacterium
GAGGGCGTGACCCGCGGCCTCGTGCTGCGGCTCGCCTCCGAGCAGCGGCTCCCCGTCACCGAGCGCCGGCTGAGCCCTGTCGACCTCGCGGCCGCGGACGAGATCTTCATCACGTCCACGATGCGCGAGATCCTCCCGGTGGTGACGCTCGACGGCGCGCCGGTCGGGAGCGGCGCGCCGGGGCCGGTGACGTATCGGCTCCACCTCGCGTTCCGCAAGCTCGCGTCGGGTTAGCGCCGGCGGTTACTCTGGCGCGAATGCGCCTCCTGCTCGTCTCGTTCGTGCTCCTCGCCGGGGCTCCCCACGGCCTCGGCGCGGCCGATCCCAGCGATCTCCCGCCGCCGCTGCCGCCGCCGCGCGAGCCCGCGCCCGAGGTGCAGGCCGATCCGCTCGAGCTCGTGTGGGGACATCGGCTGCAGTTCGCGCCCGGCGGAGTGCCGCTCGTCACGATCCGCCTCGCCGAGCGCCGCGCCGAGGTGCGCTTCCAGCCGCTCGCGGACACGCGGCTCCTCCCGCGCGGCGGCGCGCCGGTCACGGTACGCGCCGGCACCTGGCTCCGCCTGCGCGCCTTCGACGCGCAGCCTGCCGCGCTGACGCATCACGTGCTGCTCGCGGAGCTGGACCACGCCGATCGCGGCGGCATCGACGCGGCGCGGAGGCTCTGGACGTCGCGCGGCCTCGACGTCGCCGAGCGCGTCATCGGCGGCGTCTACGGCATCGCCGGCAAGGTCGTGGACAACCGGCGCACGTTGCTGCTCGCGGAGGGAGCGCAGTCGGCGGCCGACGCGAGCGCGCTCGCGGGCCGGATCCAGGCGGAGCATGGCAGCCGGCCGGCGCTGTACACCCACCTCGTGGCGCCGCCGTCGGGGCGCGTCGACGTGACGACCGACGCGGGGGAGGCGCTCGCCAGCGGCGATGCGCTCGTCTCGATCGAGGGCGGCGGATTCCTGCTCGACCTGGACGGCAGCGGCGGTCAGCCGCGGCGTTATCGCGGCCGGCTCGTGGTCACGCTCGACTCCGCCGGCCAGCTCGCGGCGGTCGACGCGCTGCCGCTCGAGGACCTGCTGCGCGGCCTCGTGCCCAGCGAGATCCCGGCGAGCTCTCCGCGCGAGGCGCTGCAGGCGCAGGCCGTCACCGCGCGGTCGAACGTGCTCGCGCAGATCGGCACGCGGCACCTCTCGGATCCGTACGTCCTGTGCAGCGAGGTGCACTGCCAGGCGTATCACGGCGAAGGCGCGGAGCGGCCGTCGACCGACGCGGCGGTGCACGCGACGGCCGGCGAGGCGATCTTCGACCGCGACGGGCTGCTCGTGGACGGCGTCTACTCCGCGGTGTGCGGCGGGCACGGCGAGGACAACGACGCCGTGTGGAAGAACCTCCCGAGCGCGAGCCTGCGCGGGCGCCTGGACATGCCGGGCGCGGCCGCGGCGCGCTGGCGCGGCGGGCTCGCGAGCGAGAGGCGCCTCGACGCGTTCCTGCGCAAGGGGCCGCGGGCGTGGTGCGCCGCCGGGCCGCAGAAGCGGTACCGCTGGACGCGCACCTTCTCGCGCGCGGACGTCGACGCGATCGGAGACGAGCTGGGGACGGGACCCGTCGAGCGCATCCGCGTCCTCGAGCGCGGCGTCTCGGGGAGGGCGACGGCGCTCGAGGTCGCGGGCGTTCGCGGTCGAATCGTCGTCGAGGGAGAGCTCCGGATCCGGCGCGCGTTCCGGAACCTCGACAGCGCGATGTTCCTCGTCGCGCGGAGCGGCGACGGCTGGGTCTTCCGCGGCGGCGGCTGGGGCCACGGCGTCGGGATGTGCCAGTGGGGCGCGGTCGGGCGCGCCCGAGGAGGGCAGGATTACCGGGAGATCCTGCGCGCGTACTTCGGCGAGGCCGAGGTCGCGAGGATCTACTGAGGCCAGCGGTCGTACGACTGCATGTCCCAGAGCTTCTTGTACCCGAGGTCCTTCAGCGCGCTCGCCGCGATCGCGCTCCTGCGCCCGGACTTGCAGTAGAGCAGGACGGGCGTGTCGGGGCCGCCGATCTCGCCGGCGCGCGCGCGGATCTCGTCGTACGGGATGTTCTTCGCGCCAGGCACGTGACCGCCGGCGAACTCCTGCGGCGTGCGGACGTCCACCACCACCACGCCGGCCTTCACGAGCTCCTGTGCCGTCCTGCCGTCCACGATCCCGGGCGGTGTGTCGAGCGGCTTGCCGCGGGCGGGCGCTCCGCCCGAGGTCTGCGCACAGGCGAGTACGGGCACGGCGATCGTCATGAACGCGAGAGCTCTCAGCCAGACCACGGGTGACCTCCGGAGGTGAAGACGTCCAGACGATCCCTACCCGGGATGGCACCGGACGCAAGGGGCGTTTTCGTCTCGTCACCGTGAGGGATCGTTGGCGACCCGAACCGTGTGTCGCGTCCGCTTCACGTCCGATGCGACGGCTCTCGCGGGGTCGTGGGAGGAGCCCCCAGCCGGAGCGAACCGCCGCGTCTGCGCTTCCGGAGAGAGAGCGCCGCGCCGACGGCGGTGAGCAGCGCGAGCGCGGCGATGAGCGCGGCGATGAGCGCTACGCGCGACTGGAGTGCAGCTGCGCCGCCCTCGAGCTCGCGCGACGCGCGCCACGCCTGCACGGCCTGCCACAGCATGAAGAGCCCACCTGCCGCGAGCAGCGCGACGCGCAGCAGGACCCGAGGACGTGAGAGCCGCACCTCGCCGATATGCCACGGTGTGGCGCTTCGAGCTACCCCGTCGAGCGGGCGAGCAGGCGTGGCGACGGTGGAGTCGTGGGGGGTGTGGAATGGAAGTGACTCCCCTGGGGATCTGCCGGAATGAACACGATGAACGCAGCTTCTCACCGGCGGAAGGGCGGGAACGCCGGAGAGTCGAGCTGATGGAACGCAACGGAAGCATCCTCGTCATCGACGACGACGAAGCCACTCGGTCCTCGCTGCGCGAGTGGCTCGCGAACGCCGGGTATCGGACCCGCGCCGCCGCGAGTGGGGCCGAAGGTCTCGAAGCGCTCTCGGCCGGAGGAGAGGACCTCGTCCTCCTCGATCTGGTGATGGCGGGCGTGGACGGATTCGAGGTGCTGCGCCGCTACCGCGAGCAGGGCGGCCGCGCGCCCGTGGTCGTGCTGTCGGCCCTCTCGGAGGCGGAGGACGTCGTCCGCGCGATGCGGTTGGGTGCGACCGACTACCTCCCGAAGCCGTTCGACGTCGGCGAGCTCGACCTCGTGCTGCGTCGCGCGCTCGAGAGCCGTCCGCGAGGGGCGGCGCCGACGCCGGTCCCTGCGCCCGGAGCGTCGGCCAGCGCAGCGGTGTCCACGGAGCCCGACGCGAACGTCCCGGTGACGACGTCGGCCGCGATGGAGCGCGTCTGGGCGCTCGTGCAGCGCGTCGCCGACACCGACGTGCCGGTGCTGCTCATCGGCGAGAGCGGCGTCGGCAAGGACGTCGTGGCGCGCGGCATCCACGCAGCGAGCCACCGCGCGGCGCGGCCGTTCGTGAAGATCAACTGCGCGGCGCTGCCGGGGGAGCTCCTGGAGAGCGAGCTGTTCGGGCACGAGAAGGGCGCGTTCACGGGCGCGCACGCCGAGAAGCCCGGAAAGTTCGAGCTGGCGCACCAGGGCACGATCTTCCTCGACGAGATCGGCGAGATGGATCCGCGGCTCCAGGCGAAGCTGCTGCAGGTGCTTCAGGACGAGGAGTTCTACCGGGTCGGCGGCAAGCGCCCGATCCGCGTGGATGCCCGCGTCGTCGTCGCGACGAACCGCGACCTGGAGAGCGCGATCGAGGGCGGCACCTTCCGAGAGGACCTGTTCTACCGGCTCAACGTCGTCACGATGCGTGTGCCGTCGCTGCGCGAGCGCAAGGAGGACATCGTCCCGCTCGTGAAGCACTTCGTGGAGAAGTACCGGCGCCGGTACAAGGGCGGCCTGGAGCGCGTGCCGGACGAGGTGATGGCGCGCTTCCACCAGTACGACTGGCCCGGGAACGTGCGCGAGCTCGAGAACCTGGTGCGCCGACTCGTCGTGCTGAAGGATCCGTCGATGGTCCTCGGCGAGCTGGTGCCCGGACGCGCCGGGATGGCCGCGACCATGCCGACGGTCGGCGCGGCGCCGCAGAACTCGGCCGTCAACGCCGCGGTGTCGGTGCCCGGCAGCTATCGCACCGAGACGCCGGCGAGCCTCCAGGCTCCGCTGCCGGACGACGCGCCGTTGAAGGAGGTGGGGCGGCGCGCCGCGCGCATCGCCGAGCGCGAGGCGATCATCCGCGCGCTGATGCGCACCGGCTGGAACAAGCGGAAGGCCGCGCTGCGCCTGCAGATCAGCTACAAGGCGCTGCTCTACAAGATCAAGGATTGCGAGATCGTCGATCCGAGAGAAGCGTCTATGTTGGACTGACAGCTCGTCGGCGCTTGCGCCGACGCAAACCCGTCGGCGCGGAGCGGAGCTCCGACCCGCAACGTCGAAGCAAGCTTCGACGAATTACCGCACCGCCCTCGCCGGCCGCGTCGTCGGCAGCGGGACTGGCTGCGGTGGCTCGACCGCGTCCGTCGTCGTGGGAGATGCGCCGCGGCGGCCGGCGAGCAGCATCGTCGCGCCCAGCGCTGCGAGGATCACCGGTTCCGTCCAGCTGCCGGGGAAGTAGTGCGCGACACCTGCGCCGATCGCGAAGAGCCCACCAGTCCACGCCGCCACCCTCAGCATCCGATCCCCTCCCCAGCGTCGGCGCAGTGCCGCGCACAGGAACGATCATTCCTGGGAAGCGTTGCGGCAACGGCGCGCGCATGACGCGAACTGGGCAATCCCGTCGCCCGCCAGAGGAAACGCGTTTCCCCACGAATCGCCCTCGGCGGAGGCAACGAGGCGCCCCGCGCAAGCTCAGGGGACGACCGAGGTCCCAGCGATCTCCTGCGCGACGCGCCGTCACGCGAGGCGTGGCACGCAGCGTGCTCGAACCCGCCGCAGCCGCGCGGCCTGTCTGGGATTGTGCGCGAGGAGATCGAATCGATGCGAAGACTCGCCTTGCTCGTTCCGATGCTGCTTACGGCGTGTGCCGGCCTCCACAAGGGAGACAGGCCCGCGCCGCGTCCCGTCTCGGAGTACCGCATTGGCCGCGAGGATGTCCTCGAGGTGGTCGTGTGGCACGAACCCGAGCTCACGCGGACGATGCCGGTTCGCCCGGACGGGAAGATCGCTCTCCCGCTCGCGGGCGAGATCGAGGCTGCCGGGCTCACGCCGACCGAGTTGCGCGACAAGCTGAAGACCGCGCTGACCCCGTACGTGAAGGACGTCTCGGTCGCGGTGCTGGTGCGCGAGATCAACGGGCCGCGCTTCTTCGTCCTCGGCGAGGTCACCCGGCCGGGCGGGTTCCCGCTGCGGGGCGCCACCACGGTCACCCAGGCGCTGGCGCTCGCAGGCGGCCCGGGCGAGTTCGCCGGCGACAAGGTGGTGTGGCTTCGCCAGAAGGAAGACGGCAGCCAGGACCGCGTGCGGCTCTCCTACAAGGAGCTCGTGACGGGCGAGGCCGAAGGCGCGCTGTGGCTCGCCTCCGGCGACGTCCTCTACGTGCCTTGACGCGGGATGGGGATCCTCGAGTGAGGCGGACGATGGGAGCGCGACAGGCGACGTGGGCGGCCGTGGCCGCCGTGTGCCTCCTGCCCGCGCGGGCGTGGTCGAGCGTGCAGGTCGATCCTGTCGCCCGCCTCGCGCTCGAGGGCGGCTACGACTCGAACGTGGCGTTCGACGGCCGCGGCGGGCAGATGGCGCGCGTCTCGCCGGACGTCGGGCTCAAGTTCAGCGATCACACCTGGACGCTGCGGACCGTCTACGGTGCCGACCTCTTCCACTATCCGGAGCGCGCCGATCAACAGGTGCTGAACCAGCGCGGCGCGCTCGGACTCCACATGCGGCTGACCGAGCGGACGGATCTCCGGGTCGACGGCCTCGTCTCCTACGCGCCCGATCCGATCGGGATCGCGCGCCTCGGGTACGTCGTCGCGGAAGGCGATGCCCTGCTCTGGCGCGGCGACGCGAAGCTGTCCTGGCGGTGGACGCCACGCTTCACGGTCTCGGCCACGTACCGGGAGCGCGCGGCGCGGCTCGCCGGCAGCGGCGTCGCGCTCCACGCCCCCGGCGCGGAGGCCGCCTGGCGCCTCGACGAGCGCACGGAGATCGGCGCGAGCTACCGGTTCGACTCGTTCCAGCGGCTCGGCGACACCCTCGAGGGCGGCAACGCGCACGAGGCGCTGGCGTTCGGACGCTGGCGCTGGACGCGGCGGCTCTCGCTCGAGGCGGAGGCCGGGCCGGCGCTCTGGAACGGCCGTGAAGGTCCCGCCGTGGTCCCGGTGGCGGGCATCACGCTCCACGCGAGCGGACGCCCCGGGGATCTGCGGCTGTCCGCGCGCCACGGCGTCGGCATCAACGCGCTCGCGCGATCGTCGCTCACCGACTCCCTCGAGGCCGGGTTCGCGTGGAGGTTCGCGCGGTCGTTCGTCCTGCGCGGGGACGGAGGCTTCTGGCACGGCGGGCTGATGCCCGACGGGGCAGGCGCCACGACGGGATACGGAGGCTCCGGCGAGGTCGCGTGGATCGTGCGGAGAGGCCTCGAGGTCGGGATCGGGGCCTCACGTTACGGCCGGATCGACACCACATCGGCCGAGCTGCAGCGAAACCAGGTCGGGCTGCGGGTCGCCTGGACGAACGAGACTCACTGAGGAAGGGAATCCATGGAACGAACTTACACGGTGCAGGATCTGCTCGCCGCGATGAAGCGCCGGCGGCGCCTCGCGCTGGCGATCACGGCCGCGGTGTTCGTCGTGTCCGCCGCGGTCATCCTCGCGCTGCCGTCCGAGTACTCGGCGCAGTCGATGACGCAGATCGAGCCGCATCGGCTCGCCCCGGACTTCTTCCCGGGGAACGCGGTCGTCTCGTTCGAGGATCGCATGCGGACGCTGCGGCACGGCCTGCTCGCGCGGCCGGTGCTCGAGCGCGTCATCAAGGACACACGGTTCTTCGACGACGCCGACGAGGACATGGACCGCGCCGTCGAGAAGATGCGGCGCCAGGTCGAGGTGCGGCTCGAGGGCGAGGTCGCGAGCGGCCCGCCGGCGCTCCTGTTCATCGTCGAGGTGAAGGGCCGCGATCCCGAGAAGGTGGCGCGCGCCGCCGAGCTGTTGCCCCGGTACTACGCCGACATGACCCGCGAGGTGATCAGCGGTCAGGCGCGGCACCTGCGCGAGACGCTGGAGGCGCAGGTCGCCACGATGTCGCAGCAGCTCACCGGCGAGGAGGCGAAGCTCCTCGCGTTCAAGACGCAGCACGCGACCGAGACGCCCGAGGCGTCCGAGGCGAACATGCGCGCCGCGACGCGGATCGCGGCGCAGATGGATCTGCGGCTCGGCGCGATCGCCGACGGCCAGCGCCGCCGCACCGCGATCCTCGCGAGCATCCCCGAGCTGGAGAGCGACGCCGGCCGTGCGTCGATGGCGGTCGAGGAGGCGCAGCGCAGGCTCGAGCTGGCGCGCGCCAACTACGGGGAGGGCCACCCCGACGTGAAGCGCGCGGAGCGGGCGCTCGCCGACGCGCGCACCCGCGCCGACGAGCAGACCTCGCGCTTCCAGAAGGAGCGGCTCGAGGCCCACGTCAATCGCATCGACACCGAGATCAGGCAGCATCAGCAGGCGTACGACGAGCTCAAGACCGAGCTCGCCACCTACCAGAAGCGACTCGACGCGACGCCGCGCTGGGGCGAGGCGGTGCGCGGCATGTCGCGCGACTACGAGACGCTCCGCGCGAAGTACACGAGCACGCTCTCGCGCGCGGCGGACGCCGCCGCGGCGGAGTCGCTCCTCGCCGCGAACTCGGCAAGTCTCTTCAGGACGATCCAGCCGGCGGTCGCGCCGAACCGGCCCGCCGGACCGAACCGGATCGTCCTGCTGCTGATCGCGCTCGGCGCCGCCGTCGCCGCCGGCCTCATCGCGGCCGCCGCATCCGAGTACCTCGACAGCTCGCTGCGCGGTCCCGAGGACGCGACGCACTTCGGCGTCCCCGTCCTCGCGTCCATCCCTCGCATCGGTCCGCGGAAGACCGCCTAGGCACAAGGAGATCACATGTCCGTTCCTGCACAGACTCTCACCCAGCCGTTGCCGGTCGAGGTCAAGACCGGCGGCGCGATCGCGGCGCCGGACTCGGCGGCGTCCGAGCACTTCCGCGTCCTCCTGCAGCGGCTCGACGCGGCCGGATCGGTCCGGCCGATGCGCGTCGTCGCCATCACCTCGAGCGCCAGGCGCGAGGGGCGGACGACGACGGCGGCGAACCTCGCGCTCGCCGCCGCGCGCGAGGGCCGCGACGTCGCGCTCGTCGAGTGCGACCTGCGCCGGCCGACGCTCGCGAGCATGCTGGACCTCGCCCCTCGCGCAGGGCTCGCGGAGGTGATCGAAGGGGCCGCCGAGCTGCCGCAGGCGCTCACGATGTCCGGCACGATGTCGGTCCTCGTCGCCGGGAGCGCCCGAGATCCGGCCGCGGCGCTGCGCAGCCCGCGCCTCGCCGGCGTCCTGGAAGCGCTCCGGTCGCAGTTCCAGCTCGTCATCCTCGACGTCCCGCCGGCGCTGTCGTTCGCCGACGCGGGGCGGCTCGCGGCGAGCGCCGACGGAGCCGTGCTCGTCGTGCGGGCCGGCATCACGCCGCGCCAGGTGGTCCGCATGGCGATCGACTCGCTCGGCCCGAAGCTCCTCGGGCTCGTGCTGAACGACGTCGACGCCACCGCAGCCGTCCACGGCCGCTACCTGTACGCGGACCCGGCTGGCGCGTAGACGGACGATCGTGGTCCGGGAACAGCCGGGATCCGCGCCGGAGGCGCGAAGCAGGGACAGCTCGTGGGTGGGTGGGCAGGGGGGTCTTCTTGGTCCGCGTCTTCAGTCACTGGCTCTCACCGCGCAAGGCGGCGTTCTTCGTCGCCGAGGAGGCGGTGCTCGTCCTCGCGCTCCTCGCGGGCGCCTCCATCGCGCCCGTCGCCCACCCGTGGGTGACCGCCGAGTCCGGCCTCGCCCCGGCGTTCATCCGCGCGGCCATCTCCGCCGTGGCGTTCGCGGGCGCCCTCTACTTCGGTGATCTCTACGACCTGCGCGCCGCGGCGGCGGATCGCGCCGACGGCCGCCGGCTCATGCGGGCGCTGGGCGTCGCGATGATCGTGATGGCGGTCGCGTACCTGGTCCTCCCGCGGCTGGTCCCCCTCGGCATCCTCGCGCGGCGCTCGCTCGTGCTCGCGGAGGCGGGCGGCGCCTTCGCGGTGATCCTGGTCCGCGCCTTCATGCCCGCGGTGGTCGGACCGCCACTGCGCATCTTGTTCCTCGGCAACGGCCCGCGGGCCAGACAGCTCGCGCGCGACATCGGCGCGGACGGCGACGGCCTCTTCGAGGTCGTCGGCTTCACCGATCCGGCGGCCCGGAGCGACGTCTCCGCGCTGTCGCTCATCGGCCCGCTCCCGCAGCTCGTTCGACATCGCAAGGTCCAGGTGCTCGTCGTCGCGGTGGAGGACCGGCGCATCGGCCTGCCCGTGGACGAGCTCCTCGAGTGCCGCACGCACGGGGTGCGGGTGATGAGCGACGTCGGGTTCGCGGAGGCGACGCTGAAGCGGATCCCGCTCGAGCTGGTCCGCCCGAGCGCGTTCATCTTCGACGAGGGGTTCAGCCGCAGCGCCCTCGGCACGTTCATGAAGCGCGCCGGCGATCTCGGGATCGCGATCGCGATGCTCGTCGTGCTGTCGCCGCTCATGATCGCCGCGGCCCTCGCGATCCTGATCTCCGACGGGCGCCCCGTCTTCTACTCGCAGGAGCGGATCGGCCGCGACGGCCACCCGTACCGCATCTGGAAGTTCCGGACGATGCGGCGCGACGCCGAGAGGATGGGCGCGGTGTTCGCGAAGAACGGCGATCCCCGCGTGCTCGCGGTCGGCCGCTTCTTCAGGCGCAGCCGCATCGACGAGCTGCCGCAGCTCTGGAACGTCGTCCGCGGCGACATGAGCATGGTGGGCCCGCGTCCCGAGCGGCCGGAGTTCCTGCAGCAGCTCAAGGAGCGTTATCCACTCTTCGCCATGCGCGAGCTGGTGCAGCCGGGCCTCACCGGCTGGGCCCAGCTGAAGTACGGCTACGGCTCGTCGATCGAGGAGATGGGCCGCAAGCTCGAGTACGACCTCTACTACATCAAGAACACGTCGCTGTTCCTCGACCTCGTCTGCCTGTTCCACACGGCGAAGGTGGTCGTGCTGGGCAAGGGGGCGAGATGAGGCTGCCCATCGAGCTGGACGAGCAGCGCGCCAGCGCCGACGTGAGCGTCCCCGTCGAGCGCCGCGTGCGGTCCCTGCACGACGCCGTGACGGCGCCTGCGGAGCTGCGGGATGCGCGCCTCGAGGGCGGCCGCCCGTCGACCGCGGAGCTGGACGACGAGCTCATGGAGGGCCGCGCGGACGCCGTCGCGATGCGCAACGTCGCCACCGGTCCGCTCGTCGCGCCGCTCCGCATCGCGGCGGTGGGCGGAGGCACCGGGCTGCCGCAGGTGCTCGCGGGCCTGTGCGGGATCAGGACCGGCGCCGTCCCGCTCGAGGTCTCCGCGATCGTCACCACCTGTGACGACGGCGGCAGCTCGGGCGAGCTCCGCCGCCGCTACGGGGTGCCCGCGCCGGGCGACATCCGCAACTGCCTCGTCGCGCTGGCGCCGCCGGGAAGCCCGCTCGCGACCCTGTTCCAGCACCGGTTCGCGGGAGACGGCGGCCTCGCCGGCCACACCGTCGGCAACGTCGTCCTGACGGCGCTCGCGCAGCAGTGCGGCGACTTCGGCGCGGCCGTCCGCGCCGCGGGCGAGCTGCTCCACGTGAAGGGCCGCGTGATCCCCGCGATCGACGGCACCGCGGAGCTGGTCGCGGCGCTGGACGACGGGCGGGTCGTCCGCGGCGAGAGCGCGATCGCAGCGGCGCGCGGGCGCGTGGGGCGGCTCGAGCTGGATGGCGCGGCCGCGGCGACGCGGGCGGCCGTCGAGGCGATCGAGGCGGCGGACCTCGTCGTGCTGGGGCCGGGCAGCCTCTACTCGAGCGTCATCGCCGCGCTGCTCGCGGAGGGGGTCGGCGCCGCGCTCGCGGCGACGCGCGCCTACCGCGTCCTGGTGGTGAACCTTTTTTCCCAGCCCGGCGAAACGGACGGCTACGACGCGGCCGATCACGTGCAGGCGATCGAGCACCACGTGGGACGGATCGTCGACGCCGTCCTCGTCCACGAGCATCCGCTCGCCCCCGCCCTGGTCGCGTCGTACGCGGCACAGGGATCGCATCCCGTCACGATCGACCGCGATGCGCTGGCGCAGCTCGGGGTCGAGGTGATCGAAGGGGCCCTCATGGGCTCCGGCGAGATCGCGAGGCACGACCCTTCGTCGCTCGCGAGCGCGCTCGTCGACCTCGTCCGCGAGCTCGGGCCCCGCCCGCGGCGGGAGGCGTGACGGGATGTGCGGAATCGTCGGCTACATCGGTGACCGCGAAGCGGCGCCGTTCCTCGTCGAGGGGCTGCGGCGCCTCGAGTACCGCGGATACGACAGCGCCGGCGCGGCGTTCCTCGTCGGCGGGCGCGTGGTGATGCGCAAGGCGCTGGGGCGGGTGTCCGACCTCGCCGCCGACCTCATCGGGGCCGGCGCCGGCGCGCGGAGCGGCATCGGCCACACGCGGTGGGCGACGCACGGCCGGCCGAGCGATCGCAACGCCCACCCGCACCCCGACTGCCGCGGGCAGGTCGCGGTCGTGCACAACGGCATCGTCGAGAACTACCGCGAGCTGAAGGCGCGGCTCATCGCGGAGGGACACCGCTTCGCGTCCGACACCGACACCGAGGTGATCGCGCACCTCGTCGAGAGCGAGCGCTGCGGCGACGGGCTTCACAACGCCGTGCGCCGCGCCGTGGCGCAGCTCACCGGCGCGTTCGCGATCGCGGTGCTCTCGGTGGAGGACCCCGACACCATCATCGCGGCGCGCCAGGGCTCGCCGCTCATCGTGGGCGAGGGCGAAGGCGAGCGGTTCGTCGCGAGCGACATTCCGGCGCTCCTGCCGTTCACGCGCGACCAGCTCGTGCTCGAGGACGGCGAGGTGGCGGTGCTCTCCCGCCGGCGCGCCGACCTCATGAAGCTGCGAGACGGCAACCGCTGCGTGCGGCACGCGACCCGCGTCGACTGGGACCTCGACACCGCCGAGAAGGCGGGTCACCCGCACTTCATGCTGAAGGAGATCCTGGAGCAGCCGCGGGCGGTCCGGGACACGCTGGCGGGCCGGATCGTCGCCGGCCTCCCGCACGTCCCGGAGCTGAAGCTCGCCCCCGAGGCGCTGCGCGCCGCCGAGCGCGTCGAGCTCGTCGCGTGCGGCACGAGCTGGCACGCCGGGCTCGTCGGGAAGCGGTACCTGGAAGAGCTCGCCGGGATGCGGGCGTCGGCCGAGATCGGCAGCGAGTACCGCTACCGGCCGCAGGTCCTGCTCGGCTCCAACTCCGGCGGCGGTGAGGCGCTCGTCATCGGCATCAGCCAGTCGGGCGAGACGGCGGACACCCTCGCCGGCCTGCGCGCGGCGCGCGAGAGCGGCGCGCGGCCCGTCGCGCTCGTGAACGTCGTCGGGAGCTCGATCGCGCGCGAGGCGGAGGCGGTGCTCTACACGCGCGCCGGGCCGGAGATCTCCGTCGCGTCGACGAAGGCGTTCTCGACGCAGGTGGCGGGCCTGCTGCTCCTCGCGATCCACGCGGCGCGCGTTCGCGGCGCGCTCGCCGACGCGCGGGCGCGCGAGCTCTGCGCCGCGCTCGAGCGCGTGCCGGCGCAGCTCGAGGCGCTCCTGCCCGGCGCGGCGCTGCAGGCGAAGCGGCTGGCGCCGCGGCTCGCCCGCATGACCGGCGCGCTCTACCTGGGCCGCGGGCACGGGTTCCCGCTCGCGCTCGAGGGCGCACTGAAGCTGAAGGAGATCACCTACATGCACGCGGAGGGCTACGCCGCGGGCGAGATGAAGCACGGCCCCATCGCGCTCGTCGGCCCCGACACGCTCGTCGTGGCCGTCGCGCCGGCGGATCGCCTGCACGCGAAGACGCTGTCGAACCTCGAGGAGGTGAAGGCACGCGACGGCTACCTCGTCGCGATCGGCACCGAGGGCGACCGGGACCTCGAGCGGCTCGCCGACGCGGTGTTCTGGCTGCCCGCCTCGGAGGAGTCGATCTACCCGCTTCTCGCCGCGGCGCCGCTGCAGCTCCTCGCCTACGAGCTCGCGGTGGAGCTCGGGCGCGACGTCGACAAGCCTCGCAACCTCGCGAAGTCGGTCACGGTGGAGTGAACGGGATGGCGGCGGTCGTCCAAGCGGCGCGCGCCCCCACGCCGGCGCCACTCTCGGTCGTCGAGCACCGCGGCGTCCGCGGGTTCCAGGCGCTGCGCGACGAGTGGAACCGCGCGCTCGCCGAGGGCCCGGCGGATCTGCCGTTCGCGCGGCACGAGTGGATCGACGCGTGGCTCGCCGCGTTCGCGGCGGGCCGCGAGCCGCTCGTCCTCGCGGCGCGCGACGGCGCCGGGCGCGCGCACGGCTTCGCGATCTTCCTCGAGGATCGCCAGCACGGCGTCTGCGCGCTCACCGCCCCCGTGAACGACCACTCGTGCCGGTACGAGTGGGCGCTCGGGGCGGAGCCGGCGCGGGCGGTGGAGGCGCTCTGGGGACACCTCCGCGACCGCTCGACCTGGGACGTGCTGCAGCTGCCGGAGCTCTCGCGCGAGGGTCCGACGTTCGCGCTCTTGTCGGGTGCTGCCCGGCGAGACGGACACCTCCTGGGCGTGTGGGACTCGGTGAACACGCCCTACCTGTCGCTCGACGGCGGCGACCCGGAGCGGAGGCTCTCCTCCAAGTTCGTCGCGAACCTTCGGCGCCGGCTGCGGCGCCTCTGCGAGCAGGGCGACGTCGCGGTCCGTCGCACCGACTCGCGCGACGGCCTCGAGGCCGCCCTCGAGCGGTTCCTGCTGCTCGAGGCCTCGGGGTGGAAGGGGAAGCGAGGCACCGCGATCGCGCTCGATCCGCGGCTCGCGTCGTTCTACACGCGCATCGCGCGCGCGGCGGCGGACGGGGGCTGGCTCGCGATGCGGGAGCTCACGGTGGGCGGGAAGCCGATCGCGATGCACCTCGGCCTGCGCTACCGCGGCGTCTACTCGCTGCCGAAGCCGGCCTACGACGAGGCCCACGCGGCGTGCTCTCCCGGGCAGCTCCTGTTCCGGGAGGTCCTCGCCGAGTCCGCGGCAGCCGGGTGCTCCGAGGTGGACTTCCTCGGCCCCGACATGCCCTGGAAGCGAGACTGGGAGCCTCGCTTCCGGCAGCACGCCTGGCTCTACGTGTACCGCCCTGGCCTCACCGGCCGCGCGCTGCACGCGGCGAAGCACCGGCTGCGCCCTTTCGCGAAGGAGGTCCTCAGGTGGTGGCGACGCTGACCCCCGCTGCACGCGTGCACGTGAGATCCGCGGCGAAGGCGCCCGAGCGCCGCTGGGTGCCGTGCCTGCCGACGCTGTGGCCGCGGATGCTGCGGCCGAACCGCGGCATGCCGGAGGCGCCGTTCCCGTTCTCGGCGCCGGCGGCGCGGCGCTACTACTTCGCCCGCAACGCCGTGTTCCACGGCATGCGGCTGCTCGGGCTCGACGGCACCGAGGCGCTCGTCCCGGCGTACCACCACGGCGTCGAGGTCGAGGCGCTCGTGGCGGCGGGGGTGACGCCCCGGTTCGTGCGCGTGGACGCGCGCATGCGGCTCGACCTCGAGGCGCTCGAGGCCGCCATCGGCCCGAGGACGCGGTCGATCTACGTGATCCACTACGCAGGGTTCCCGCAGCCGATGACCGAGCTCGCCGCGATCGCGCGGCGCCGCGGGCTGAGCCTCGTCGAGGACTGCGCGCTGTCGCTCCTCTCGCGCGACGGAGACGTCCCCCTCGGATCGTCGGGCGAGCTCGGCATCTTCTGCCTGTACAAGACCGTGCCGGTGCCGAACGGAGGCCTCCTGGTCCGGAACGACGGGGCCGCCGTGCTGCCGCCGCCGCCGAAGCCGGCGCCGCTCGTGAGCTCGGTCCACCACGCGGGAGGATCGCTGCTCGCGAACGCCGCGTTCCGCGCGGGCGAGACGGGGCAGGCGGTGCGCCAGCTGGTGCGCGAGGGCGTGCGCGCCGTCCGGCACGCGTCGCACGTGAGGCACGTGTCCACCGGCACGATGCACTTCGACCGCGCCGACGTGGACCTCGGCATGAGCGGCCTGTCGGAGCTCGTGCTCGGGAACCTCGACTTCGACCAGATCGTCGCGGCGCGCCGCCGCAACTACTTCCTCCTGCTCGGGCGCCTGCGCGAGCTCGCGCCGCCGATCTTCTCGGAGCTGCCGGCGGGGGTGTGCCCGCTGTTCTACCCGCTGCTCTGCGACGACAAGCGCGCGGTGAAGGAGCGGCTCGCGGCGCGCGGCGTCGAGACCGTGGACTTCTGGAGCACCGGCCACCCCGGCTGCGATCTCGCGTCGTTCCCGGAGGTGGCGGCGCTGCGGCGACGCGTGCTGGAGCTGCCCAACCACCAGGACCTCGAGCCCGAGGACATGGCCTACATCGCGCGCGCGGTGGAGGAGTGCCTGTGAACCGAGCCGTGCTTTCGCCCGTGCGCATACTCGAGAGCGGAGATCCGAAGCGCCTCGGAGAGCTGCGCGAGGAGTGGACCGAGCTGTTCGACGCGAGCGGCTCCTCGAATCCGTTCCTCTCGTGGGAGTGGCTGCACACCTGGTGGCGCGTGTTCGGCGCGCGCCGCGCGCTGTGGGTGATGGAGGCGCGCGACCGCGGCGGACGCCTCGCGGGGCTCCTCACGCTCGTCGGCCGGCCCGGCCTCGGCGGCGGTCGCCGCTGGTCGCTGCTCGGGAACGGGCTCACCGGCGCCGACCACCTCGACGTCCTCGCGCGGCCCGGGTTCGCGGAGGACGCGCGAGAGGGGTTCGCCCGCGCGCTGGCGAGCAGCTTCTCCCGCTGGGACGGGCTCGACCTCGAGGACCTGCCGGTGGGCAGCCCCACGGTGCAGGTGCTCCGCTCGGTGCTGCGCGCGAACGACGCGAGCGTGGAGATCACGCCGCGGTTCACGTGCCCCGCCATCGCCATCAGCGGCAGCTTCGATGATCACGTCGCGCGCATCCGGGGCCGCGAGACGTACGGCCGGCGCGTTCGCTGGCTCGAGCGTCAGCCCGGCTTCCGCGTCGACGTCGCCCGCGCGCCCGAGGACGCCGACGAAGCGGTGGAGGACTTCCTGCGGCTGCACCGGCTGCGGTGGTCGCGCGAGGGCGGCTCGTACGGCATCCCCGCGGGAGCCGGAGAGCGATTCCACCGCGAGGTGGTGCCGCTCCTCGCCGACCGCGGCTGGCTCCGCATGTACCGGCTCATGGTGAGCGGGCGGTCCGTCGCCGCGGTCTACGGCATCGAGGTCCGGAGCACCTTCTTCTACTACCAGTCCGGGATGGATCCCGAGTGGTCGAACCGCAGCCCCGGGCTCGTCCTGATCGGCCGCACGATCGAGGACGCGTGGGCGAACGGGATGACCGACTACGACTTCCTGCGGGGGATCGAGCCGCACAAGATGGCCTGGGCCACCGACCGGCGCGAGGTCTGCGCGCTCCGCGCGTGGGCGCCGGGGCTCCGCGCAGAGGCCACGCACGCCGCCGAGGAGGTGTACCGGGCAGCGCGCAGCGCGGCGCGGGCTGTCGCACCCGACTCGATGTGGTCGGCGCTCCAGCGGGCGCGGAGGACCTGGGTCGCGAACTCCGGCCGCGGCGCCGACGCGCCCGACGACCCGAAGGACCCGGTGGCCCGCTCCTGACGCAGAGGACACGGAATGCCCGAACGTGCCGACAACAGCCCGAAGTGGATCGCGCGGCGCACCGCGAAGGCCGCGCTCGCGGGCGCGCTGTGCGCCATCGGGGCGCGCTGGATGGTGAGCGTGGTGCGCCGGCGAGAGGCGGGTGGCAGCCGCGTGCTCGTCCTCTCGTATCACCGCGCGACGCTCGACTTCGAGGCGGACGCGGCCGACTCGCTGCCGTCGCTGCTCGTCTCCGCCGAGACGCTCCACCGGCAGATCGTCCAGATCGCTCGCGAGCGCGAGATCGTGTCCCTCTCGGAGGCGTGCCGCCTGCTCCAGGCGCCTCCGTCGACGAGGGCGGGCGTGCGCGCGCGTGACGCCGCGGTGATCACGTTCGACGACGGCTACGTCGGAGTGCACCGGCACGCGCTGCCCGTGCTGCAGGAGCTGCGGGTGCCGGCGACGGTCTTCATCGCGACGGGTCACGTGGGGACCCGCCGGCGGCTCACGCACGACCGGCTCTGGGGCGCGCTGAAGGAGCTGTGGCGCCGCCAGATCCCGCTGGAGCGGGCAGGGCTCGCCGACCCGCTGCAGGACGTCCTCGCGCGGTGCGCCGGACCCGCACCCGGGCCCGCGACGGCGATGGAGCGGATCCTCTGGGGAGCGTCTCACGACGAGGCGGTCGCGATCGCGGCCGCGCTGGAGGAGCGGCTCGGGCTCAGCGAGCACGACCTCCCGGACGAGACGCGGATCATGTCGTGGGACGAGATCCGCGAGCTCCACGCCGCGGGGATGGAGATCGGAGGCCACACGGTGAACCACACCGTGCTCTCGAACCTGGCGCCGAGGCGTGCGCGCGACGAGATCGCGGGCTGCCACCGGGACATCGTCGAGAACGTCGGGCGGGCGCCGCGTCACTTCGCGTACCCGAACGGCCTGTTCACGCCGGCGGTCCGCGCGATGGTGAGGGAGGCGGGCTTCGAGTCGGCGGTCACGACGGAGGACCTCGAGAACCGGCGGGGAGGGGACCTCCTGTCCTTGCGGCGCAAGACGCTCTGGGAGAACTCGACGCTCGGCAGCGTCGGGTACAGCGCCTCGCTGGCGGCGTGCAACCTCGACGGCGTGTTCGGCGCGCTCGGCTGGCAGCGGACCATGTCGTGCGAGCGGCCGGACGTGGCCGACGTGCCGGACGCGACGGGATCCGCCGCCGCGACCGGCGCCGCCACGGCGACCGCGGGCGCAGGTGCGCCCCCGCGCCCCGGCCCGGCGGGAGAGCCCGAGCTCGCGGTCATGTGACCCATGAGACAGCCCTTGCTTCGCGTCGCGCTCGTCGGAGACTGGCCGCCACCGTACGGTGGGATCTCGATCCACGTGCAGGGGCTCGAGGCGGCGCTGCGCGAGGGCGGCGTGGAGGTCCGCGTGCTCGACATCATGCCTGGCGCGCACCGCGCGCCCGGCGTGGTGCCCGCGCGCGGCGAGGTGCCCTACGCGCGCGAGCTCGCCCGGATCGCGGCGCGCAGCTTCCTCGTGCACGTCCACACGACCGGGTCCAATCTGAAGTCGTGGGTGGTCGCCCTCGCGGGCTCGCGGGCCCGGCGCGTGGGAGCGCCGCAAGGGGTGCTCACGCTCCATTCCGGCCTGGCCGCGCGCTGGCTCTCCGCGAAGCGCTCGCGCCGCGAGCTGGCGCGCGCGGCCTGCACGGGCTACGGCCAGATCATCGCGGTGAACGCCGAGATCGCGTCGGCGCTGGGCGACTGCGGGGTGCCGCCGGAGAAGGTGCTGGTGCTCCCGGCGTTCTCGCCGAAGCTGCTCGCGAGCCGCTCGACGCCGCCGCTGCTGGAGGCGTTCCGGCGCTCCCACTCGCCGCTCTTCTGCGCGCAGCTCTCGCCCGGGCCGATCTACGGGGCGGACCTGCTCGAGGAGGCGTGGGACCTCGTGCGCGCGCGCGAGCGCGGCGCGGGGCTGGTGGTGTTCGGCACGGCCAGCGTCACGGGCCCGCTCGGGAGGCGCGGCATCACGGCCGGGGTGCTGGCCCTGGGCGAGATCCCGCACCCGCAGGTGCTCGGCACCATGGAGGCGTGCGACGCGTTCGTCCGCCCGACGCGATCCGACGGTGACGCGGTGAGCGTGCGCGAGGCGCTCGCGCTGGGGCGAACCGTCGTCGCGAGCGCCGCCGGACACCGCCCGCCCGGCTGCCTGCTCTTCCCGCCCGGCGAAGCGGGGCTGCTCGCGGCGCAGATGCTCGCCGCCGCGCGGCTCCCGCAGGGCGTGCCGGTGCCGCTCCCCACGCGCGATCCGTTCGACGTCATCTGGCAGGTCTACGCGTCCCTGTCGGACCACCGGGGGCCCGTTTCGAGGAGTGTCGGCACGGGCGCCGCGCATCCATCTTCTCCGCCGTGAGAGCGCTTTCCGGGAGGGACATCGTCTGCTTCTCGAACGACTGGGACGGTGACCCGCTGTCGAAGACGCACCTCATGCGGATCCTGTCGCGCGAGAACCGGATCCTGTGGGTGAACTCGCTGGGCAACCGCACGCCGCGCGCGAGCACCTCCGACGCGCAGAAGATCGTGAAGAAGCTCAAGGCGGCGGCGCGCGGCGTCACCGAGCCGGAGCCGAACATCCACGTGCTCGCGCCGCTGTACGTCCCCGCGTACGGCAGCGAGGCGGTCCGCGCCTTCAACCGGATCTTCCTGCGGCAGCAGGTCCTGTTCGCGATGCGGCGGCTGGGGATGCGGAACCCGATCAGCTGGTCGTTCCTCCCGAGCGCGGCGACGGTGGCCGGCAACATCGGCGAGGAGCTCGTCATCTACCACGTGGTGGACGAGTTCTCGGCGTTCAGCGACGCGTCGGCCCACGTCGCGGATCTCGAGGAGCGGCTGCTCAGGCGGGCGGACCTCGTCATCGCCTCCGCCGAGAAGCTGCTCGCGTCGAAGTCGCGCCTGAACCCGCGCTCGGTGCTCGTCAGGCACGGCGTCGACTTCGCCCACTTCCAGAAGGCGCTCCTCCCCGAGACGCGCGTGCCCGCCGACCTGGCGGCGCTGCCGAGGCCCGTGATCGGCTTCTTCGGCCTCATCGCCGACTGGATCGACCTCGAGCTGGTGCGCAAGGTCGCCGACGCGCACCCCGCGGCGTCGGTCGTCCTCATCGGGAAGGCGATCACGTCGCTGGCGCCGCTCGAGGGCGCGCGGAACGTCCACGTCCTCGGGCGCAAGCCGTACGGGGACCTCCCCGGCTACTGCAAGGGCTTCGACGTGGCGGTCACGCCGTTCCGGCTGAACGAGCTGGCGCTGAACGCGAACCCGCTCAAGGCGCGCGAGTACGTCGCCGCGGGACTCCCGAACGTCTGCACCGATCTCCCGGAGCTCCGCGCGATCCCGGGCTGCACGATCGCGCGGACGCACGACGACTTCGTCCGGGAGGTCGGCAGGGCCCTCGAGCACGGCGGGCCGTCGCGGGAGCGCGGCGAGCTGGTGCGGAGCGAGAGCTGGGATGCCAAGGTCGACGAGATCCGCGGGCACGTCGCGCGGCTCGTGAACGGTCGCCGCGCGGCGTGAGCCGGCGCAAGGCGCGAGGGACGCATGGAACTGCAATGGGCCGGAGCCGGAGCGCCGGAGTTCGTCGGCCGTGAAGCCGGCCTCGCGCACGCCGCCGATCGCTGGCGCCGCCTGGCCTTCGTCGGCGCGTGCCTGTTCGTGATCGTGCTCTACGCGAGCCCGACGCACTGGTGGGACTTCTTCGAGAAGTTCCGGCTGGCGGTCGTGTCGATGCTCGTCTGCGCGGGCGCGATCGTGATGCGGCGCCTCACCGCCGGCGAGCGGATCCGGATGGGCGGGGTGATGACGGCGCCGCTCGTCATGTACGCGCTGCTCATCCCGCTGTCGGTCGCCTGGTCGATCAAGCCGGCGGCGACCGTCGACGCGATGTTCGAGATCGCGAAGCTCTTCATCGTCTTCGTCGCCATCCAGAACAGCGTCGACGAGCCGCGGCGGATGCGGACGCTGTTCGTCGTCGCTTCGATCGCAGCGCTCGCGCCCGCCGTCGGCGGTGTGAGGATCTGGGTCGCGGCGGAGGAGCTCATCGAGGGATACCGCACCCACTGGTACGGCGTGTTCCGCGACCCGAACCGGCTCGCGATGGCGCTCGTCGCGATCCTGCCGATGACGCTCGCCGCGACCGGCCTCGCGAAGCGCGTCTGGCTCAAGGCGCTGCTCGGCTTCTCGGCGGCGGCGCAGATCGCCGCGATCGTGCTCACGCACTCGCGCTCCGGCGCGGTCGCGGCGGCGCTCGCGGCCGCGCTGTATCTCTTCCGCGGCAACCTGAAGAACGTCGCGCGCGGCGCCGCCGTCGCGGTCACGCTCGCGGTGGCGCTCGCGATCCTGGCGCCCCAGAGCTTCTGGCAGCGCTCGAGCACCATCACCTCGTTCGAGGGCGACGCGTCGGTGGCGGGCCGCGAGCGCGCCTGGCAGCTGCTGGTGGCGATCTTCGAGGAGCGGCCGCTCGGTGGCGTCGGGGCCGGCGGGTTCATCCACGCCTGGGACACCTACGCGCCCCTCTCGGCGGGAGGGCGCCACCTCGTCGCGCACAACATCTTCATGGAGATCCTCGGCGAGCTCGGGATCTTCGGCCTCCTGTTCTTCTTCGGGTTCGCGGCCGTGCTGCTGCTCCGCCTGTTCGTCGCCGGCCGCGACCTGGAGCGGGGCCTCGAGGCGCGCGTCCTCTTCGCCTCGATCTCCGGCTATCTCGTGTGCCTGCTCGTGAACGGCTACTCGCTGTCCTGGTGGCTGTACCTGCTCTTCGGGCTCGCCGTGGCGTCGCTGCGCATGGAGGCGACCCGCTCGCGGATGCGGGCGGAGGAGCTCGCGTGAGGCACGGGCCGAGGAAGGTCCTCGTCTTCATGAACCGCTTCCTGCTCGGCGGCCAGGAGCGGCAGACGGTGCTGCACCTGCGCACCGTCGATCGCACGCGCTGGCAGCCGATCGTCGCGTGCTTCCGCGTCGAGGGGGAGCACGTCGCGGAGCTGGAGGAGATCGGCGCGGCGCCGGAGAGCCTCGACATTCGCAGCATGGGACGGCCGCACACCGCGGTCCGCGTGCTCCAGCTCGCGCAGCGGCTCCGGCGCGAGCGCATCGCGATCGTGCACTCGCAGGACTACTACACCGACGTGCTCGGCACGCTCGCGGCGCGGCTCGCCGGCATCCCGTCGATCGTCACGCGCGTCGACCTCTCGCACCAGCACGGCACCGCGCGGCGGGCAGCGCTGGCAGGGGTGTCGAGGCTCGCGACGCGCGTGCTGGTGAACGCGCTCTGCATCCGGGACCTCTGCCTCGCCGACGGCGTCGCGTCCGACCGGATCGCCGTGGTGCGGAACGGGATGGACCTCGCCGCGTTCGACGCGGCGGCCGCGCGCACGCCGGCGCTCCCGGTGCCCGCCGGCGACCGCCCGACCATCGTGAACGTCGCGAACATGCACCACCCGGTGAAGGGGCAGGAGGACCTGCTCGTGGCCATGCGGGAGGTCGTGAAGGCGTTCCCGCGCGCGCAGCTCGTGCTCGTGGGCGGCGGCGACCGCATGCTCTCGCTGGAGAAGCTCGCGAACGACCTCGACATCCGCGACGCGGTCCACTTCCTCGGGCACCGCACCGACGTCCCGGCGCTGATGAGCCGCGCGACGCTCTCGGTGTCCGCCAGCTACGCCGAAGGGATCTCGAACGCGATCATGGAGGGCATGGCCGCGCGCCGGCCGGTCGTCGGAACGGCGGTCGGCGGCACGCCCGAGCTCGTGCGCGAGGGAGTCACCGGCTGGCTCGTGCCGCCCGGCGCGCCCGCGCACATGGCGCGGCGGATCGTGGACGTGCTGCGGGACCCCGAGGCCGGCAGGCGCATGGGCGAGGCCGGCCGGAAGCTCGTCGCGACGGAGTTCACCGTCGAGCAGATGAAGCTCTCGTACGAGGCGCTCTACAGCGCGCTCGCGGAGTCGTCGTACGGCGGCGGGATCCTCGAGCGCCCCGCCGCGCTCGGCGTCGCGGGCTAGCAATGAAACGGGGCCGCCCGTTCCCGAGCGGCCCCGTCGTGATCCGTCCTGGCGATCCGGCGACTACGCGCCGCCGCCAGCGGCGACGGCCTCGCGCACGGTGAAGCTCGCCTTGATGAAGTCCTTGTTCATCCGCGAGATCACCTCGAGCGGCACGTGCGCGGGGCACACCGCCGCGCACTCGCCGATCATCGTGCAGTGACCGAAGCCCTCGTCACGGCCCTGCTCGGCCATCGCGAGGACGCGCTCCAGCCGCTCCGGCTGGCCCTGGGGCAGGAGCCCGAGGTGCGTCACCTTCGCGCCGGTGAAGAGCGCCGCGGCCGCGTTCGGGCAGGCCGCGACGCACGCGCCGCAGCCGATGCAGGCGGCGGCGGTCATCGCGCGATCGGACGCGTCCTTCTGGACCAGGATGCCGTTCGCCTCCGCCGCGCTGCCGGTGCGGACGGAGATGTAGCCGCCCGCCTGGATGACGCGATCGAGCGCGCTGCGGTCGACGACGAGGTCCTTCAGGATCGGGAACGCGGCGGCGCGCCAGGGCTCGAGACGGAGCCGGTCGCCGTCGCTGAAGTGCCGCATGTGCAGCTGGCACACCGTGGCGTTGCGGACCGGGCCGTGCGCCTCACCGTTGATGAGGAAGCCGCACATGCCGCAGATGCCTTCGCGGCAGTCCGAGTCGAAGGCCACCGGCTCCTCGCCGCGGACGACGAGGGACTGGTTGAGGACGTCGAGCATCTCCAGGAACGACATGTGCTCGTTGGCCTCGACCTGGTACGTGACGAACCGGCCGGTGTCCTGCTTGTCCTTCTGGCGCCAGATGTCGAGCGTCAGCTTCATGATGCCGTTGTCGTGATTGTCGTGGCTCACTTGTAGCTCCGCGTCGCGAGCTTGATGTTCTCGTAAACGAGGGGTTCCTTGTGGAGCTCCGGCTTCTGGCCCGACCCCTTCCACTCCCATGCAGCGACGTACGCGTACTCCGCGTCGTTTCGCTGCGCCTCTCCGTCCGGCGTCTGGTACTCGACGCGGAAGTGACCGCCGCACGACTCCTCGCGAGCGAGCGCGTCGGTGCAGAGGAGCTCGGCGAGCTCGAAGAAGTCGCCGACCCGGCCCGCCAGCTCGAGCTGCTGGTTCAGGTCGTCGCCGACTCCCACGACCTTCACGCGGTTCCAGTACTCATCGCGGAGCGCCGGGATCTTCGTCAGCGCGCGCGTGAGGCTCTCGCGGCTGCGGGCCATGCCGCACTCTTCCCACATGATGCCGCCGAGCTCGCGGTGGAACGAGTCGGGGCTGCGGTCGCCCTTCGCGCCGAGGAGCTTCTCGACGCGGCCCTTGACGTCGCGCTCGGCGTCGACGAAGGCCGCCGCGGTCACCTCTCCCTGACCGGCCTTCACGCCGGCGAGGTAGTCGCTGATGGTGAACGGCAGGACGAAGTAGCCGTCGGCGAGCCCCTGCATCAGCGCCGAGGCGCCGAGGCGGTTGGCGCCGTGATCGGAGAAGTTCGCCTCTCCGCCCACGAACAGGCCCGGGATGCTCGACTGCAGGTTGTAGTCCACCCAGAGGCCGCCCATCGTGTAGTGGACGGCCGGATAGATGCGCATCGGCACCGCGTACGGATCGTCGCCGACGATGCGCTCGTACATCTCGAACAGGTTGCCGTAGCGCTCCGCGATCACCTTCTTGCCGAGGCGCTTGATGCCGTCGGCGAAGTCCAGGTAGACGCCGAGGCCGCCGGGTCCCACGCCGCGGCCGTCGTCACAGGCGTACTTCGCCTGACGCGAGGAGACGTCGCGAGGCGCCAGGTTGCCGAACGAGGGATAGACGCGCTCGAGGTAGTAGTCGCGCTCGTCCTCGGGGATCTCGTTCGGCGGCCGGTTGTCGCCCTTCTTCTTCGGCACCCAGATCCGGCCGTCGTTGCGGAGCGACTCGGACATGAGCGTCAGCTTCGACTGGTACTCGCCGGAGCGCGGGATGCACGTCGGGTGGATCTGCGTGTAGCAGGGGTTCGCGAAGTACGCGCCCTTGCGGTGTGCGCGCCAGATCGCCGTCGCGTTGCAGCCCTTGGCGTTGGTCGACAGGTAGAACGTGTTGCCGTACCCGCCGGTCGCGAGCACGACCGCGTCGGCGATGTGCGACTCGATCTTCCCGGTGACCATGTCGCGCGTCACGATGCCGCGAGCGCGACCGTCGATGACGACGAGCTCCTGCATCTCGCAGCGTGAGCGCTGCTTCACGGTGCCCGCCGCGATCTGCCGCTGCAGCGCCTGATACGCGCCGAGCAGCAGCTGCTGGCCGGTCTGGCCTCTCGCGTAGAAGGTGCGGGAGACCTGCGCGCCGCCGAAGGACCGGTTCGCCAGCGTGCCGCCGTACTCGCGCCCGAACGGGACGCCCTGGGCGACGCACTGGTCGATGATGTTCACCGACACCTCGGCGAGGCGGTAGACGTTCGCCTCGCGGGCGCGGAAGTCACCGCCCTTGATCGTGTCGTAGAACAGCCGGAAGACGCTGTCGCCGTCGTTCTGGTAGTTCTTCGCCGCGTTGATGCCGCCCTGCGCGGCGATGGAGTGCGCGCGCCGCGGCGAGTCCTGGTAGCAGAACGAGAGGACGTTGTAGCCCATCTCGCCCAGCGACGCGGAGCAGGCCGCGCCGGCGAGGCCGGTGCCGACGACGATGACCTTGTACTTCCGCTTGTTGGCTGGGTTCACCAGCCGCATGTGGTTCTTGTGGTCGGACCACTTCTTCTCGAGCGGTCCGGCGGGGATCTTGGAGTCGAGTGCCATGGTCATCCCAGAACGCCGAGGAGAACGAAGACGGGGATCGACGCCATGCCGAGCGCGACGATCGTCGCTAGCGCCGCCGCGCCCTTGCGGACGCCGGGCGTGTAGCGGGGGTGGGTCAGTCCGAGCGAGCTGAACATGCTGTAGACGCCGTGCCACAGGTGGAACCCGAGGCCGACCATCGCGACGATGTAGAAGAACGCCGCGAGCGGACGCTGGAAGCTCGCCACCACGTTGTGGGCGGGCTTCAGGTCCTCGAACGAGGGGTTCACCGTGCCGGTCGTCAGGTCGAGCACGTGGTAGACGACGAAGAACAGGATCAGGACGCCCGTCCAGATCATCGTCTGGGACGGCGCCGAGCCCTGGATGTTCTTCCGCGTGTGGTACGCGACCGGGCGCGCCTCGTTGCGGCGCATGTACAGCTGGATGCCGGCGATCGCGTGGATGCCGACCGCCGCCAGCAGCACGATGCGGGCGAGCCAGATCACCGCGGGGTTGGAGTGAAGGAACTCGGCGTACCTGTTGATGGCCGCGGACCCTGCGTAGATCTGCAGGTTGCCCAGGAAGTGGGCGACCACGTAGAGCGACAAGATGATGCCGCTCAGCGCCATCAGGGCCTTCTTCCCGATGGAGCTATCCCAGAACAGCGCTAGCCGGGATGGACGGGCCGGGACCGCGCCCGCTTCGTTCGCTGCGACGCTCATGCGCGAGGCTCCTCGTCGAAAATCCGGCGGCTTGGCTGTGGGTGAGGGCAGGTGCGCCGGAGTGTGCAATGTGAAACCACAAGAGGGTGCGTCAGGTCTACCACTTCGAGGACTTCTTGTCCCACTCGGGATGTTGCATGTAACACCCCGCCGGGGGACGAGTCTCGTGGTCGCGGCCCCGGACGGCTCGGAGGAGGGCCCCCGCGGACCGGTACTCTCGG
>DASSQI010000246.1:0-10410 GCA_035702585.1 Anaeromyxobacteraceae bacterium
AGTCCTCGTCCGATGATCGGCGGCGCGACCGAACTTGGTCGCGCCGCTTCCTTTTCTGCTTATATCCCCGGCGCTCCCGGAGGATCCTGCATGCCCGACACACGTCTCGACGCTGCGCTCGCTCACCATCGGTCGGCATCCGCGCGATATCTGGACGATCTGAAATCCCTGGTGCGCATCCCGAGCGTGTCGTTCTCGGGGTTCGATCCCGCCGAGGTCCGGCGCAGCGCCGAGGCCGTCGCCGCGCTGCTCACGGAGCGCGGCTTCGAGAACGTCCGGCTGCTCGAGGTGGAGGGCGGCCACCCGGCGGTGTACGGAGAGCGCATCCGCGACGTGTCCCGGCCGACGCTGCTCCTGTACGCGCACCACGACGTGCAGCCGCCGGGCGAGGACTCCGACTGGTCGAGCCCGCCGTTCGAGCCCACGGAGAAGAACGGGCGCCTCTACGGACGCGGCGCCTCCGACGACAAGGCCGGGGTCGTCGTGCACTCCTCGGCGGTCGACTCGTGGGTGCGCGGCGCCGGCGAGCTGCCGCTCAACGTGAAGATCCTGATCGAGGGCGAGGAGGAGATCGGCTCGGTGAACCTCGAGCGGATCCTCGAGCAGCACCGCGCGCTCCTGCAGGCCGACGCGATGGTGCTCACCGACACCGGCAACCTCGACACGGGGCTGCCGTCCGTCACGATCGCGCTGCGCGGGATCGTGACCGTCGACGTGGAGCTGCGCGCGCTGCGGCAGCCGGTGCACTCGGGGATGTGGGGCGGGCCGGTGCCCGATGTCGCGATGGCGCTCTCGAAGCTGCTCGCCTCGCTCCTGAAGGACGACGGCGTCACGATCGACCTGCCCGGGATCGACGACCGCGTCCGGCCGCTCAGCGCCGAGGAGCGTGCGGCGCTGGAGCGGCTGCCGGTGACGAGGGACGACATCCGCCGACAGGCGGGGCTCGCGGAGGGCGTCGCGCTGCTCGGCGATCGCAGCCCGCTCGAGATGAACTGGTGGCGGCCGTCACTCGCGGTGAACGCGATCCAGGTCTCGAGCCGCCGCGACGCCCGGAACATCCTGAACGACACCGCGTGGGCGCGGCTCGGCGTCCGGCTCGTGCCCGACATGAGGGCGGCGGAGGTGCGCGAGAAGCTCGTGACGGCGCTGAAGGAGCGGGCACCCTGGGGCGTCGAGGTGCACGTGAAGAGCGACGCGGCGGGAGATCCGTGGATGACCGACGTGTCGCACCCGGCCTTCGAGGCGGCGTTCAGGGCGCTCGAGAAGGGCTACGGCCGGCCCGCGGTCGCCATCGGGTGTGGCGGCTCGATCGGCTTCGTCGAGCCGTTCGCGAAGGCGCTCGGCGGCGTCCCCGCGCTCCTCATCGGCGTCGAGGATCCGTACTGCAACGCGCACGCGCAGGACGAGAGCCTGCACCTCGGCGACTTCGAGCGGGCGACGCGCAGCGCGATCCATCTGTACAGTGAGCTCGCACGCGCGATGGCGCGTGGCTGAGGAGACGGCCCGAGATGGCGACACCCGTGAACAAGACCAGCGGCGCCGAGGCCCGCGCGCTCGAGCGCGCGCGCGACCTCCCGAACTCGCGGACGGCCGACGACGTCGACTCGCTCAGGCGGGCGTTCGCGGACCACCTGCAGTTCTCGCAGGGGAAGGACGAGCACAGCGCCACCGCGTTCGACCGGTACCTCGCCGTCGCGCAGGCGGTGCGCGATCGCATGATGCGGCGCTGGGTGCAGACGCAGCAGGCGTACTACCGCAGCGACGCGAAGCGCGTCTATTACCTGTCGCTCGAGTTCCTGATGGGCAAGGCGCTCGAGAACAACCTCATCAACCTCGGCCTGCACGAGCGCATGCGCGCAGCGCTCGCGGGGCTCGGCATCGACCTCGACGAGCTGTACGAGCAGGAGTCGGACGCCGGGCTCGGCAACGGCGGCCTCGGCCGCCTCGCGGCCTGCTTCCTCGACTCGCTCGCGACGCTCTCGATCCCCGCCTACGGCTACGGCATCCGCTACGAGTTCGGCATCTTCGACCAGGAGATCCGCAACGGCTACCAGATCGAGCGGCCGGAGGAGTGGCTCCGGTTCGGCAACGCCTGGGAGATCCCGCGCCCCGAGTACGTGGTGCCGGTGGGCTTCTACGGCCGCACCGAGCAGAGCTTCGACTCGGCCGGGCGGCTGCGGGTCTCCTGGATCGACGCGCGTCACGTCCTCGGGATGCCCTACGACGTCCCCATCGCCGGGTACCGCAACGGGACGGTCAACACGCTGCGGCTCTGGCGCGCCCGCGCGTCGGAGGAGTTCGACCTCGCGGACTTCAACCGCGGCGACTACTTCGCGGCGGTCGAGGAGAAGAACATCTCCGAGAACATCTCGAAGGTGCTCTACCCCAACGACCTCACCGTGATGGGCAAGGAGCTGCGGCTGCAGCAGCAGTACTTCTTCGTCGCCTGCTCCATCCACGACATCGTCACGCGGTACCTGAAGACGCACGACTCGTTCGACGCGCTGCCGGACAAGGTCGCGATCCAGCTGAACGACACGCATCCCGCCGTCGCCGTGGCAGAGCTGATGCGGCTGCTCGTGGACGAGTACGACCTGGAGTGGGACCCGGCCTGGAAGATCTGCCAGGCGACGTTCGGCTACACGAACCACACGCTGATGCCGGAGGCGCTGGAGCGCTGGAGCGTCGACCTCTTCGGCCGGGTGCTGCCGCGACACCTCGAGATCGTCTACGAGATCAACCGGCGCTTCCTCGACGGCGTGCGCGCGCGCGGAGACGTCGACCCGGGCGCGATCTCGCGCATGTCGCTCATCGAGGAGGGACCCGTCCGGCAGGTGCGGATGGCGAACCTCGCGGTGGTCGGCTCCCACTCCGTGAACGGCGTGGCGGCGCTCCACACCGAGCTCCTGAAGACCGACCTCTTCCACGACTTCGACGCGCTGTGGCCGGAGCGCTTCAACAACAAGACGAACGGCGTGACGCCGCGGCGCTGGGTGCTGCAGGCGAACCCGGCGCTCTCCGCGCTCATCGGCGAGTGCATCGGGCCGGGCTGGGAGACCGACTTCGACGAGCTGCGGCGGCTCGAGCCGCTCGCGGACGACGCGGGGTTCCGCAAGCGGTTCCGCGAGGTGAAGCGCGCGAACAAGGAGCGGCTCGCCGAGATCATCGCCCGGGAGAACGGCATCACCGTGGACGTCGACTCGATCTTCGACGTGCAGGTGAAGCGGCTGCACGAGTACAAGCGCCAGCACCTCAACGTCCTGAACGTCGTCCGCGAGTACCTTCGGATGAAGGCCGACCCGACCTACCGGCCGGTGCCGCGCACCTTCGTCTTCGGAGGGAAGGCCGCGCCCGGCTACGCGATGGCGAAGTGGATCATCAAGCTCGTGAACGCGGTCGCGGAGGTCGTGAACCACGACATCGACGTGCAGGGGCGGCTCTCCGTCGTCTTCCTGCGGAACTACCGGGTGTCGCTCGCGGAGCGGATCTTCCCGGCCGCGGACGTGTCGGAGCAGATCTCCACCGCGGGCAAGGAGGCGTCCGGCACGGGCAACATGAAGTTCGCGATGAACGGCGCGCTCACGATCGGCACGCTCGACGGCGCGAACGTCGAGATCCGCGAGGAGGTCGGGGCCGAGAACTTCTTCCTGTTCGGGCTGACGGTGGAGCAGGTGAAGGAGCTGCGGAAGCGCGGCTACAACCCGTGGGAGTACTACCGGCGGGATCGCGAGCTGAAGGACGTCCTCGACGCGATCGCGGGCGACACGTTCTCGCCGGGCGAGCCGCGGCTGTTCCAGCCGATCGTCGACTCGTTGCTGAACGGCGGCGATCCGTTCCTCGTGCTCGCCGACTTCCGCTCGTACGTCGAGTGCCAGGAGGAGGTCGCGAAGGCGTACCTCGACGCCGACCGCTGGACGCGCATGGCGATCCTCAACGTCGCCCGGACCGGGAAGTTCAGCTCCGACCGGACGATCCGCGAGTACGCCGACGAGATCTGGGGCGTTCGCCCGGTGCGCGTGGGGTAGGGCGCTCGCGCCCGCTGCGCCGCCAGCCGAACGCATCGAGATCCACGCGCCCGTCCTCGCCCACCGCGACCCCCTCGCGCGAGAGCAGATCGCGCTGCGCTGCCGCGCCCACGGCGTCCAGGATCGCGATGCGCGCCCGCCGCGCGCCGTCCTTCGCGAGCACGCGCTGCCACGGGATCGAGTGCCTCGAGCCGCGCAACGCCGCGAGCGCGTGGCCGACGTGGCGCGCGTAACCCGGCGCGCCCGCGAGCATGGCGACCTCTCCGTACGTGCTGACGCGCCCGCGCGGGATCGCGCGGACGACGCGGTAGAAGACCTTCCAGCGCTCCGAAGGCTGCATCCGGACAGGATAGCTCCACCGGGTGCGCCCGCCTGCCGCGATTTCGCGGCGCATCCACGGCGGTCACGCGCGGCTCCGCACGCCACCGCGCCGGATTCGCTTTACAGCCTCTCGCCGAGGATTACCCTTTGCAGATGAGAATCCGCTCGCTTGCCCCGCTCCTCGCCGTCGCCGCGCTGTCGGGCTGTGGCTTCCAGTCGATCCCGCAGAGCGAGAACGCCGTCGCGGCCTCGTGGGGAGAGGTGCAGAACCAGTACCAGCGCCGCGCCGACCTCGTCCCGAACCTCGTCGAGACGGTGAAGGGCTACGCGACCCACGAGCGCGAGACGCTCACCGCGGTCGTGGAGGCGCGCGCGAAGGCGACGTCGGTGCAGCTCACGCCAGACCAGCTCACCCCCGAGAACCTGAAGAAGTTCGACGAGGCGCAGGGCCAGCTCCGGAGCGCGCTCGGGAGGCTGCTCGCGGTCGCGGAGAACTACCCGCAGCTCAAGGCGAACGAGAACTTCCGCGACCTGCAGGTGCAGCTCGAGGGGACGGAGAACCGCATCGCCACCGCGCGCCGGCGCTACATCGAGACGGTCCAGCAGTACAACAACCTGGTCACGGTGCCGCCCACGTCCTGGACGAACTCGATCTTCTACAAGAAGCAGCCGAAGGCGCAGTTCGCCGCGACGACGCCCGCCGCGGAGCAGGCGCCGAAGGTGAAGTTCTGACCGTCGGCGGCGCGCTCGTCAGGAGGTCGCTCGTGAGCCCCTCGGCGAAGGTCACGCGCTCGGCCGCGCTCGCGGTCGTGTTCGCGGTCGTGTTTGGGCTCGCGGTCGCGCTGCCGGTGAGCTCGCGCGCGGCGGCGCCCGTGCCGGCGCTCTCGGGGCCGGTCGTCGACGAGGCCGGAGTCCTCGACGCGCGCGGCCGGTCCGCGCTCGACGCGCTCTGCCGCGCCGCGTGGGAGCAGCCGCACGAGCGTCGCGTCCAGCTCCAGTACCTGCTCGTGCGCTCCCTGCAGGGCGAGGATCTCGAGGGCTACGCGGTGCGCGTCTTCGAGGCGTGGAAGCTCGGCGACCGGGACCGTGACAACGGCGTGCTGATCGTCGTCGCGGTCGAGGATCGCCGCGTCCGCATCGAGACCGGCTACGGGACCGAGGGTGGCCTCACGGACGCCCAGTCCGGCCGGATCATCCGCCAGGTGATCGCGCCCGCGTTCCGGCAGGGCGCCTATGCCGAGGGCCTCCACGAGGCCGGAGTGCAGATCCTCGGCGCGCTCGGCGCGCTGCCGCAGAACGTCCGCCCGCGGCAGGGCCGGCCCGGCGCGGTGCCGCCGATCGGCGCGTCGGCGCTCATCGTCCTGGCGATCATCTTCTTCGTCGTCCGCGTGCTGTCGTCGTTCGGTCCGCGGCGCCGGTTCACCGGCCGTCGCGGCGGCTGGGGCATGTGGGGCGGTCCCTTCGGCGGGATGGGCGGCGGCGGGTGGGGCGGCGGCGGCTTCGGCGGCGGTGGCGGATGGGGGGGCGGCGGGGGAAGGTCGGGCGGAGGTGGCGCTTCCGGTGGCTGGTGAGGCTCCGGCGCCCACCGGCGAGGTGACCGCATGATCGATCGTCATTTCAAGCCCGAGGATCGCGCTCGCATCGAGGCGGCGGTGCGCGCCGCCGAGCAGCGCAGCCGCGGCGAGATCGTCCCGGTCATCGTCGAGAAGTGCGACGGCTACCCCGAGGCGCGCTTCCGCGGCGCGTTCATCACGCTCGCCGTGGCGACGCTGGCGGTCCTCGTGACCCACGTTCCCGTCACGCTCGCCGAGCTGGCGCTGATCCAGCTCGGCGCGGCGCTGATCGGCGGCGTCGTCGCGCTGTGGGATCCCGTGGAGCGGTTCCTGGCGGGGCGCGCCGAGCGCGAGCTCGCCGCCCGCGATCGCGCGCTCCGCGCGTTCCACGAGCACGCGCTCCACCGCACCCGCGACGGCACCGGCGTCCTCGTGTTCGCGGCGTTGTTCGAGCACCAGGCGGTGGTGATCGGCGACCACGGCATCGACGAGAAGATGGGACCCGAGCAGTGGCAGCGCGCGGTCGGCGCGCTCGTCGACGGGATGCGCCGCAAGGACCCCGCCTCGGGGTTCTGCAGCGCGATCGAGATCATCGGCGGGACGCTGGCGCAGCACTTTCCCCGCGGTCCCGACGACGCCGGCAACGAGCTGGACGACGCGCTGCGATCGTCGAAGAGCTGATCGAAGGAGGGCTGGCGCCGGGCATCCCGGCTGCGCTTCCGGATCGCCACCGTCCGGCTAGACGCCGCCGCGACGCCGCAGGGTGCACGCGGCGCACGCGGCACGAGAGGGCCCGCCGGCCACCAGCTCGCGGTACTGCGCGCCTTCCCAGATCTCCGACAGCGGCCGGTCGGTCACGGAGCCGAACGCGCCCATGCGCCCGTCCAGCCCTGCCGGCGACGGGCAAGGCGAGAACCGGCCGTCCTCGAGGATCCAGGCCTCGCGCCCCAGGAACGGGCACGGCCCGGTCGGCGCGCCCGGCGCGTCGTCCATCGCGTCGAAGTTCTCGAGCGCGATCGCGCCGCCGCGGGCGCGGTGACACCGCGCGACGTCCTGCGACTCGCGGACGGCCGCGTTCCAGCGAGCCCGCGAGGCCGAGGACCGCCGGAGGTCCTCGTCTGCGACCGCGGCGAAGTGGACCTGCAGCTGGTTCACCTTGACGCGATCCACGCCGAGGGCGATCGCCAGCGACACGATCTCGGCGAGCTCGGCGACGTTTCGTTCGCGCGCGGTGACCTGGAAGCTCACGGTCGCCGCCCGCTCACCCCGGGAGCGGCGCGCGTCGCGCGCGGCGACGAGCGACCGTACCCCCTCGACCGCGGCGCCGAACCGCAGGCCCTCCATCAGCGCCTCGGCGGTCTCGGCTCGCGCGCCGTTCCACGAGATCTTCACGTCGGAGGCCGCCGCCGCGAGCCGCGGCGCCCACCCGCTCGCGCCGAGGCGCGGGAACGTGCCGTTCGTGGTGACGTTGAGGAGCACGCCCCGGTCCTCGCACAGCGAGACGAGGGCCGCGAACGCCGGCCACAGCAGCGGCTCGCCGCGCGTCGAGGGGATGACCTCCGCGAGGCCGCGGCGGCGCCCCTCGTCGACGACGCGGGCCACGACGTCGAGCGGGAGCTCCCTCGCGTCGGGGGCTCTCTCGCGGAACGGCGAGTGGTCGCGGCACACGCTGCAGCGGAGGTTGCAGCGCGCCGGGCTCGTCACGAACGTGATCCGGCGCGGGCCAGTCATCGGAGGGCGCCCATGACACACCCGCCGACATCGAATTGACAAGCCCTCCGCTCGAACGGATAAACCGATCATGAAGACGGCCAGGGAATCCGGACGTGCCGGGGCCCGCGCGGCCAGGGGCCCCGCGAAGCGGGCGCCTGCCGCCACGCCCGCGCACCACCCGGACGAGAGCGCTCCCGTCGGACAGGACCTGACGCCGCTCGTCGGCGCGAACCTGCGGCGGCTGCGAAACGAGCAGGGCCTCTCGCTCGAGCGGCTCTCGCGCGTGTCGGGCGTGAGCCGCGCGATGCTGGGCCAGATCGAGCTGGGGCAGAGCACGCCGACGATCAACGTGCTCTGGAAGATCTCGACGGCGCTCGGGGTGCCGTTCTCGGCGCTGCTGGGGCAGCGCCACGCGGGCGGGATGCAGGTGCTCCGGTCCGAGAACGCGAAGCTCCTCACGAGCCACGACGGCAAGTTCACCTCGCGAGCGCTCTTCCCGTTCGACGAGCGCCGCCGCGTCGAGTTCTACGAGCTGCGCCTCGCGCCAGACGCCGAGGAGCGGGCCGAGCCTCACGCGCCCGGGACGATCGAGAACCTCGTCGTGAGCCACGGGCGGGTCGAGATCGACGTCGACGGCCGCCGTGAGACGCTCGAGGAGGGCGACGCGATCGTCTTCGAGGCCGGCGCGCCGCACCGCTACGTGAACGCCGGCGAGGGCGAGGCGCTCATGTACCTCGTCATGACCTACGCCGAGACCGTCGGCTGACTCCGGCGATGGCCCGCGACGTCCGCATCGGCCAGATCCTCCTTCGGCGCGGCGCGCTCGACGCCCAGCGCCTCGAGGCCGCCGAGCGAGCCGCTCGGGCCCGCAAGCGCTCGATCTGCTCCGAGCTGCTCGAGTCGGGGCGCTGCACCGAGTCGGAGCTGGTGTCGGCGCTCGCGGAGCAGCTCGGGTTCCCCGGAGTCGATCTCGGCGCGAGCGTGCTCGAGCTCGAGGCGCTCGGGCCGATCCCGCACCGGCTCGCCTTCTCCGACAAGATCCTCGCGATGTCGCGCGCCGACGGGCGCCTCCACGTCGCGACGCCGACTCCGAAGAAGACCGAGGCGCAGCTCGACGAGCTGCGGTTCCTCGCCGGGCGCGACGTCGTGATCTACGTCGCGGTGAGGACGTCGCTCGAGGGCGCCATCGCCGCTGCGTACGGTGCGCGCGAGCGCGGGCTCAAGGAGCTGCGCGGCGCGAACGCGCCCCCGCGCACGTCGGCGCCGCACCTCGCGGTGAAGGACCCGTCGGCCCGCGCCGAGCAGGCGACCCGCGCGCCCGCCCCGAGCGCGCCGCGCACGCCCGCCCCGAGCACGGCCACCGCCGTCGTCCGCCGCACCCCTGCGGCCGACGGCGCGGCACCGGAGGTGGTGAGCGCGGACGACGTCGAGTTCCTCAGCGAGGCCGAGCTGCAGCCGCGGACGGTGCTCGTGGTGGACGACGACGAGGCGGTCCGCGCGCTCGCCGTGAAGGCGCTCGCCGCGCGCGGCCTCGCAGCTGCAGCCGCCGCGGACGGCGACAGCGCGCTCCAGCTCGCGCGGCGCCACCACCCGGACCTCGTGCTGCTCGACGCCATGCTGCCGAACATCCACGGCTTCGAGGTGGCGCGGCGCCTTCGAGCCGACCCCGCGACTCGCGGCGTCGGGGTCGTCATCATGAGCGCGGCACACCGGGGCTGGCGCTACGCCGAGGACGCGAAGCAGCGCTTCGGCGTGCTCGACTACATCGAGAAGCCGTTTCGCGTGGACGACCTCCAGCGCCGCGTGCTCGCCGCGCTGCAGCGGGTGCCGCGCCGCGCCGCTGGCGCGAGCTCGTCGCCCGGCCCGGACATCGCCGCGCTCGTCGAGCTCGCGAAGGTGCATTACGTGGCGGGCGAGCTCGGCGGCGCGATCGACGCCTACGGCGAGGCCGTGCGAGCGGCGCCGGCGTCGGCGGAGGCGCAGCTCGGCCTCGGGAAGGCGCTGGCCCGCCGCGATCCGTTCCGGGCGATGTTCGCGCTCGAGCGGGCGGTCGAGGTGAAGCCGACGCTGTTCCCCGCGCTGCGCGCGCTCGCGGTCCTGTACCTCGAGCACGGGTTCTCGTCGAAGGCGGCGGAGGCGCTCGAGCGCGCTCACAAGGCTGCGCCGGACGAGTCGCAGCGCGAGGCGTTCCGCCGCGAGCTGCTCCGCTTCGGTTGAAGAGGACTTCGCCTCCGGCGCGCGTCCCGGGATGTCTCCGAAGCACGGTCGTCCGCGTTCGGCCGCGGACGCACGTGCGGCTCGTCACGCGCTGGCGCGCTCCGGGTCGAGCGGCGCGAGCCGCTCCAGGATCGCGAGCAGGTCGGAGATCTCGAACGGCTTCGAGAGCGCCGCGTGAGCCCGCAGCTCACGGCCGGTCTCCTCGGCGCGGCCCATGGCCGTCAGGACCACGATCGGGATCGACGCCAGGCGGCGGTCCTCGAGCTGCGCTGCGCGAAAGACCCAGCCGTTCATCACCGGCATCATGAGGTCGAGGAGGATCGCGGCCGGACGGAGGCCCGCCTCGAGCTTGTCGAGCGCCTCGCGGCCATGCTGGGCCTGCGACACCGCGTACCCGCAGGTTTCGAGGATGTCCGCGAGCACGAGGCGGATCTCGGGGTCGTCCTCGACGATCAGTACGAGAGGTTTCATGCGTGTGTCGGCCTATCCACCAAGGCCACGCCCGTTAGGTAGGCATTGCCCGAGGAAGCGGCCAGGGGCCTGAGCGGGTATTTTTGCGCTCGCGCAACTCCCTGGAGTGC
>DASSQI010000247.1:0-16575 GCA_035702585.1 Anaeromyxobacteraceae bacterium
CGCGGGCGCAGTCGTCGACGTCGATCCACGACAGCGGCCGCGGGCCGCCTCCGATCCGAAGCAGCAGGCCGGCCTGCGCGATCCGGAAGAAGAAGAGGTTCTCGCGGTCGCCCGGGCCCATGACGCGCGGCGGCCTCGCGACCGCCACCGGGATCCGATCAGCCTGTGCGAACGCGACCCGCTCGGCCTCCGCCTTCGACTCGCCGTACCACTCGCGCGGGTCGAACGGCTCGTCCTCGCGCCGACCTCGCGCCGACGGGCCGCACGCGGCGAGAGAGCCCGCGAGCACGAACCGCCGGCGCGCCGCGCCCGCCGCGACGCACGCGTCGAGGAGCAGCCGCGTCGACTCGACGTTCTGGCGGAAGAACTCCTCTCGACGGGTCGCGCGCCGGATGCCGGCGAGGTGGTAGACGACGTCGCACGCTTCGACTCCGCGGCGCAGCGCGGCGGGATCGAGCGCGTCGCCGGCGACGATCTCGGCCCCCGCCTCGCGCAGCGCGGCGGCGCCGCGATCGGATCGCAGCAGCGCGCGCACGGCGTGCCCCCTCCCGATCAGCTCCCGCACGAGGCGCTGACCGAGGAAGCCGCCGGCTCCGGTGACGAACGCGAGCATGCGCCGGCTCAGCTGCTCCGCTGATCGATCCACTTCACCTGCGCCAACGGGCGCCACGCCTGCAGCCGGTCGAGGAGCGCGTCCGGATCCGGATCGGTGAGCAGGATCCGCCGGTGCTCGGGGTGGAGGAACCGCTCGCGGACGGCGTGATCGAAGAACGCGGTCAGCTGATCGTAGTACCCGGCGACGTCGAGCAGCCCGACCGGCTTCTGGTGCAGCCCGAGCTGCGACCAGGTGAGCACCTCCGTGAGCTCCTCGAGCGTCCCCATCCCGCCGGGCAGCGCGACGAACCCGTCCGACAGCTCCGACATGAGCGCCTTCCGCTCGTGCATCGACTTCACGACGTGCATCCGCGTCAGGCTGCGGTGATCGAGCTCGCGCTCCATCAGCCGCTCCGGGATGACTCCGTGCACCTCGCCGCCGGCGGCGAGGGCCGCGTCGGCGACCACGCCCATGAGGCCGACGCTCCCGCCTCCGTACACGACTCCCATCCCGCGCCGGACGATCGCGATGCCGAGCAGGCGCGCCTGCTCGGAGTACTCGGGGCGGGTGCCGGCCGACGACCCGCAGAAGACGCAGATCCTTTTCATCGGCGGCTCTTTACCACGAGGGCACGGCGGGCTCACGCCGGGGGCTCGGCGGCGGCCGCCGACGCGGCGAGCTGCGACGCCACCGCGTCCAGCACCGCGTCGAGCTCGAACGGCTTCTCGAGCCAGCCGTCCGCCTCGATCTCCTGCGCGCGCAGCCGCGCGTTCTCCGCCGCCGTGACGACGATGATCCTCGCGGCGCGCCCGTAACGGGCGCGGAACTCGCGCGCGAACTCCCAGCCGTTCATGACGGGCATGCGCATGTCGAGCAGGATGACGCCCGGCATCTCCTCCGCCACCCGCGCGAGCGCGACGGCGCCGTTCTCGGCGACGCGCACCGAGTAGCCAGCGTCCCCGAGGATCATCGACATGAGGCCCGACAGGTCGGGATCGTCCTCGACGACGAGGAGTCCGGACGCGCAGCTCACGCCGCCGTCTCCTCCGCGATCGGCAGGCTGAACGAGAACGTGGAGCCCTGCCCGGGCTCGCTCTCGAACCACATGCGCCCGCCGTGGCGGGCGACGATCTCGCGGCTGACGTCGAGCCCGAGCCCGAGCCCGCCGTAGTCCTGCGAGGTGCCGGCGTGAGCCCGGTAGAACCTCTCGAAGACCCGGTCCTGCCGCTCGGGCGGGATCCCGACCCCGTGGTCGCGCACCGACACCACGGCCTCCGTGGCCCGTCGCCGCACCGCGATCGCGACCTCTCCGCCGAGCGGCGAGAAGCGGATCGCGTTCTCGACGAGGTTCACCATCACCTGCGCGATCCGGTCGGGGTCGGCCAGCACCAGGATCGCGTCCGAACGCTCGACGCGAACGGGATCGACGGTGAGGCGCCGCATACGCTGGGCGACGTCGTCGGCGACGTCCCCGAGGTCGAAGCGCTCGCGGCGGAGCTCGCCGCCGCGTCCGCTGCGGAAGCGAGACACCTCGAGCAGCTGCTGGACGATGCGCGCGAGGCGATCGGTCTGCCGCTCGATCACCGAGAGCGCCGCCGGATCGCCCTGACCGCGGCGCTTCATGAGCTGAGCGTAGGCCTTGGTCACCGCGAGCGGCGTCTTCAGCTCGTGCGCCGCGGTCGACAGGAACTCCTCGCGCGCGACCTCGAACCTCCTCACATCCGTCACGTCGCGGATGACCGCGACGGCGCGGTGGGGCGCGGCGCCGCTCTGGACGTACACCGGTGACGCGGACACGTGCGTGAACACGGTGCTGCCGTCGGGCCCCTGGACGGTGCACTCGAACCCGCCGACCGTCTCGCCCTGGAGCGCGCGCGACGTCGCCGAGTCCTCGACGGCGAGCGGACGTCCGTCGAGGTGCTTGAAGCGACCGCGCGCGAGCAGCTCGGCGAGCGGGAGTCCGCGCCCGTTCCGCTGGGAGAGCCCCGCGAGCCGCGCCGCCGCCGCGTTCAGGTCCACCACCGTTCCGCTCGGGTCGACGACGACGATGGCGTCGACGATGCTGTCGAGCACGGCGCGCCGCTCGAGCTCGCTCGCGGCGAGGTGCGACCGGGCGCGGACGATGAGCCAGTAGAGGAGGGCACCGGTGGCGAGGACGTAGGACGCGCCCTTCACGGTCTGCAGCCGGTCGCGCGCGGCCGGGTCCGAGACGATCGTCGCGAGGACCCTGTCGGAGAAGAGGACCCAGGCCGCGCCGACGAGGAGGTACACGACGACGATGCGCAGCGCCGTGCGCCGGCCGAGCCTCACGATCTCCCCGCGTTCGGCGTCGCCGCCGCCGGGCTGCTCCGGGGCGAGCATGTTGGGAGCGCGCACGATTTCCATGTACGGGCGAGGACCTGGGATGGGAACGTCCCACGGCAGGGCACGCCGGACGCAATCGGTGGTACATGCGCCGCCCGTCGAGCGCAACGCGTTCGCGTCGGCGCAGCGCGTCCGTGCTATAAGCCGCGCGTTTGCGTCCCGAGGTGCTCATCGTCGCGACGGAGGCGAGCGCCGACCTCCACGCGTCCCGCGTGCTCGAGGAGCTCCGGCGCGCGAACCCCGAGCTCCGTGCGTTCGGCATGGGCGGTCCGCGGCTCCGGGCGGCGGGGCTGGACGCCCTCCACCGGGCCGAGGACATGTCGGTCATGGGGATCGCGGAGGTCATCCCGGCGATCCCCCGCATCCTCGGCATCCTGCGCAGCCTCGCCGCCGCCGCGGCGGAGCGGCGGCCGAGGGTCGCGCTCCTCGTCGACTCGCCCGACTTCAACCTGCGCCTCGCGAAGCGGCTCAAGAAGGCCGGGATCCCGGTCGTCTACTACGTCTCCCCGACCGTGTGGGCGTGGCGGCGCGGCCGCGTGAAGACGATCCGCAAGTTCGTGGACCGGATGCTGTGCATCCTGCCGTTCGAGGAACCGTTCTACGCGGACACGGGCGTCTCGGCGCGGTTCGTCGGCCACCCCTTCGCCGAGCGACCGCAGCCGCTCGACCCCGCGAGCTACCGCGGCGCGCTCGGCCTCGAGCCGGCGCGCACCACCGTCGCTCTCGTGCCCGGCAGCCGGCACGGCGAGATCGAGCGCATCCTCCCGGAGATGCTCGACGCCGCGGAGCGGATCCGCTCCCGCCACCCCGACGTCCAGTTCGTCGTCCCGCTCGCGCCGACGATCCGGCGGGACGACGTGAGCGAGCACCTCGCACGGCACGCGACGCTCCAGGTGAAGCTCGTGGACGGCCGCGCCGAGGAGGCGGTCGGCGCGAGCGACGCGGCCCTCGTGAAGAGCGGCACCTCGACGCTCGAGGCGGCGCTGATGGCCCGGCCGATGGTGGTCGTGTACCGGCTGTCGTGGCTGTCCTGGATCGTGGGGCGCGCGCTCGTGAAGCTGGCGCACGTCGCCCTCGTGAACCTGCTCGCCGGGCGCAGGCTCGTGCCCGAGCTGCTGCAGCGGGACGCGACCGGTGAGCGCATGGCCGACGAGATCGAGCGCCTGCTGGCGGATCCGGCGGCGCGTGACGAGCAGATCGCGGGGCTCCGCTCGGTGCGGGCCTCGCTGGGCACGCCCGGAGCCGCGGGCCGTGTCGCCGAAGAGATCGCGAGGTACCTGTGACCGACGGAAACGCGGCGCGCGCGCTCGTGTGCCTGCCCACGTACGACGAGGCGGAGAACATCCGGCCGATGATCGCCGCGATCCTCGCCGCGGCCCCGGTGGAGATCCTCGTCATCGACGACAACTCGCCGGACGGCACCGGCCGCATCGCCGACGAGATCGCCGCGGGCGAGCCGCGCGTCCACGTGCTGCACCGGAAGGGAAAGGAAGGACTCGGCAAGGCGTACCTCGCCGGGTTCGGCTGGGCGCTCGGCCGTGAGTACGACCTCGTGCTCGAGATGGACGCCGACTTCTCGCACAACCCCCGCTACCTGCCGGCCATGCTGGAGGCGGCGCGAGGCGCGGACCTGGTGCTCGGCTCCCGCTACGTGCCCGGCGGCGGCACCGTGAACTGGGGCGTCGGCCGCAAGGTCCTGTCGCGCGGCGGCAGCATGTACGCGCGGACGATCCTCGGGCTCGGCGTGCGCGACCTCACCGGCGGGTTCAAGTGCTTCCGCCGCGCGGTGCTGGAGGCGATCGACCTCGATACCGTGGAGTGCTCGGGGTACGCCTTCCAGATCGAGCTCACGTACCGGGCCCACCGGCGGGGGTTCCGCATCGCCGAGATCCCCATCGTCTTCGAGGACCGCCGCGTCGGTGCGTCCAAGATGTCGCGCCGGATCGTGCTGGAAGCGATCCGGAAGGTGTGGTCCATTCGGCTGAGCGGGTTCGGCGCGCGCTGAGCCCGACGGCCGACATGCGCGACGTCCTTGCCTTCAGCCTGATCTCCCTCTCGGCGGTGTTCGTCGTCGTCGATCCGCTCGCCGCGGTGCCGTTCTTCCTCGCGATGACGAAGAACGACACGCCCGAGCAGCGGCGCGAGACGGCGCGGCGAGCGGCGTGGACGGCGTTCCTCGTGCTCGGCTTCTTCGCGCTCGCGGGCGCGGTCCTCTTCAAGGCGCTCGGGATCACCATCGCCGCCTTCAAGATGGCGGGCGGCGTGCTGCTCCTCATCATGTCGATCGACATGCTGCGCACGCGCGCGTCGGAGGCGCGCATCACCGAGACCGAGGTGCAGGCCGGCGCCATGAAGGAGGACGTCGCGATCGTGCCGCTCGCGATCCCGCTCCTCGCCGGGCCCGGCGCGATCGCGACGGTCGTCGTGCTCATGGGGAGGGCTCGAGCGGGGGAGCGCTGGTGGCAGATCTTCCCGGTGCTCGGCTCGATCGCGCTCGTCGCCGTGTCCGCGTACCTCATCCTGGGCTTCGCGACGCAGGTGGACCGCGTCCTCGGCAGGACCGGCCTCGCGATCCTCGAGCGCGTCGCCGGTCTCCTGCTCGCCGCGATCGCGTTCCAGTTCCTCATCGACGGCGTCGGCGACGTCCTCCCCGCGATGCTCGTTCGGGGCTGATCGGCCATCGCGCGCCGCGTCACGTCACTCGAAGTCGGTGGCGCCGTCGCCGCCGACTCTGCGACGATGTGCGCTTCACCTTCCCCCGCGAGGAATCATGGCCAACGGCACCGATGCGTTCCGCAGGGCGCGCGACTTCCTGCAGACCCACCGAGAGGACTACGAGAAGGCCTACGCGGAGTTCCGTTGGCCCGTGCTCGACCGGTTCAACTGGGCGCTCGATTGGTTCGACATCCTCGCCGAGGGCAACTCGCGCACGGCGCTGCACATCGTCGAGGACGACGGGTCCGAGGTGAAGCTGTCGTACGCGGAGCTCGCCGACCGGACGAACCGGATCGCGTCCTTCTTCCGCCACAACGGCGTCGAGCGCGGCCACCGCATCCTGATGATGCTCGGCAACTCGGTCCCGATCTGGGAGACGATGCTCGCGGCGATGAAGCTCGGCGCGGTGGTGATCCCGGCGACGTCGCTGCTCACCCCCGAGGACCTCCGCGATCGGCTCGACCGCGGCGTCGTGCGCCACGTCGTCACCGACCCGCCCGGCGCCGAGAAGATGCGCGGCATCCCGGGCCAGTACTCCCGCATCGTGGTCGGCGAGCGCGTCCCGGGCTGGACGCCGTACGCGCAGGGCTACGACGAGACTCCCGGGTTCCTCGCGCACGGCGACACGCACCCGATGGATCCGGTGCTGCTCTACTTCACGTCGGGCACGACCGCGCGGCCGAAGCTCGTGCTGCACACGCAGACGAGCTACCCGGTCGGACACCTCTCGACGATGTACTGGCTCGGCGTCCGCGAGGGCGACGTCCACATGAACATCAGCTCGCCGGGGTGGGCGAAGCACGCCTGGTCCAACTTCTTCGCGCCCTTCAACGCCGGCGCGACCGCGTTCGTGTTCAACTACGCGCGGTTCTCCGGGAAGCGCGTCCTCGAGGTGCTCGCGAAGCACGAGATCACGACGCTGTGCGCGCCGCCGACCGTGTGGCGAATGCTCATCCTCGAGGATCTCGCCGCCCAGAAGGTGAAGGTGCGCGAGGCGCTGTCGGCGGGCGAGCCGCTGAACCCCGAGGTCATCGAGAAGGTGCGCAGGGCGTGGGGCGTCACGATCCGCGACGGCTACGGCCAGACCGAGACGACCTGCCAGATCGGGAACTCTCCCGGCCAGCGGATCAAGCTCGGCTCGATGGGCCGCCCGATGCCCGGGTTCCGCGTCGGCCTCCTCGACAAGGAGGGGCTCGAGCGCGACGAGGGCGAGATCGCGCTGTCGCTCCTGCCGCGACCGGCCGGGCTCATGGCCGGATACGCCGACGATCCGACGCTGAACGACTACGTGACGCGGGGAGGCTGGTACCGCACCGGTGACGTCGCCTCCCGCGACGCCGACGGATACATCACGTACGTCGGGCGCGCCGACGACGTCTTCAAGTCGAGCGACTACCGCATCAGCCCCTTCGAGCTGGAGAGCGCGCTCATCGAGCACGAGGCGATCGCCGAGGCCGCGGTCGTGCCGAGCCCGGATCCGGTGCGCGGCACCGTCCCGAAGGCGTTCGTCATCCTGCGGCCCGGCAACGAGCCGAGCCGCGACCTCGCGCTCGACATCTTCAAGTTCATGCGGCGCCGGCTCGCGCCGTACAAGCGCGTCCGCCGCATCGAGTTCAGCGAGCTGCCGAAGACGATCTCCGGCAAGATCCGGCGCGTCGAGCTGCGGACGACGGAGGAGGGCCGCGCCGCGGACACGCGCAGGGATCGCGAGTTCTGGCAGGAGGACTTCGACGAGCTGCGCGGCTGACAGCCGTCGCGCAGAAATCCCTTCGGCTCCCGCCCGGCGGCGTGCCAGACTCGCGCCGACCGCCGGGGAGGGAGATGCCGATGGGAGTCGTGAACGGGTCGAAGTTCCGGGCCGCGGCCGTGGCAGCGGTCGCGCTCGTCGTGCTCCCGGTGCTCGCGGTCGCGCAGGACCCCGCGCCCGACAGCGTCGCGGTCGCCCCGGCGCCCGTCGCCACGCCGCCCGCGGAGCGCGACGGGGTGCGCGTGCTCGGGCGCATGGGGCTCGGCACGTTCCGCCGGGTCCAGTTCGATCTCGGCGACGAGCTCCCCGCGCTCGGAGTCGACTCCGTGGGGCTGCGCTACTGGTTCGCCGGCGACGGCCCCGGCATCGCGCGCGCCTGGGGCCTCGACGTCGGGCTCTCGTTCGCGTGGCAGCGCGAGACGGTGGAGCGGGCCGGCTTCGAGCAGAAGCTCTCCTCGACCGCGGTGGGACTCCACGGCGGCGTGCCGCTGGTCCTGGCGCAGCTTCGCCACGCCAACTTCGCCGTCGTCCCCGAGGTCGACGTCGTGTTCCTCGGCGGCGAGCAGGCGGGGGCCGATCTCTCCGGCGTCGCGTTCGCCGTGGGCGCGCGCGGCGGGTTCGAGGTGTTCTTCGGCTTCATCGGCGTGCCCGACCTGTCGCTCGAGGCGTCGATCGGGTTCGGGCTGTCTCACGTCCGGGCCACGCTCGATCAGGCCGGAGTCGAGACGAAGCGCTCGAGCACCTTCCTCGGGCTGCGCAAGCTCGACGATCCGTGGGACATCTTCAGGTCCAGCGTCGCCGCTCGGTACTACTTCTGAGCGAAGTGTCGCACCCCGGTCGGGTGCCGCACGCGCGACCGTGCACGGCGTTTTTCCGTGTTAGTGATGGGGCTCCGCAGGCATCCCCTGACTCGAAGGGAGATCCCAGTCCATGCCCACCAACCGGGTCATTCGCACGTTCGCAATCGCTGGCGCGGACGGGGCGGGTAAGACCGCGCTCGTAGAGGCTTTCCTCCACCTCGCCGATCCGAAGCACGCGAGCCCCGACGGCTCGACGGCTCGGCTCGACGCCGAACCCGAGGAGAAGAAGCGCAACTTCACGCTGTCGATTCACCCCGAGACGTTCGAGGACTCCGAGCGCACGTTCAACGCGCTCGACTGCCCGGGGTTCGCCGCGTTCCTCACCGAGGTCGAGTGGGCGCTGCAGGTCTCGGACGGCGCGCTGCTCGTCGTGTCCGCCGCCGATCCCGCCCACAACCGGGTCGAGCGCCCGTTCGACGTCGTCGCCGAGTCGGGCCGGCCCACGATCGGCGTCGTCGGGCGCATGGATCACGAGCAGGCCGACTTCCGGCGCACCGTCGAGCAGCTCGAGACGTCGCTCAAGCTGAAGGCGATCCCGCTCCAGCTGCCCATCGGCTCCGGCGCGTCGCTGAAGGGCGTCGTCGACCTCGTCACGATGAAGGCGCACGTCCAGGGCAAGTCCTTCGGACGCTTCGACGTCACCGACGTCCCGTCGGACCTCGCCGCCGAGGCGGAGTCGGCGCGCACCGCGCTCCTCGAGGCGGCGGCGGAGAACGACGACGAGCTGCTCGGGAAGTACCTCGAGGGCGGCGCGCTCACCGCGGACGAGATCCTCCACGGCGTGGCGCTCGGCGCCGCGAACCAGAAGTTCCTGCCCCTGCTCGTCGTGGCGGCGAAGCCGGGCGTCGGCGTGCGGGAGGTCCTCGACGCCATCGAGCGGATCATCCCCGGCCCCGAGGCGCGCGAGGTCGTCGGAAAGGATCTCGGCGGCAAGGAGACGGTCCGCAAGGCGGCACCCGGCGCGCCGCTCTGCGCGCAGGTGTTCAAGACCACGATCGATCACTTCGCGGGGCGCGTCGACTACGCGCGCGTCTTCTCCGGCACGCTCAGGCCCGACGCGACGGTGATGAACCCGCGGACGCGCTCACAGGAGCGCATCGCGCACTTCTACCGCACCGACGGCGCGCAGAACGTCGAGGTCAAGGAGGCGGTCCCCGGCGACGTCGTCGTGCTGATGAAGCTGAAGGACGCCCACACCGGCGACACGCTGTGCGATCCCGACGCGCCCATCGCGCTCGCCGAGTTCCGCGCGCCGAATCGCCCGGTCGCGTTCGCGATCCACACGAAGGGCCAGGACGACAAGGCGGCCGCGGCGCTGCACAAGCTCATCGAGGAGGACCCGTCGCTCGAGCTGGTCCGCTCCGCCGAGGGCGAGCTGCTGCTGAAGGGCATGGGCCAGGCGCACATCGACGTCACGATCGAGCGCGCGAAGCGCAAGCACTCCGTCGACGTCACCCTCTCGCCGCCGACGCCCGCGTACCTCGAGACCATCACCGCGACCGCCAAGGCGCAGGGGAAGTTCAAGCGGCAGACCGGCGGCCACGGCCAGTACGGCGACTGCCACGTCGAGATGTCGCCCAAGCCTCGCGGCGAGGGCTTCGAGTTCGAGGACGCGATCGTGGGCGGCGTGATCCCGCGCCAGTTCATCCCGTCGGTCGAGAAGGGCATCCGCAACGCGCTCGGGTCCGGCCCGCTCGCCGGGTATCCGGTCGTCGACTTCAAGGCGAAGCTCGTCTTCGGCAGCTACCACGACGTGGACAGCTCGGACATGGCGTTCCAGGTCGCCGGGTCGCTGGCCTTCAAGAAGGCGGTGCTCGAGTCACGTCCGATCCTCCTCGAGCCGATCATGCAGCTCGAGGTCCACGTGCCCGAGGAGTACGTCGGCGCCGTGATGGGCGACCTGAACAGCCGCCGCGCCAAGGTGCAGGGGATGGAGCCGGTCGCGCGCGGCGTCGTCGTGAAGGCGCTCTGCCCGCAAGCCGAGGCGATGAGCTACGACGCCGAGCTCAGATCGCTGACGCAGGGCGCCGGCTACTTCACCATGACGCACTCCCACTACGACCCCGTTCCGCCGCACATCGCGCAGAAGATCATCGAGAGGCGCAGGGCGGAGGGGAAGGTGAAGGGGATCGAGGAATAGGCTCCCGCCCGTCAGGTCCGGTCGCGCAGCCGGGCGAGCGCCTCCTTGTACTGTGTCACCCCGCGCCGGGGTGTCATAGGATGCGCTCGCCTTGAGCAGCTATCTCCGCCTCCTTCGATTCGTCGCGCCGTACAAGGGCCGCTTCGTGGGCGCGCTCGCCTGCATGCTCGTGCTGGCGCTGTCCACCGCGGCGTACGCGAACCTGCTCGGTCCCATGCTGGAGTTCCTGTTCACCGGGAGGCTCCAGGCCATGGCGACGATCGGGAAGTTCCTCCCGTCGTCCGTCGACGTGGCGGCGTGGATCGCCACGGTGCAGCGCGGTCGCGTCCTCGCCGTGCTCCCCGCCGTCATCATCGGCGTGGCGCTCGTGAAGGGCGTCGCGTTCTTCGGGCAGTACTACCTCATGAGCATGCTGGGGCAGCGCGTCATCGCGGACCTCCGCGTCGCGCTGTTCGAGCACCTGCTGCGGCTCTCGCCGGGCTTCTTCTCGCGCCGCCACTCCGGCGATCTCATGAGCCGGTTCTCCGCCGACGTGCAGACCGTCGAGGCGGCGGTGACCTTCGCGATCACGAGCTACATCCGCGACGGGCTCACCGTCGTCGTGATGCTCGCGAGCTGCTTCATCCTCGACTGGCGCCTGTCGCTCATCACGTTCATCGCGGTCCCGGTCACGCTGTATCCGGTCATCCGGATGGCGAAGCGCCTGAAGCGCGTGACGTCGGAGTCCCAGAGCACGCTGGGGCGCATCTCCGAGATGGTCCAGGAGGCCATCAGCGGGATGCGCGTCGTCCAGGCGTTCGGCATGGAGCCCTGGGAGGCGCAGCGCTTCCGCGAGACGAACCGCCGGTGGGTGCGCATCGTGCGCAAGGGCATCGTCGTGCGCGGCCTGTCGTCGCCGCTCATGGAGGTGCTGGCCGCCGTCGGCCTGTCGGCCGCCATCGCGTGGGTCGGCGGCAGGATCCTCTCGGGCGAGCTCGAGGCCGGGAAGTTCCTCTCCTTCATCGCCGCCGTGATGCTGCTCTACCAGCCGGTGAAGCAGCTCGGACGGATGGGCCAGCTCGCGCTCCAGGGCGGGGCCGCCGCGGAGCGCATCTTCGAGATCCTCGACACGCCCAGCGACGTCGTGGACTCGGGGACCCAGACGCTGCCGCCGTTCCGGCGCGAGCTCCGCTTCGAGAAGCTCGGGTTCTCGTACGGCGAGCGGCCGGTGCTCAGCGACGTGGACCTCGCGATCCGGAAGGGCGAGGTGGTCGCGCTGGTCGGAGCCTCCGGCAGCGGCAAGAGCACGCTCGCCGCGCTCGTGGCCCGGTTCTACGACCCGACCTCCGGCCGCGTCACGATCGACGGGGTCGAGCTCCGCGACGTGACGCTGGCGAGCCTGCGCGCGCAGCTCGCGATCGTGGCGCAGGACACCGTCCTCTTCAACGACACCATCCGCGGCAACATCGCCTACGGGCGCCCCGACGTGTCGCAGCAGGACGTCGAGCGCGCCGCCCGGATGGCGAACGCTCACGACTTCATCTCGGCGCTGCCGCACGGCTACGACACGCACATCGGCGAGCGCGGCGTGCTCCTCTCGGGCGGGCAGCGCCAGCGGATCGCGATCGCGCGCGCCTTCCTCAAGGACGCGCCCATCCTCGTGCTCGACGAGGCGACGAGCGCGCTCGACGCGGAGAGCGAGCGCGAGGTCCAGCGCGCGCTGGACCAGCTCATGGGGCTCGCGGGCGGGTCGGGATCCCGCACGACGCTCGTGATCGCGCACCGGCTGTCCACCATCCGCAACGCCGACCGCATCGTCGTGCTCTCGGGCGGCGTGATCGCCGAGATGGGCTCGCACGACGAGCTGCTCGCGCGCGGCGGTGAGTACGCGCGCCTCTACCGGATCCACGAGGGAGAGGAGGAGCGGGACCGGGCCGCGAACGCGTGAGACGATCGCGCCGACTGCTCGTCACGCTGCTCCTGCTGGCGATCGCCTACGTCGCCTTCGGGCTGTGGGTGAGGTCGCGCCGGGCCGATCGCACGCTGGGGCCGCCCGGCGAGATCCGCGGCGCCTGGCACGTCCACACGACGCGCAGCGACGGACGCGGCTCGCTCGACGACGTCGTCCGCGCGGCGCGGGAGGCCGGCCTCCAGTTCGTCGTCCTCGCGGATCACAACGTGCTCTCGCCGCAGGACGCCGGCTACCGCGACGGCGTCCTCGTGCTGAGCGCGACCGAGATCTCGTCGCGCTACGGGCACGTCGTCGGCGCCGGGATCCCTCGCGCGCTGACGGCGGCGGAGAAGGGCGGGGATCCGTTCGCGGCGGTGGACGCGCTCGGCGGCCGCACCGTCCTGCCGCACCCCCTCCACCCGCGCCGGCCGTTCCGCGCCTGGGGCGCCTCGCGCGCGGTGGGGCTCGAGGTCGCGTCGAACGACACCTTCTGGGGCGCGACGGTGGCCGGGCGCCGCGTGGACCGGATCCTGTTCGCGCTCCTCGCGCTGCCGTGGGATCGCGCGCAGGCCGTGCTCGCGTTCTACGATCGACCGGCGGCCGAGCTCGCGCTCTACGACGTCCTCTCGAAGGAGCGCCCTCAGGCGCTGCTCTGCTCGGCCGACGCGCACGGCTACCCGAGCTATCGGGCCGCCTTCGAGGCCTTCTCGATGCACGTGCCGCTCACGCTGACCGGAGACGCGAAGGTCGACTCCGCGCGCGTCCTGGACGCGCTCCTGGCCGGCCGCGCCACCTGCGTGTTCGACGGCGTCGCGCCCGGGTGGGGGATGTCGATCTCGCGAGCCGGCAGCGGCCCGCGGACCGAGCTCGTGCTCCGCGCGCCGCGGGAGCCGTCGGAGGTGAGCGTCTACCGCGACGGTACCCTGACCTACGAGGGAGCCGCACCCGCCGGCAGCAACGGCGGCTACGCGGCCTGCGGGCCGGCGGGCCCGGTCCCGTGCGCCCGGGGCGCGTGGCGCGTCGAGGCGCGGGTGGACGGCCGGCCGTGGCTCTTCACCAACGCCGTCCGCATCGAGTAGAGAGAGTCCGCCGGTGCACGTCGTCTACGTCATCGCGAGCTACCTGCTCTTCCTCGCGCTCCTCCCGGTGGTGCTGTTCCACCCGAAGCTGCGCCACGGGATCCCGCAGCGGTTCGGCTTCTACCGTCGCCCGGGCGAGCTCGGGCGGGGATCGCCACGCGTGTGGCTGCACGGCGCCAGCGCCGGAGACCTCCTGTCCTTGCAGCCCATGATGAAGGAGCTGAAGGCGCGGCTGCCCGGGTGCTGCATCATCGTCACCACGATGACGAACAGCGGCCTCGCGATGGCCCGGAAGAAGCTCTCCGACGCCGACGTCGTCCTGTACGCGCCGTACGACCTGCCGCTCGCGACGCGGCGGGCGGCGCGGCAGATCCGGCCCGACCTGCTCGTGCTGGAGTACACCGAGATCTGGCCCAACCTCATCCGCGCGGCGCGGCGGGTCGGCGCCCGCATCGCGCTCACGAACGGCCGCTTCAACCCGCAGAAGATGGGGAACTACCGCGCGCTGTTCGGGGCGATCGGCAACCCGCTGCGATCGATCGACCTCTTCCTCATGCGGTCCGACGAGGAGGCCGAGCGGGTCCTCACGCTCGGCGCGGCGCCGGACCGCGTGTGGGTCACCGGAAACACCAAGTTCGACGCGCTCGTGCTCGAGGGCTCCCCCGAGCGCGACGAGCAGCTCAGGCTCGAGATGGGCGTGCGCGCGGGCGCGCCGGTGTTCATCGCCGGGTCGACGCACGAGGGCGAGGAGGAGCTGCTCCTCGGCGTGTACCGGGAGCTGCTCGCGCGGAACCCGGGGCTGCAGCTCGTGCTCGCGCCGCGGTACCTCGAGCGCACGGGAAAGCTCATGGCGATGGCCGCCGAGCGCGGGTTCTCGGTCCGGCTCCGCAGCGGCGGGCGCGACGCCGGCGAGGCGCAGGTGATCGTGCTCGACACGATCGGAGAGCTCGCGGCGGTGTACCGCCTCGCGACGCTCGTCTTCGTCGGCGGCAGCTTCGTCACCCGCGGCGGCCAGAACGTCCTCGAGCCCGCGGGGCAGGGGAAGCCGGTGCTCTTCGGCCCACACATGGAGAACTTCAAGGACAGCGTGCAGGTGCTCGTGGGGCGCGGCGGCATCCAGGTGCAGACGCCGGAGCAGCTCCTCAAGGTGACGCAGGAGCTGCTCGCGCGGCCCGACAAGATCGTGGACCTCGGCGAGCTGGCGCGCGAGGCGGTGGGCGGCATCCGCGGCGCGAGCGCGCGCAACGTCGAGCACATGATCCGGGTGCTCTCGCGCGGGAAGGCGGCGGCGTGAGCACGCGCGTGCTCGTGGTCCGGTACAGCGCGCTCGGAGACGTGGTGCTCGCCACCTCGATCCTCGCGCCGCTGCGCGAACGGTTCCCCGGCGCCCACGTCGAGTGGGTCACCGACGCGCTGTACGCGCCGCTGCTCCAGGGATTGCCGAACGTGGCGGCGGTGCACGCCATCCGGCGCGGCGAGGCCGGCAACTCCGCGCAGCTCCGGCGCGAGCTCGGCGGGCGCTTCGACGTCGCGATCGACCTCCAGAACAAGGTCCGGACCGCCCTCATCGTGCGCAGCGCGGCGCCGCGGCGGATCACGTTCCGGCGGCGCACGCCGTGGCAGGCGATCTCGTCGGCGTTCGGCTACGACCCGCCCCTGAACCGGACGCACGCCACGCAGCTCTACGCCGACGCGCTCAGGCCACTGGGCGTGGGCGGTCCCGGCCCGCTCGAGATCTCGCTCTCCGGCGAGGCGCGCGCGCGGGCAGGGGAGCTGCTCGCGGGCGTGCGATCCCCCGTCGTCGCGCTCGCGCCGGGAGCCCGCTGGCCGACGAAGCGCTGGTCGCCGCAGCGGTTCGCCGAGGTCGCGGATGTGCTCGCGGCGGACGGCGCCTCCATCGTGCTCGCCGGCGGTCCCGGCGACCGGGACGCGTTCTCGCAGCTCCGCGCTGCGCTGCGCGCGCCCGTCGCCGCCGACCTGTCCTCGCTCTCCATCGACGCGCTCGCGGCGGCCCTCGCGCGCGTGGACCTCCTCGTCTCGAACGACTCCGGCCCGGTGCACCTCGCCTCGGCGGTGGGCACCCCCGTGCTCGCGCTCTACGGGCCCACCTCGTCGATCCGCTGGGGGCCCCGCGCACCTGGTCGCGCGCTCTCGTTGGCGTTGCCGTGCGCTCCGTGCTCGAATCACGGCGGCGATCGATGCCCGGCAGGACACCACCGCTGCATGAAGGACCTCGCGCCGGCCGCGGTGATCGCCGCGGCCCGGGAGATGCTGTCTTGAGCTGGATAGAGGCGCGCTGGTGGGACCCGCGGGCCCGCGCCGGAGCGGTGCTCGCGCCGCTCGCGCCGGCCGAGTGGGGTTTCCGCGCGGGCGCCGCGCTCCGCACCGCGCTCTTCGAGCGGGGCGTCCTCTCGCGGATCGCGGTGCCTGCCCCGGTGGTCTCGATCGGGAACCTCGCCGTCGGCGGCTCCGGCAAGACGCCGGCCGCCATCGCCGTGGCGCGGCGGCTCCACGCCCGGGGGCGCCGCGTCGCGGTGCTCTCGCGCGGCTACGGCGCCGAGCGCGTCGACCCGCGCGTCGTGAGCGACGGCGAGCGCGTCCTGCTCGAGGTCGCCGCCGCTGGAGACGAGCCGCTCGTCATCGCGCGCGCCCTGCCGGGCGTGGCGGTGCTCTGCGGTCCGCGGCGCGCGGTCATCGCGCGGATCGCGATCGAGCGCCTGCGCGCCGACGCGCTCGTCCTCGACGACGGCTTCCAGCATCGCGGCCTCGAGCGCGACCTCGACGTCGTCGTGGTGGACGCGGCGAACCCTCGCGGCAACGGGCACCTGCTGCCGCGAGGCCCCAACCGAGAGCCCTGGACGGCGCTGTCGCGGGCGGGCCTCGTCTGGCTCTCGCGCGTCGACCGCGCCTCGCCCGCGCAGCTCCAGTCGCTGCGGCAGGACGCGCGGCGCGCCACCGGCTGCGATCCTGTGGAGTCGTGCCACGCGCCCTCCGCCGTGCTCGACGGCCGCCTCTCGCGCGAGCACGGCCTCGCCGCGCTGCGAGGTGCGCCGGTCGTCGCGCTGAGCGCGCTCGCGCGGCCGGAGGGCTTCCACCGCACGCTCGAGGACCTCGGCGCGCGGCTGGTCGCTGCCCGCTCGTTCCG
>DASSQI010000248.1:0-3507 GCA_035702585.1 Anaeromyxobacteraceae bacterium
TCGCGGACCGCGTCGGCGCCTCGCGCCGTCAGGCCAGCGCGGACGATGACGCGGGCCTCGGCGGCGCGGCTGCCTCGAGCGCGACCGCCGAGAGCACGAGCGCGCCGCCGGCGACGAGGTTCCAGCCGACCGGCTCGCGGAGCACGAGCGCGCCGAGCGCCACGGCCACCGTCGTGTCCACCAGCGGGATGGCGCCGATCGCCGAGACCGACACGCGCGGCGCGAGCCAGTAGAGGCCCGCGTAGGTGGCGATCGTGCCGAAGACCGCGAGGTAGACCACCGCGCCCATCGCGAGCGGGCTCCACACGGCGACGCGTCCGTGCTCGAACGCGACGGACGCGGTCAGGAGCAGCGCGGCCGAGACGGCGGTCTGTCCGAACGTCAACGCGAGCGGCCGCACGACGTGAGGGCTCCGCCTCACCAGCACGTTCGCGGCCGCCGCGAGGATCGACGCGGTCACGATGAGCACGCCCCCGAGCGCGATGCGGCTCGAGGCGTCGATCCGGGAGAACGCGGAGCCCTGGAGCACGGCGACGCCCGAGATCCCGAGGATCGCGCCCAGGATCCGGCGCGGCGTGAGCTGCTCCCCTGGCAGCATCACGCGCGCGAAGAGCACCATCCAGACCGGGAAGGACGCGAACAAGACGGCGCAGAGCGCCGAGGGCGTCCACTGCTGCGCGATGAACATGAGGCCGTAAGGGATCGCGACCTGCAGGACGGCGATGCCGGCCATCCATCGCCAGGGGATGCCCGACATCTGCCGGAGCGCGACCGGCGCGAGCAGCGCGGCGGCGAGCGCGGATCTCACCCCCACGAACAGGAGCGGCGGCACGTCGCGGAGCGCGAGCGCGTTGAGCGACCAGGTGGAGCCCCACAGGACGCAGATCGACAGGTAGACGGCGAGGACGCGCCCGCGCATGCGCGACGCTTCTACCGCACCATGGGCTCGCGGCGCACGCCGAGCACTGCGCTCGGCCGTCGAAGCTCCCGAGTTCGCGCGGCGCCGGCAGCGAGATCGAGCCGGCGCCGCCGTTCGCGGGCCCCCGGACCTGCCGTCAATGCGCCGTCGGCTGCTGGCCCTCGCTCTTCACCTGCTGCAGCGTCTCTCCGATCGACTCCTCGCTCTCGACGTCGGCGATGTCGGCCAGGCTGATGATCCCGGCCACCCGGCCTCCGTCGTCGCACACCATGATCCTCGACTTCTGGTGCTCGCGCATGAGCCGCTCGGCCTCGTCGACGTCGTCGCCGACGCGGCACGACACCACCTCGCGCGTCATGAAGCGGTCCACGGCCTCGTCGGCCGTCCGGCCCTCGGCGAGCACGCGAATGGCGAGATCGCGATCGGTGATCGCGCCGACCGGCTCGCCCGAGTCGTTGCAGATCGGTACGAACCCGATCTCCTCGTCTCGCATCAGCGTGGCGCACTGGCGGACGGTGTCCCCCTGCCGACAGCTCTTCACCGTGTTCATCAGCTCTTCTACGTTCATGGCTCCTCCTCGCCCCCCGATGACGATGGCGACGCGATTCGCCGCGGCAACCGCCCCCGCGGTCGAGCACACGACCGGCCGTGCGAGCGCGCACGAGCGCGGCTGCTGCGCGTTGCACGCCGCGGGCGCGTGGAGCTCGTGGACCTCCTGCCGGCGAGCTGCCGCACGCCGGCACGCGCGTCAGGGAGCTGGCTCGGACCTGGGATCCGGCGCCGGAGCCCCGCCGGCGTCCTCCGGAGGCGTCCCTGCCCTCCCGCCGCGGCGGTGCCACGCGGCGCGGAGCCGCGCCACGCCCGCGTCCGCGGTGACGTAGAACGCCGGCACCACGAGCAGGCTGAGGGTCGTCGAGACGATGAGACCTCCGATCACCGCCACGGCCATCGGTGCCCGGATCTCGGCGCCGGGCCCGAGCGCGAGCGCAGCGGGGATGGCGGCCATGAGGGTCGCGACCGAGGTCATCAGGATGGGGCGCAGCCTCACAGGGCCGGCCCTCAGCATGGCGGCGCGCGCGTCGAGCCCGTCGGTCGCGCGCACGTGGTTCGCGTAGTCGACGAGGATGATGGAGTTCTTCTTCACGATGCCGAGGAGGAGCAGCAGCCCGATCATGCTGAAGATGTTCAGGCTGTACCCGCCGACCAGGAGCGCGAACGCCGCGCCCGCGACCGACAGGGGCAGGATCGTGAGCACCGTCACCGGGTGCACGAGCGAGTTGAACTGCGACGCGAGGATCATGTAGGCGACGCCGATCCCGAGCAGCAGCGCGAAGAAGAGGCCGCTCATCGACTCCCGGAAGGCGACGCTCGCGCCGCCGAGCACGACGCGGTAGCCCGCCGGCAGATCGCGGGAGAGGCCCTCGACGATTTGGATCGCCTCGCTCTGCGAGCGCGCCGGCGCGACGTTCGCGAAGACGGAGATCGCCCGCTCGCGATCGCGTCGGGTGATGGCCTGGAGCGCGGGCCGCTCCTGGTACGTGATCAGCGTGGCCAGCGGCACGAGCTCGCCCGCGCGGTTGCGAACGTGCAGGCGCGAGATGTCCTCCGGCCTCGCGCGCTGGCCAGCGAGGAGCTTCGCGCGCACGTCGATCCTGCGTCCGCCGGAGCTGTACTTGCCGACGCGCGCCCCGCCGACGAGCACGTTGATCGTCGCCGCCACGTCGCTCACGGACACGCCGGCGTCGGCGCACCGCGCGCGATCGGGCGTGATCGCGAGCTCGGGCATCCCGACGTCGTAGTTGCTGTCGAGGTCGATCACGGCGCCGCTCGCGCGGAGCTGCTCCATGATCCCGGTCGACAGCGAGACGAGCTGATCCCAGTCCGGCCCCTGGACCGAGAACTCGATCGGGAAGCCGCGCTGGGCCGTGAACCCCTGCTGCGAGAGGTCCTGCACGACCGCGCGGACGCCGGGGTACGAGTTCAGCTCCTTGCGCAGGACGGCCGCGAACTCCGCCTGCGGCATGCGCTCACCCGGCGCCGTGAGCGTCGCGAAGATGGTCCCCGTGTTCACCGCCGAGGCGCCGCCGCCGCCGCCGACGGTCCCGAACACGCGCGTGACCTCCGGGCGAGACATGAGGAAGCTCTCGGCGCGCCGGAACACGCGGTCCGTCTCGTCCAGGTTCGACCCGACCGCCGTCTGGAGCCGCACCATGAGGCGGCTCTGGTCCTGCGACGGCACGAACTCGCTCTTCAACCTCGTGAAGACGCCGAGCGACACCGCGAAGATGGCGACGGCGATCACGAGGACGGTCCGTGGGCGCCGCAGCCCGTGGACGAGGAGCCAGCCGTACGCCGCGGCGAGCCGCTCGAACAGCCTGTCGGCGGCGCGCCCTACCCGGCCGCGCCCCTCGCGCGACGTCGTGAGCATCTGAGAGCAGCGCGCCGGCGCGAGCGTGACGGCCTCGACGTACGACAGCAGCACGGCGATCGACAGCGTCACGCCGAACTGCAGGAAGTACTTGCCGAGCACGCCCTTCATGAACACCACCGGCACGAAGATCGCGACGACGGCGATCGTCGCCGCCAGC
>DASSQI010000249.1:0-23689 GCA_035702585.1 Anaeromyxobacteraceae bacterium
GAGGCGCTCGCGAAGGCGGCGCGCGCGAACGGGTTCACCGTGACGCCCGCGGGCGAGCCGGCGCGATCGTGGTCGTTCGAGCGCGACAGCGCCCGCGTGGACGTCGCGCTCGCCGAGGATCGCATCCTCGTCGCGGGAGGCCCTCGCCGGCTCGAGGAGCTCCAGCGGCTCGTGCGCGACGGCGATGGGTGGACCGGCCCCACCTCGAGCTCGCGCGGCCTCGCCACCGGCGGCGCCGCGGCGCTGATCGTCGACTTCGGCAGCCTCGTGCGGAGCTCGCGGTCGCTGCCCTCCTCGGCGTACGGCACGGGTCCCGATGCGTTCGTGATGCGCTCCATCGCGGATCGGATCCTCGACCCGGCCTCGCGGCTCGAGGTCGCGAGCGCCCGCGTGGACCTCGGCGACGGGGCCGTGCGCGCCGACTTCGTCCTCGAGGCGCGCGAGGACGCGGAGCCGCGGCCGTGATCGCGCTGCGCGGCGTCTCCAAGGAGTTCCGCGACGGCGGCAGCGCACAGCGCGTGCTCGACGGCGTCGATCTCGACGTCGCCCCCGGAGAGCTCGTCGCGGTCGTGGGCCCGTCCGGCTCGGGGAAGTCGACGCTGCTCTACATCGCCGGCGGGCTCGACGCGGCGTTCGGGGGAGAGGCCTCCGTCGCGGGACGCGCGTGGAAGGGGCTCGGCGAGACCGAGCGCGCGCGGCTGCGCGGCGCGACGGTGGGGTTCGTGTTCCAGTCCTTCAACCTGCTCCCGACGATGTCCGCGCTCGACAACGTCTGCCTGCCAGCGCACTTCCGGGACGCCCCCGGCTCGCGCGCAGAGGTGGCCGCCCGGGGCCGGTCGGCGCTGGAGCGGGTAGGCCTCGCCGACAAGGCTCACAAGAGCCCGTCGCAGCTCTCGGGCGGCGAGCGCCAGCGCGTCGCCATCGCCCGCGCGCTGTTCGCCGAGCCGCGGGTCCTGCTCGCGGACGAGCCCACCGGCAACCTCGACGAGCACACCGGCGCCGCCGTCATCGCGACCTTCGGCGAGCTCGCGCGCGCGGGCCTCGCCGTGATGGTCGTGACGCACGAGCAGCGGGTGTCGAGCGCGGCGTCGCGCGTGCTGCACCTCGAGCACGGGAGGCTGTTCGCGTGAGGGCCCGCCGATGAGGATCGCCGCGCTCGTCGACCTCGCCAACCGGACGCTCCGCGCCGATCCTCGCCGCGCGCTCGTGGACACCGTCGCGTGCTGCGCCGGAGCGGCCGCGCTCGTCTTCTTCGTCGCGCTCGGGCTCGGCACGGGCGACGCCGTGCGCCGCCTGTTCCCCGGCGAGGCGCGGCTCGTGGAGGTGATCCCCTCGGGCGTGTCGCTCGGGCCGGTGCTCGGCGGCGCCAGGCTCGACGACGTCGCCGTTGGGCGCCTCCGCGCCCTGCGCGGGGTCGCGGCCGCGTACCCGAAGCTGAACCTGCGGGTGCCCGTGACCGCGTCGCGAGCGCCCGAGGGGCTCGGCATCTACTGGCCTCCGAACCTCGCGCTGCAGGTTCCGAGCGTCGGGGTCCCGCGCGAGCTCGTCGCGGACGACCTGCCGAAGGGCGCGCCGTTCGCGGATCCGGGACCCGGCGGCGCCATCCCCGTCGTGCTCGCGAAGCGGCTCCTCGAGGTCTACAACGGCACCATCGCGCCGTCGTGGGGCTCGCGGCGGTTGCCGCCCGGTCCGGCGCTGGTCGGTCTGCAGGTGCCGATACAGATCGGTCAGTCGATGCTGATGTACCGGACCGAGAAGCGCGTCGTGGAAGGTCGGCTCGTGCTGGCAGGGTTCTCCGATCGCGTCCCGCTCTACCAGGCGGCGCTGCCCATCGAGACGGTTCGCCGGCTTCACCAAGAGTACGGCAAGACCGACGAGGGATACTCGAGCGTGGCGGTGTTCGCGCGCGAGCCGGACGACGTCCCGAGCATCGCGGCGGCGGTGCGGCGCATGGGCTTCGCGGTGGATCAGGGGGAGCGCGCCGTCGCCGAGCGCATCGGGAGCGTCATCGCGCTCGCGACCGCTGCGCTCTCGCTGCTCGCCGTGCTCATGCTCGCGCTCGCGGCCCTCGCCGTCGCGCAGTCCCTCTTCGCGACGGTGCGCGCCCGCGCGAAGGAGCTCGCCGTGCTACGCGCGGTCGGGGCGAGCGCGTCGGACGTACGCACGATGGTCCTCGCCGAGGCGGCGCTGCTGGGGCTGTTCGGTGGCGTGCTCGGCGCCGTCGTCGCGCGCCTCGCGGCGCTCGCCGCCGACGCCCTCCTCGCGCGGATGCTGCCGGAGCTGCCGTTCCTGCCCGAGACGTTCTTCGCGTTCTCGTGGTGGGTGTGGATGCTCGGGCCTCTCGTCTCGATGGCGGCGGCGCTGGCCGGCGCCGTCGCACCCGCCAGCCTCGCCGCGCGGCTCGATCCCGCCCGCGCGCTCGCCTGACGCGAGTTTCGTCCCCCCCGCCGGGCCCTCACGCGTTCGCCGGCATCCGCTGCGGGCGAGCGGGGTGAGGCGCGCCTGCCAGCCCGCCAGCAGGCTCCTCGTGTCCCTTGCGGCAGCGGACGCGGCGCGGCATCGGAGGTGACACCGTAACCCGGGGCCTCGGCGTGCGTCTGACGAGGGCTGAAGGAGCGGAAATGACCACAGCAACCGCGTCGACGCTCGAGCTGGCCCGTGACGCCACCCTGTCCGACGAGGAGGTCGTGCGGCGAGTGCGCGCGGGCGAGACGGCGCTGTACGAGGTCCTCATGCGGCGTCACAACCCGCGCGTCTACCGGGCGATCCGCTCGGTCATCCGCGACGAGGTCGAGGTCGAGGACGCCATGCAGCAGGCCTACCTCGCGGCGTTCGCGAAGCTCGATCAGTTCACCGGCGCGGCGCGGTTCTCGACCTGGCTCGTCAGCATCGCGTTGAACGAGGCGCACACGCGGATCCGCAGGAAGGTCCGCGTTCGCGCGCTCTCCGCGCTCGAGGAGGGCCCCTCGGTGACAGGCGAGACTCCGGAGAACGAGGCTGACATGCGAGAGCGCGTCGCGCGCGTCGAGAAGGAGCTCGACTCGCTCCCCGACGGATACCGCACGGTGCTCATGCTGCGCGTCGTGCAGGACCTCGACACCGACGAGACCGCGGCGGTACTCGGCGTCTCCACCGACGTCGTGAAGACGCGCCTGCATCGCGCGCGGACGATGCTGCGCGACGCCATCGAACGCGAGCTCGACGGCGCCGCGCGCAGCGCATTCCCGTTCCTCGCGCCACGCTGCGACCGCGTCGTCGCCGGGGTGTTCGCGAGGCTGCCGCGCAGCTGAGGCGCGGCGCTGCTTCGGGTGGGCGGCCGGGCTACGGCTTCTTCAGGCCGGCGACGTACTTCGCGATCGCGTCGGCCTCCTCTCCGCTCACGCTCTTCACCGGCTTCATCTTCCCCTTGCCTTCGGTGATGACCTGCTTCACGGTCTCCGCCGGCGTGCCGGCGATGGGGTTCGGCGACATCTTCGCGCCCTCGGCGTTCTGGCCGTGGCACGCGGCGCACTTCGACTTGAACAGCGTCGCGCCTTCGGCGGCGTAGGCGGCGGTCGCGAGGCCCAGCGCGGCGGCGATGGCGGTGATCGTGCGAATCATGTGTTTCCCTTTCTGTCGCTGCGGTGGGCAGCGTCGGAGCGCGGTTCGCGGCTCCCGTTCGCGTGACGTGCCGGTGCGCCGTGGCATTCACGGCCCGGGCGACACGGTGCGACGCAGCGTCGCACGTGAGGATCCGTGCAGGCCGCTCCCCGTTCGGGGTCGCGACCCACGAGGGCGACGAGGGAGGCTACCGAGGGCGACGGGAGGCTACGCCAGGGTCACTTCGCGCTCGCGACCGGACGTGACCGGTTCGCGCCCGTGTTCGGGTACACGATGAGCGTGTTGCCAGCCTTGAGCTTGTGCTTCGCGGGCCGGCGGATGCCGTTCCAGCGCGCGAGCTCCTCGACCGCGACGTCGAACCGACGCGCGATCGACCAGAGCGAGTCGCCCGGCCGGACCTTCACCGTCTCGCGGCCCTTCGACTCGCGGACGCTCGCCGCGATCACGGACGCGCTCTTCGCGCCCTTCTTGGCGCCGGTCGCCTTGACGCTCGCGACGGCCCGCTTCCCGCGCGTCGCGCGCTGCGGCGGCTCCTCGACCGACGCCATCGCGAGCGCGGCGGAGTCGGCGTTGCGGCGCGCGAGCGATCCGAGCGGCACGACGAGCACCGAGCCGGCACGCGGCTTTCGATGCGCCTTCAGGCCGTTCATCTTCGCGAGCGTCTTCGCGGGCACGCCGTAGGCGGCCGCGATGGCGGTGAGCGACTCGCCGCGGATCACCTGGTGGCGCGTCAGCGCGAACCGCGACGACCGGGCCGACACCTCCGGCCAGTTCTGCGCGAACGTCTCCGCCTGCCCCGCCGGGATCTTCACGGTGTACGGCCGCGGCGGCGTGACGGTGCGGCGCAGCTCCGGGTTCAGGTCGAGGATCGCCTTCTCCGGGACGGCCGCCGCCTCGGCGATCGCGGACAGCTCCGTCGCGCGCTGCACGACGACCTCGTCGTAGTCGATCCATCCCTCGGGGACGATCTCGTCGCGCGAGAACCCGAACGCCTCGGCGTGCTTCGACACGATCGCCGCCGCCATGAGCTTCGGGACGTAGCCCTTCGTCTCCGGCCTCAGGATCCTGCCCCGCGTCATCTCCCAGAAGTCCCGCTGGCCGGCGCGCTGCGCCCGCGTGATCTTGCCGGGTCCGGCGTTGTAGCCCGCCCAGGCGAGTCGCCAGTCGCCGAAGTCGGAGTAGAGCTGCTTCAGGAACCGGGCGGCGGCGCGCGCCGCCCTCTCCGGATCGCGGCGCTCGTCGACCCAGAAGTCCTGGTCGAGGCCCATCAGCTTTCCGGTGGCGGGCATGAACTGCCACGGCCCCACGGCGCGGGCGACGCTGGTCGCCATGTTCGAGAAGCCGCTCTCGATCATCGCGAGGTAGACGGTGTCCTCCGGCAGGCCCTCCTCCTTCATGATCTCGCGGTAGCGCGGGATGTACCGGTGCGAGCGCGAGAGCCAGCGGACGAAGTGAGGGCGCACCTTCGGAGACTGGAAGAAGCGCACGTAGGCGATCACCGCCTCGTTGACCTCGATCGGGATGTCGTACTCCGCCTGGAGGCGCTCGAGGTCGTGGTCGATCTCGGGCAGCCCCGGGATCGGCTCGGGCGCGTGCTGTCCGCCCCAGCCCTGCCGCCGGAGGGCGTCACGCAGGCGGAGCCGCAGCGGCGACTCGAGCCCGAGCCGCGAAGCCTCGTCCGCCGCGCCGTCGCCGGGGCGGAGGTCCTCGAGGAGGTGGGCGTCGGTCTCGGCGCGCCGGAAGTTCTGCAGCTCGGCCGACTCTGCCTGGATCTCCTCCTGGATCTCCTCGGAGTCGGGAGCGTCGGCGGACGGCTCCTCCGCGGTCCCCGCCGGCAGCGCAGCCGGGGCGGCCGACGCCACGGCCGTCGCGGGTGCGGGCGCATTCGCGGCCGGATCAGCAGATGCGGTCGACGCCGGGGCGGCTGGCCCCGACGAGACCGACGCAAGCGCCTGGGCCGGAGCCGTCACCGGGAGCGCGCCGGTGGCGGCGACCACCGGTTCCGTCTGCTTCGTCTCCGCTGGCGTGGCGGCGTGAGCTCGCCCGCTCAGCAGCAAGACAGCAGCAAGAATCGGAAGCGCTTGGTTCCTTGTCATCCGGCACCCATGGCTGCGTATCGGGGAGGCGAACAGCTACGCCCCTTCGGGAAACGCATCGTACAGGCGCCCCGGGTGAGTACGAAAGCGCCCGACGCCCACACTCAGCCGCTTGCGGTGGCGCGTGTTATGTGAGCGCCCGCCTCATGGACCCGATGAAGATAGGTAAGCACCAGTTTGGGGGTCGGTTCTTCCTCGCGCCGCTCGCCGGCGTCTCGGACAGACCCTTTCGTGCCATCTGCCGCGAGATGGGCGCGGCGTTCACCTACACCGAGATGGTCTCCGCGCACGGCCTCGTGCACGAGACGAAGCAGACCGAGAGCTACCTCGATCGCGATCCCGCCGAGGAACCGTTCGCGGTCCAGATCTTCGCGGCCGAGCCGGACGTCCTCGCCCGCGGGGCCGAGCGCGCCGTCGCGCTGGGCGCGGGCATCGTCGACATCAACATGGCGTGCCCGGTGAAGAAGGTGTGCGGGACCGGCGCAGGCGCGGCGCTCGCTCGCGAGCCGGCGCGCGTGGAGGAAGCCGTCCGGCGCGCCCGCGCGGCGGCGGGCGTCCCGGTCACGATCAAGATCCGCTCGGGCTGGGACGAGACCTCCGTGAACTGCGTCGAGGTCTCCAGGGCCGCCGAGCAAGGCGGGGCCGCGGCCGTCGCGCTGCACGGTCGCACCCGCGCGCAGATGTACGCCGGCAGCGCGCGCTGGGAGCACGTCCGCGCCGTGAAGCAGGCGGTGAGCATCCCGGTCCTCGGCTCCGGCGACGTCTGGACGGCCGACGACGCGCTCCGCATGCGCGCCGAGACGGGCTGCGACGCCGTGCTCGTCGCGCGCGGCGCGTGCGGCAACCCGTGGGTGTTCCGGGAGCTCCGCGCGGTCGAGCGAGACGAGCCGAGGCCGGGGCCGCCGACGCGCGAGGAGTGGATCGAGGTCGTGATGCGCCACGTCGCGATGCAGGTCGAGCACCGCCGGCGGCAGCGCGCCGAGGACCCCGAAGAGGCCGAGGAGCACGCGATCCGGGAGCTGCGGAAGCACTTGCTGTGGTACACGCGTGGTCGGCGAGGCGGCGCGCAGTTCAGGCGCGACGCGAGCCACATCCGGACGGCCAGCGACGTGCGCCAGCTCATCGACCTACACTTCCCCGCGAGCGGCGACGCGTTCGAGCTCGATCCCGGCGCCGCGCGCGAGGCCTTCGGCGAGTGATGCGCGCCCTGCTCCTCGCCGACTCGCCGGCCCCGCTGCTGCGAGCCTGCGACCTCGCCGGCGCGCAGCGCGTGCTCGTGCCGTCGGTGGCGGAGGGCCGCCGCAAGCTCGCGCTGGAGCGCTTCGACGTCGTGGACGGACGCATCGCGCGCCCCGCGTCCCTCGAGCTGGAGATCCGCAACCGGCTGGAGCTCTTCTACGAGCAGCTGCAGGGACACTCCGTGAGCGGTCTCTACGACGCGGTGATGCGCGAGGTCGAGAAGCCGCTGCTCTCCGCAGCGCTCGCGCGGGCGCGCGGGGTCCGCTCCGACGCTGCTCGCGACCTCGGCATCGACCGCGGCACGCTGGCGCGGCGCATCCGTGCCCTGGGGCTCGGGAGGCGGCGATGAACGGCGTCGCCGAGACGTCCTCGCTGGCGCTCTACACCGGCGGGATCCTCGCCGGTGCGCTCGCGGGCGGTGCGCTGCCGCTCATCGGACGGACGACCCGGAGCGACGGGATGCTGTCGTTCTCCGCCGGGGTGATGCTCGGAGCGGCGTTCTTCCACATGCTCCCCGAGGCGGCCGAGGGCGCGGGCCTGTCGGCGATCCCGTTCGTGCTGGTGGGCTTCCTCTTCCTCTTCCTGCTCGAGCGGTTCGTGCTGGTCCACGTCTGCGCCGAGCCGGGCCCGGAGGGCGCGCCGGCCCACCTGCACGCGCACGCCCATCAGGTCGGCGATCCGCACGATCCGAACACCGGCTGCGAGGTCCACACGATGGGCCTCGCCGCGTTCATCGGCCTGTCGCTGCACACGCTCGTGGACGGCTTCGCGCTCGGCGCCGCCAGCGTCGAGGCGGAGCTGGGCTTCCTCGTGTTCCTCGCGATCCTCGCGCACAAGATCCCGTCGAGCTTCTCGCTGTCGGCGATCCTCCGCGCGGAGGGCTACTCGCGCCGCAAGGCGCTCGCGATGAACGCGGTGTTCGCGCTCATGGTGCCCCTCGGCGCGGGCCTCTACGTGGCCGTCCGCCACTTCGTGCACACCGAGACGTTCACGCCGCTCGCGCTCGCCGCGAGCGCCGGCACGTTCCTGCACCTCGCGCTCTCCGACATCCTGCCGGACCTTCACCGGCGGGGCGTGCCCCGCCTGCGCCTCTCGGCCGCGCTGCTGTCGGGCGTCGCCGCGATGTGGGCCGTGCGGCTGATCCATCATCACTGAGCCTCCGCGCGCTTCAGCGCGCGGAACTCCACACCGCGCACTTCAGCGCGCGGAACACGCACAGCGTCCCGTTCGTCGAGAAGATCGTCCGCAGCGTTCGCCCCGATGCCGTGGTCTCCTGGCGAGCCAAGGCCGCGGTCTTGAGGCCCCCCATTCACCCCCGGCCTCCCGACCAGCCTTCCACTAGATCCCGCCCATGCAGGCCGGGTTGCGCGCGCTCGCGGACCGCGTCGAGCAGGACTCGGCATTCGCGGAGGCGCTGCTCGACGAGGTGGCGCGCTTCGTCGTCGGTCAGCACGACATGATCGAGCGCGTGCTGCTCGGCGTGCTCGCGGGCGGACACGTCCTGCTGGAGGGGGTGCCCGGACTCGCGAAGACGCTCACGGTGCGCGCCATCGCGGGCGCGCTCGACTGCACGTTCCAGCGGATCCAGTTCACGCCCGACCTCCTCCCGGCGGACCTCGTCGGCACCCAGGTGTGGGATCCCGGGTCGCGCGCGTTCTCCGTGAAGAAGGGCCCGGTGTTCGCGAACGTGGTCCTCGCGGACGAGGTGAACCGCGCCCCCGCGAAGGTGCAGTCGGCGCTGCTCGAGGCGATGCAGGAGCGGCAGGTCACGCTCGGCGACGAGAGCTTCGCGCTGCCCGATCCGTTCGTCGTCCTCGCGACGCAGAACCCCATCGAGCAGGAGGGGACCTATCCGCTGCCCGAGGCGCAGGTGGATCGCTTCATGCTGAAGGTGCTGGCGCGGTATCCCTCGCCGGCCGACGAGAGGGCGCTCCTCGATCGGAGCGGCGGGGACGAGCCGCCGCGCCCCGCCGTCGTCGCGGGCGCCGCGGAGCTGCGGGCCGCGCGCGCGCTCGTGCGCGAGCTCTGGATCGATCCGCGCGTGAAGGACTACGTCTTCGCGCTCGTGCACGCGACGCGGGACCCGCGCGCCCACGGCGTCGCCGAGATCGCGCCGTGGGTCGAGTGGGGCGCGAGCCCGCGCGCCACCCTCCACCTCGCGACCGCCGCGCGCGCCCACGCGTTCCTGCGCCGCCGCGCCTACGTGATGCCGGACGACGTGAAGGCCGTCGCGCACGACGTGCTCCGGCACCGCGTCGTCCTCACCTACGAGGCCGAGGCGGAGGAGATCACGCCCGACGCGGTGATCGCGCGGGTGCTCGAGCGCGTCCCGGTGCCGTGATGGACCCGCGGGACCTCCTGCGCCGCGTGCGGCGCCTCGAGCTCTCGACGCGGCGCCCGGTGCACGGGACGATCTCGGGGAGGTACCGCTCCGTGTTCAAGGGGCGTGGCATCGCGTTCGCCGACGTGCGCCCCTACGCGCCGGGCGACGAGGTGCGCGCGATCGACTGGAACGTCACCGCGCGCCGCGGCGCGCTGCACGTGAGGCGCTTCGCCGAGGAGCGGGAGCTCACCGTCCTGCTCGTGGTCGACGTCTCCGCCTCGACCGACTTCGGCTCGGCCGAGCGAACGAAGCGAGAAGCCGCCGCCGAGGTGGCGGCGCTCGTCGCGATGAGCGCGGTCGCGAGCGGCGATCGCGTGGGGCTCGCGCTCTTCACCTCCGAGGTCGAGCGCTACGTCCCCGCGCGCCGTGGCCGGCGCCACGCGCTGCGTCTCCTCGCGGAGCTGTTGCGGTACGAGCCGCGCTCGCCTGGGACCGATCTCGCGGCGGCGCTCGCGTTCCTGCGCCGCGTCCAGCGTCGAGCGGCGACGGTGTTCCTCCTGTCCGACTTCGCCGAGCCGCGCGCCGACGGGCGCCCGGACTGGTCGCGCCCGCTCGCGGCGGCCGCACGGCGCCACGACGTCGTGCCGGTCGTCGTCGGCGATCGCGCGGAGCGCGCCCCGCCGCGCACCGGGGCGACGCTGCTCGAGGATCCGGAGACCGGGGCGGTGGTGCGGGTCGACCTGTCCGACCGGCGCGTGCAGGCGGCGATCGCGCGCGCGAGGGCCGCGGAGGAGGCGGCGCGCGACGAGGCCTTTCGACGCATCGGGCTCGAGTCGGTCCGGATCGACGCTGCTCGCGGCGACGTCGTCGCCCCGCTCGTGCGGTTCTTCACGGCGCGCGCGGCGAGGTCGTCGTGACCGGCGCCGGCACCGGCGACGGAGCGGGGACGCTCGTGAACGGACCCGGAGCGCCGCCGGCGACCGCGGTGTCCGATCGCGGCGAGGTCCTCCTCGGTCAGCCGTTCGAGGTCCTCGTGCACGTGCGCCACGGTCCGGCGGAGCGCTACGCCCTCGCCGACCGTCAGCCGGCGGGACCGTTCACGGTCCTGAGCGGCGGCTGTGCGACGCAGGCGGGCGTCCTCGGCGGCGAGACCCGGTGCGAGGTCCGGCTCGCGATGCTCGATCTCGGCACGCACTCGCCGGTGCTGCGGCTCGACGCCACCGCAGGCGCGGCTCGCACCCTCGAGGTGACCGCGACGTCGGTGCGCGCCACCCCGGTGAGCGACTTGTCGGTCCCCGCGGCGGCGATACCGCTGCGCGGCATGGCCGATCCGGTCCCGCTGTTCGTCCCGACGTGGGAGCCGGCGGCGTGGATCGCGCTCGGGACGGCGATCGTCGTCTCCATTGCCGTCGCGGCGATGCGACGGATCCGGGCCCGGCTGTGGGAGGCGGAGCGGAGGCAGCGCGCCGTGCCGCGGAGCCTCACGCCGTCCGAGGAGCTCGAGGCGCGGCTCGACGAGCTCGAGTCCGCTTCGCCGCAGCTGGCGGGAGCGGCGTCGTGGTTCGCGCTGTCGCACGCGGTCCGGAGCTACCTCGCGGCGCTGTCGCCGCCCGCGACGCTCGACAGGACCACCGCGGAGGTGCTCGCCGCGCTGCGAGCCACGCCGGTGTCGGGCCTCGATCTCTCGCGCTTCGTCGGGTTCTGCGCGGTGCTCGACCGGGCGAAGTACGCTGGCGCGCCCCTCGACGCGAAGGCGTGGCGCGCCGCGCTCGCCGCCGCGCGCGAAATCCTCGAGTCCACCCGGCCTCCGAGCTGGAGCGACGCCGCGGAGGCGCGCCGTGCCTGAGGTGATCCCGATCGCCTGGGCGCACCCGTGGGCGCTCGCGCTCCTGCCCCTCGCGCTAGCCCCGCTCGTCGCGCACCGCGCTTCGCGGCGCGCAGCCGCGCGCCTCAGGTTTCCGGGCGCGGCGCTGCTCGCGCGCGGGCCCAGGGGCGTCGCCGCGCGGCTCTCGTGGGTGGCGCCCACGGTGCTCGCGCTCGCGCTCGCGCTCGGCGTCGTGGCGATGGCGCGGCCGCAGTCCCGCGAGCTGCGCGCCGTGGACGACCCGTCGGAGGGCATCGACATCGTGCTCGCGCTCGACCTGTCCACGTCGATGCGCGCGGCCGACTTCCGGCCACGCGACCGCCTGCACGTCGCGAAGGAGGTGCTCGCGGAGTTCGTCGCGAGCCGTCCCCGCGACCGCATCGGGCTCGTCGTCTTCGCACGGCAGGCGTGGATCCAGGCGCCGCCGACGCGCGACGGCGAGCTCGTGCGCGCCCTGATCGCGCGGCTGGAGGCGGGGTCGATCGAGGACGGCACGGCGATCGGCGACGCGCTCGCCACCTCCGTGAACCGGCTGCGCGAGTCCGAGGCCCGGAGCAAGGTCGTCGTCCTCGTCACGGACGGAGACGACAACGCGAGCCACGTCTCGCCCGTCGACGCGGCGAGGGCGGCTGCCGCGCTCGGGGTCAAGGTGTTCACCGTGCTCGTCGGACGGGGCGGGAGCGTCCCCTACCCGGTCGACGTCGACGCGTCGGGCCGGCCGACGTACCAGCAGGTCGAGCTGCCGGTGAATCCAGCGCTGCTGCGCACCATCTCCGCCGCCACCGGGGCCGCCCACTACGACGCCGTCGATCGGGACAGCCTGCGGCGAGGTCTCGGCGACATCCTCGATCGCCTCGAGCGGACTCGCCTCGACGCCCCGACCGCGGTGCGCCGGCGCGTCGAGCACGGGCCCGACCTCCTCGTACTGACCGTCGCGCTCGCAGCGGTCGCGCTGGCGCTCACGGCGACCCGGCTCCGGAGCTTCCCGTGACGGCTCTCGACCGGATCCTCGCCGGGACGACCTGGCGCATCGGCGAGCCGGCGGTGCTGGCGGCGCTTGCCCTGGCGGTGATCGGCGCCGCGATCGCCGGCGTCGCGGGCGTGGCCCTGCGTCGCGCCCTGCTCCGGCGGGCTTACGGCGAGGTCGGTGCGCGGGTCGCCCCCGACGCGCGCGCTGGACGGCGGCTGGCGCGCCTCGCCGTCGCGTGCACCGGGCTCGCGCTCCTCGCCGTCGCCGCCGCCCGCCCACGTGCCGGGGTCGGCGTCGAGCAGGTGCCGGTCGCGGGCGTGGACCTCGTCGTCGTGCTCGACGCGTCGCGATCGATGCTCGCACGCGACGTCGAGCCCGACCGCCTCACGCGGGCGAAGCGCGACGTCTCGTCGCTCGTGGATCGCCTGCCCGGCGTCCGGGTCGCAGTCGTCGCGTTCGCGGGGAGCGCCCACGTCCAGTCGCCGCTCACGTCCGACCTGCGGGCGGCGAAGCTCCTCCTCGGCGCCGTCGATCCCGCCGCGATGCCGGTCCAGGGTACCGACGTGGCGAAGGCGCTCGAGGTCGCGTCGGCGGTGCTCGCGGCCGATCCCCGCGACGGCGGCGCGCGCGTCGCGCTCCTCGTCGGTGACGGCGAGGACCATGGCGCGGGGGCGGCGGACGCGGCAGAGCGACTCGCGCTCGACGGCGTCGCGCTCTTCACGGCCGGCACCGGAACGCCGTCCGGCGCACGGGTGCCAGTGGGCGGGGGGGATCTCGTGGACGCTCGCGGCCGCGCGGTGCTGTCGCGGCTCGAGGAGGATCGTCTCGTGGACCTCGCCGGGCGAGGCGGGGGCAGGTACGTCCGGCTCGACGGCAGCGACGCGGGTGTGGCCGAGCTCGCGGCCACGCTCTCGCGCCTCGAGCGCGCGTCGGCGCGCACCGTACGGGTCAGCGCGTGGGAGGAGCGCTTCGAGTGGTTCGCCGCGCCGGGGCTCCTGCTGCTCGCGCTGGCAGCGGCGACGCCGGAGGCGTCGCGCCCTGCTCGACGTGCTCGCCGGCGCAGCGCGGCGGTCGCGGCGCTGACGTTCGCGGCCCTCCTGCTCGCGGGTGCCTCGCCGTTCCTGGCCGAGCACCGGGGCCTCGCCGAGGCGAACGCGCTCGCCGCGCGCGATCCCGACGCGGCGCTGCGGCTCATCGACGCCGTGGAGCGCGAGGTCGGGCCCCGCCCCGAGATCGAGATCGACCGCGGGATCGCGCTGTTCCGCGCCGGGCGACTCGCGGAGTCGCGGCGCTCGTTCGCGCTCTCGCAGCGCGCGCCCGCGACGCTCGCGTCGCGTGGAGCCTACGCGGAGGGAGTCGCGGCGCTCGCACAGGGCGAAGAGGCCGCCGCGATCGCCGCGTGGCGCCACGCGCTCGTGCTCGATCCCGCGAACGGCGCCGCGCGGTTCAACTTGGAAGTAGCGCTTCGCCGTATCGCTGAGCCGCGAAGCGGCGAGGCCTTTCCCGTCGAGCCGCAACGCGGCGAGACCTCTGGCCCCGTAGAAAGATCGAGAGGAACAGAGTCGCGCGAAAGGGGCCGCGATGTAGCGGAGCGCGATGGAGCGGCCTCCGCGAACCGCGGCGACGCAGCGGAGCGTGAGCCAACCGCCTCCGCGAACCGCGGCGACGCAACGGAGCGCGAGCCGAGCGTCGCCCCCATGTCCCGCGACGCGGCCCTCCGGCTCCTCGACTCGGTCGCGAGCAGCGAGCGCGTGATGCCCATGGCCCCGCCCCGCGGGCGGGAGTCGCCACCGGCGCAACCCTGGTGACAGAGGCCTCGCCGCGTAGCGGCTCGGCGACGCCTCCTCGACTCGGTCGCGAGCACCGAGCGCGTGATGCCGATGACGCCACCACGCGGGCGGGAGTCGCCGCCGGCGATGCCCTGGTGACAGAGGGTCGCGGCTCGGCGGCTACGCGATCCGCAGCTGCTCCACCAGCGCCGCGTCGCCGCCGCGCCGGAACGCCTCGAGCGCCTCGTCGGCCGGCGAGCGCGACGTCTCGGCGCGCGACGCGAGCGGCTCGAGCCAGACGCGCTCGTCCTGCCCTTTCTTGCCGCAGCAGTTCTGCCGGCACAGGCCGGCGGCGGAGATCTGGATGAGCTCTCGCGCGAGCGCCGCCAGCGTCCGCCCGTCCGGCGCGCGCGCGCGCAGCCCCTCGCGGCCGGCGCCGATCATGAGCGCGCGGCGCTGCTCGATCGTCATGTCGCGCAAGACCTCGAACGCGTCGGCGCGCGCGGTCCGGTCGTACAGCAGCCCCTTCCAGAAGGCCGCGAGCGCCTTCGTCATGGCGGCGTCGCACGCGTCCGCGGCGCGCACCTCCACGACGCCCTTCACGCGCACCTCGGTGAACAGCGTGCTGAGGTGATCCTCCCAGTCGAGGAGCGTCGCGCGCTCGCCCTCGATGCCGTCGGTCATGAACGCCCGGAACGTCCGGCCGTGCGGATCCCGGTAGGCGCCGTCGCGGCGGAAGAAGATCATCGGCACGTCGAGCGCCCACTCCACGTAGTGCCGGTACGGGTCGTCGACGAAGCCGGGCTCGAACGCGAACGGCAGCAGCCCCTGCCGCGACGGATCGACCGACTCCCACACCTGGATGCGGAAGGCCTGCCACCCCGACTCCCGTCCGTTCACGATCGGCGAGTTCGCCCACAGCGCGGCGGAGACGGGCTGGACGGCGAGCGAGGTCCGCAGCTTCTCGGCCACGTCCTGCTCCGAGCCGAAGTCGAACGACGCCTGCGTCGACCCGGTCATCGCCATCATGTCCTCGCCGTAGCGTCCGCGCGCGGCGAGGAACGGCCGCATGACGCCGTAGCGAGTCTTCGGCATCCACTCCGCGGTGGCGGGGGTGCCCCACGGGCGATAGCCGGTCGCGAGCAGCTCGATCCCGAACTCGGCGCCGAGCTCGCTGCACTTCGCGTGATGGCGATCGATCTCGTCGGCGACGACGTGCACGTCCTGGAACGGACGCCCGGAGAGCTCGATCTGCCCTCCCGGCTCGATCGAGACCGTGAGCCCGAAGCGCTGCGCCGCGATGACGTTGCCGGCGTCCTCGAACGGCTCGTACCCGTACCGGCAGAACCCTCGCAGGAACGCGCCGACACCTCGCGGACCTCCGTACGGAACCGGCCGGGTCGTCCCGGCGACGACCGGGACCTTCTCGTGCTCGAGGCCGACCTTCCACTCCGATGGGGGCCGCTCGCGGGCGCGGAACCAGTTGACGAGGTCTCCCACGCCGCGTACGGCCGGGGTCTCCGCGGAGCGGCGGTCGAGCGACATTGCAGCTCTCTTACTCGCCCTCCGGCGGGGGCGCCACCGCGACGCGATGCGTCCGACCCCTGCCCGCGTCAGGAATCCCGGACGCCCTCCCCCTGTTTTCCGACTCGACCCTTGTTCCCTCCGACCCTTCGCCCCGCGCAGCTCGCCCTCCCCTCGTGCGCAGGGCGTTCTCCTTGCGCGACCCGTGCCACACCCCTAATCTCGATCGATTGGCAGGAATCTCTCCGTGCCCGCTGACCCACGGCCCCAACACATGAACCGCTCGCTTCGCCTCCTCCTCGCGGTCGCTGTCGCGTTCGTCGTCGCGTTCGGCGCGACCCTGACCTTCGTGAAGTCCGGCGCGAAGCCGGCGCCGGTCGTCGCGCTCGCGGCCGCACAGGCGCAGGCTGGCGCGCCGTGGTCTCACGACAACGGCGATCCCGACTACGACCTCGAGCGGCTCGCCTACGTCTCGAGGGCGCTCAACTCGGTGAAGGAGAACTACGTCGATCAGCGGCGCGTCGATCCGAAGCAGATGATCGTGGCCGCGCTCGACGCGGTCGAGAAGACCGTCGCCGAGGTCATGGTCGAGGGCGACGCCGCGAGCGGCAAGCTGCGCGTCACGGTCGGCGGCGCGGTGCAGGACGTGGACATCTCCGGCGTGAAGTCGCTGTGGGAGATCGACGACACGCTCCGTCCGGTGATGTCGTTCGTGAAGAAGCACCTCGTCGCGCACAAGGACCTGCGCGAGATCGAGTTCGCGGCGGTGAACGGCATGCTGCAGTCGCTCGATCCGCACTCGATCCTGCTCGACCCGAAGATGTTCCGCGAGATGCGCGTCCAGACGAAGGGCGAGTTCGGCGGCCTCGGGTTCGTGATCTCGATGCGCGACGAGAACCTCACCGTCGTGCGCGTCCTGAAGAACACGCCCGCGGCGCGCGCGGGGGTGAAGCCGAAGGACGTCATCGCCCGCATCGAGGATCAGTCCACCGTCAACATGGACCTCCAGGACGCGGTCGACCGGCTGCGCGGCAAGCCCGGCACGCGCATCCACCTCACCGTCTCGCGCCCGGCCTGGCCCGAGGCCCGCAGGCTCACGCTGCAGCGCGAGATGATCGCCGTCGAGACCGTGCCGCAGGCGAAGCTGCTCGAGGGCGGCATCGGCTACGTGAAGCTGTCGACGTTCTCCGCGACCAGCACGCGCGACCTCATCGCCGCGATACAGGCGCAGCGCGCCGAGGCCGGCGGCACGCTGAGGGGCCTCGTCCTCGACCTCCGCGCGAACCCCGGCGGCCTGCTCGAGCAGGCCATCGCGGTCGCCGACCTGTTCCTCAGCGAGGGCGTGATCGTGAAGACCGTCGGCGAAGGCGACCGGGTGCGCATGCACGAGGTGAAGGAGGCCTCGGTGCAGCGCGAGGACATGCCGACGCTGCCGCTCGTCGTGATCGTGAACAACAGCTCCGCGTCGGCGAGCGAGATCGTGGCGGGGGCCCTGAAGAACAACGACCGCGCCCTCGTGATCGGCCGGCAGACGTTCGGCAAGGGCTCGGTGCAGGTGCTCTACGACATGTCGGAGCCCGGCAAGTCCACCGACGAGCAGTCGGCGCTCAAGCTCACGATCGCCCAGTACCTGACCCCGGGTGACCTCTCGATCCAGGAGGTCGGCGTCACGCCCGACGTGCTGCTGCTGCCGGGCCGCGCGCTGAAGGACGCGGTGAACTTCTTCGCGCCGCCGCGCTCGATGGGCGAGGCCGACCTGGATCACCACTTCACGAACCCGAGCCAGGCGGTCAGCGACGCCGAGCAGGCCAAGCGCGCGAAGCAGCGCGAGGAGCGGCGCGAGAAGGCTGCGCTCGAGCTGCGGTACCTGCTCGACGAGAAGGAGGACGCCGTCGCGCGCGCCCTCGCGAAGGACGAGAAGCGCGAGGCCGCGGCGCGGATGCACGCGCAGGCCGGCATGGAGCTCAGCCCGGAGCAGCAGGAGGACGAGGACTCCGAGGCGAACCCCGACGAGCTCGTCGAGGACTACCAGATCCGGTTCGCGCGCGAGCTGCTCGCGAAGAACCCGTACCCCACCCGCAACCGCCTGCTCGACGGCGCGCGGCAGCTCGTGGCCGAGCGGCGCCAGCAGGAGAGCACCCGCCTCGAGCAGAAGCTGAAGGCGCTCGGCGTCGACTGGTCCACCGGAGCGCCGAGCGGCACGCCGCGCGCCGTCGTCACGGTCACTCCACCGCCGAGCCACCGGAACCCCGCCGGTGAGACGGTGCCCTGGACCGTCACCGTCGAGAACCAGGGAGACGGCGCGTTCCGGCGCCTCCGCGCCTGGTCTCGCGTCGAGAAGAACCCGCTCCTCGACCGGCGCGAGTTCGTCTTCGGCACGGTGAAGCCCGGAGAGAAGAAGAGCTGGACGGTGCCGCTGCGGATCCCCGCCGGCCTGGACAGCCGCCACGACGACATCGTCCTCAACTTCGAGGAGGAGAACGGCAAGGCGCCGCCGCCCGCCACCACCGGGCTCGACATCGTCGAGAAGTCGAAGCCGGTGTTCGCGTTCAGCACGCAGATCCTGGACGACGCAGGCAACGGCGACGGGCTCCTGCAGCGCGGCGAGCGCGTGTCCCTGCGCGTCGACGTGCGCAACGAGGGCACCGGCGCCTCCGGCGACAAGGCGTACGTCTCGCTGAAGAACCTCGGCGACGAGAAGACGTTCATCGAGAAGGGCCGCGTCGTGATCGGCGCGCTCGCGCCCGGCGAGACGAAGAGCGCGGTGCTGAGCCTCGAGGTGAAGAAGGGCGGCACCGAGGACAAGGTTCCGCTGCGCGTCATGGTGGCGGACGAGAAGCTCGACGTGTGGTCGTCGGAGCGCCTCGAGGTCCCGGTCCGCGCCGACGGCGCCCCACGCGTCGCCGCGACGGGCGCCGTGCGCGTGAAGAAGGACCAGGTGCTGCTCCGCAGCGGCGCGTCCGACGACGCCCCGGTGATCGCGTCGGCGAAGCGCAGCGCAGTGATGCCGGTGCTCTCGCGGTCCGGGGCGTTCACGCGCGTCGAGTGGCAGAAGGGCCGCCAGGCCTTCGTCGCCACCGCGGACGTCGACCCGCTCGCGGGCGGACGCCTCTCGGGCGAGATCGTGCAGGCGTGGCAGCGGGAGCCGCCGCGGATCGAGATCGCGCCGGATCCGGCGAAGGGTGCGCCGGTGACCGACGCGAGCACCTTCCACCTGAAGGGCTCGGCGTTCGTCCCGAACGGCGTGCCGGGCGCGAAGACGAAGCTCCGCGACGTGTTCGTGTTCGTGAACGAGCAGAAGGTGTTCTTCAAGGTCGTGCCGGACAACGGCGCGCAGCAGCGCGTCGAGTTCTCCGCGGACCTGCCGCTCGACCCCGGCAACAACACCGTCACGGTGTTCGCGCGCGAGGACGAGGAGTTCCAGTCGCGGCGCACGTTCTACGTCAACCGCCGGCCCGCGGCGGAGGTGGCGCAGGGGCACCAGTAGTGGACGAGACCGCTGCGCGGCGCGCGCCCCGCTCCGGCCTCGAGCTGCGCGTGGAGCGGGAGCGCGCGGTGGTGCGGTTCCCGCGGGAGTCGCTCGCGGCCGGCATCACCGTCGCGGAGCTCGCGCTCGAGGTCCCGAAGCCCGGCGCCCACCTCGACGTGGGGGCCGGGCCGTCGCAGTTCAGGCATCGGCTCTGCGACCTCGACACCCTCGACCTGGACGTCACGCGAGAGGGGCTGAACGCGCTCCGCGATCGTGCGCTGCTCGACGCGGCCGGCTTCGCGGACGCGGAGGTCGCGCTCGGACCCGACCTCGTCGAGCTGGGGGCCACCGTCGACGGCGGGCGCTTCACCTGCCGCCTCGCGCTCGTGCCCGGCGAGGACGAGGGCTGCCGCGTCGCCGTGCTCGACGCGCGCGTGCACACGGCAGGCGGCGCGTCCGCGGCAACGCTCGCGTCACGCGTCGCGACGGCGCTCGGATCGGGGGCGGCGGATGGCGTGATCGCGGCGATCTCGCCGGTGCGCCGCGTCCTGCTCGGGATCCTGCCGCGACGCGGGTTCAAGCTTCCTCGGGCGGGGACCGCGCGGCTCGCGACGGCGCGCGCGACGGCTGACGGCATCCGGCTCGGCTGGACGCGGTGGGCGGCCCCGGCGGCGCTGCCGCCCGACCCCGAGCTGCTCGCGACGCTCGACGGCATCCGGGCGTTCGCGTCGGCGGAGGCGCTCCTCGGAGGCGACGAGGGCGCTGCTCGCAAGGCGTGGCTCGAGCTCCCGGCGGGCGCGCGCGGCCACCCGTTCGCGGCGGCGCGCCTGCTCTCGCTGCTCTCCGTCGATCCGCGCTGCCACGGGGAGGCGCGTGCGCTCGCGCGCGACTGGCTCGCGCGAGACGCCGAGTTCGTGCCGGCGCTGCTGGCGCAGGCGCTGATCGCGTCTGCCGCGGGCGAGTCGGCCGTCGCGGCGCGGGCGTTCTCGACCCTCGCCCGGCTCGCACAGCATCGGGGACAGGAGCTCGCCGCGCTCGCGGCGGCCGATGCCTGCGCGGCGCTCGGATCGGGCGCGGACCCGGCAGCGCTCGCGCAGGCGCTGGACGCCGCGCTGAAGGTCCGCCGGAGCCACGTGCCTGCCCTGCGCGCGCTCCACGATCTCTCCCGCCGCACCCTCGACCGCGCTGCCCTGCTGCGCGCGTGCCGCGGCCTCGCGGCGCACGCGCCCGATGCCCTCGAGAAGGCGCGCGCCCACGCGAGGCTCGCCGTGCTCCTCGCGGAAGCGGACCCCGCCGCCGCGCGACTGCACCTCGCGAACGCGCAGCGGCTCGGCCCGGCCGATGCGGAGACGCGCGACGCCACCGTCCGGCTCGGTTCGGGGTAACCTGCGCGCGTGCGCTGGTCGCTGTCGATCCTGTTCGCCGCCCTCCTCGCCTGCGAGACACGCGCGACACCGGAGCCCTGCCCCGGTGTCGTGCAGGGGACGTTCCAGCTCTCCGGCGAGCTGACCGAGGGCGCCTCGTGCGCCGAGACCAGCGGCGGGGCGACGGGCGCCATCGATCTCACGGTGCTGGTGTCGTTCACCGGCGAGAGCGGAGCCGCGGTCTGCCTGCAGCGGCCGCTCGCGGAGCCGCTCCTCGGGACGCGCGAGGGCGATCGCATCGACGTCAGCGCGCCGGCGCGATCCGGCGCGGCTCGCGGCTGCGCCTGCACCGTGCAGCTCCTCGAGCGGATCTCCGGGACGCTGCTGCGCGACGGGGGCGTGGTCACCGGGTTCTCGGGCGAGCTGAACACGCAGCTCGCGCCCGCGGACGGCACCAGCTCGTGCGCCGCCGCCGCCGAGGCCGGCGCGTGCGACGTGCCGTGCAACGTGCGCTGGACGCTCTCCAGCGGTTAGCATCCGGCCATGCCCACCCTCTCTCCCCCTCACCGGCCGCGCGCGGTCGTGCTGCTCTCCGGCGGCCTCGACTCGAGCACCTGCCTCGCGATCGCGGTCCACGAGCGCTTCGAGGCGCACGCACTGTCCGTCGACTACGGCCAGCGCCACCGCGGCGAGCTCCAGCGGGCGCGGCGTATCGCCCGCGCGCTCGGGGCCGCGTCCCACCGCGCCGTCCGCGTGGACCTGTCCGCCTTCGGCGGCTCCGCCCTGACCGACCCCGCGATCGAGGTCCCGAAGAAGCGCCGTGGCAAGCGGGCCTCGTCCGACGCCGGCGGGGGACGCGCCAGGCAGGAGATCCCGGTCACCTACGTGCCGGCGCGGAACACCGTGCTCCTCGGGATCGCGCTCGCCTGGGCCGAGGTCCTCGGCGCGGCCGACATCTTCATCGGCGTGAACGCGGTGGACTACTCCGGATACCCCGACTGCCGTCCCGAGTTCGTCCGGGCCTTCGAGCGGCTCGCGCGCGTGGCGACTCGCGCCGGCGTGGAGGGACAGCCGTTCCGGGTGCGAGCGCCGCTGCTCCGGAAGAGCAAGGCGCAGATCGTCCGGATCGGCACCGCGCTCGCCGTCCCGTACCACCTCACGCTGTCCTGCTACGACCCCGTCCGGAACGCCGCCTGTGGGCGCTGCGACGCCTGCATGCTGCGCCGGAAGGGGTTCGAGGACGCGGGTATCGATGATCCAACCGTCTACGCGCGCTAAGTAGACGCCGCGTTTCGACCCGACCGACAGGAGCCCATTGGATGCACCACAGGATCAACCGGAAGTACCCGGGGAAGAGCGCAGGAGAGATCTTCGAGAAGGTCGACGAGGTCATGCACCGCATCGCGGAGAAGCTCTCGCTGCAGTACGAGCACGACCCGGCGGCGAAGACCGGCCGCGTCCACAAGATGGGCATGACGGGGACCTACGCCGTGCGCGACGAGGAGGTCGAGGTCGACATCAAGTTCCCGATGCTCGTGCCCGGCTCGATGCGGAAGAAGGTCGAGGAGAACATCCACGAGAAGCTCGACGGGCTGTTCGCCTAGGGCCGGGTCGTCGCGCGCGCTGAAGCGCGCGCGGTGATCAGTCCAGCTGGACGAGGATCGCGCCCGCGCGCTGGTTCAGGCGGTCGACGGCGGCGTGGATCGCGGCGAGCGGCGAGTCGCCGCTGGCCGTCGCCGAGCGTGGCACGACACGACGCCGCTTCGCCGACGGGCCCGGGACGATGCGCGCTTCCGCGCGGCCGCGCAGCGCGTCCGGCGAGAGCCGCACCTGCATGCCGGCGCGGTACAGGGCCATCAAGGCGCGCCCCATCTCGGCGGCGACCCGTTCTTCAGCGTGCGTCATGGAAGTCCGTCGTCTCGGCACGGCCCGGTTGGGCCGGCTGGAGGATGGTAGCCGCCCCTCATGACATTGCCACTTTCGGGCGCGCCTGGCGCCGTCCCTTGACGGGCCCGACGCAGGGCGCCACCGTGAAAACATCATGGTCGCGCGGTGGTCATCCTTCGCGGCGGGCCTCTGGCTCATGATCGCGCCGCTCGTGCTGGGTCACGCGACCGCGGCCGCCGTCCTGCACGACGTCGCGATGGGGCTCCTCGTGTGCGTCGCGAGCCTCGCCGCCTTCGAGTGGCCCGCGGCCCGCTTCAGCCTGCTCGCGCCGGCGGCGTGGCTCGTGTCCGCCCCGCGGACCCTGGGCTGGGATCAGCCCGCCGTCGAGGCGAACCAGGTCGCGCTCGGGATCGCCGTCGCGGTGCTCGCGGTCGTCCCGAGCGCGCGGCTGCTGCGGCGCCGCGACGAGGACGCCTCGAAGATGGCGGCCTGAGCCGCTCCACCCCAGAATGGCGGCGTGTCCGGGTCGGCTCCGCTCGTCTCCGCCGAAGCACGCGCGCTCGCAGCGATCTCCGCTCTCGCCGCCGAGGCGCAGCTCGACGCGGCGCTCACCCGACTTCGCGGCGGCGCGGGGCCGCTCGCCGCGCTCGCGGTGGGCGACGAGCGCGACCCGGCGCCGGACCTCCTCGACGGCCGCGTGCTCGAGGCGATCTGCCAGCGCGCGCTCGGAGGCGCGCGCGGAGCGGTGTTCACGCGGCGCACGGAGGCGACCTTCCTCGCCGCTCATGGCCTCGCGTATGCGGCCGTCGCCCGCGACCGGCGCGTCGACGCCGCGAGCTCCGTCGCGGCGCTGCTCGGCCTCGCGACGCCGGCTCCGGCGCTCCGCGCCGCGCTCGAGGGCCTGCGCGTGCTCGACTTCGCCTGCGGCGGCGGCGCGCTCCTCGCCGCGGCGGCGATCCTGGCCGGGCGCGTCGGCGCGCGGCTGCGGCTCTTCGGCCTCGACGTCTCTCCGCTCGCGGCGCGGGCCAGCGCCGCCCGCCTCGCGCTGCTCGGCGCGCCTGCCGAGGTGCGAGCCGCGGACGCGCTCGCGGCGCGGTGGCCGCGCGCGGACCTCATCCTCGCGAACCCGCCGTTCGTCCGGCACGAGCTCCTGTCGCCCGCGGCGAAGGCGCTGGCGGTGAAGGCGAGCGGCCTCTCGCGCCAGGCCGACCTCTCGGCACACCTCGTCGCGCTGGCGCTGCGGCGCGCCGACGTCGTCGCGCTCGTCGTGCCACGCGCGCTCGACACGTCACGGTCCGCGGCGCCGCTCCGGCGGGATGCGGCGGCGCGCGGAGCCTGGGCGCTGAGACTTCGGTCGGCGAGCGGCGGGAGCTTCGCGGCGAGCGTGGACACGCTCCTCGCGGTGTGGGTCGCGGGAGCGATCGCCGGCCGTGAGGCGGAGGCGACGGTGCCGCTCGAGTCGCTCGCGCCCGCCGAGCTCGCCGCGCTGGCGCGTGGCGTCTCGACGCCCCGCCTCGAGGTGTTCGTCGCGCGCGGCGGCGCCGCCCCATCTTCGGGCGTGCGCGTGAGCGACGTCGCCGACGT
>DASSQI010000250.1:0-15352 GCA_035702585.1 Anaeromyxobacteraceae bacterium
CTTCCGGTGAGCACCGTCGCGACGTTCGAGCCGCGCGACCTGAGCCGATGGCGGCCCGCGAGGACGTGATCCCATGAGCGGCGACGACGGCGGCGTGGTCGTCTGGTTCACGGGGCTGCCGTCGTCCGGGAAGAGCACCCTCGCGCAGCGGGTCCGCGCGCGTCTGCGAGACGCCCGCTGCGCAGCGGCGGTGCTCGACGGCGACGAGCTGCGGGCGCTGGTGCCCTCGCTCTTGTTCGACGACGAGTCGCGGGCGCGGTTCTACGAGGTCGTCGCCCAGCTCGCGGCGCTGCTGGCGCGGCAGGGGCTCGTCGTGCTCGTGCCGGCGACCGCTCATCGCAGATCGCTGCGCGGACGCGCCCGGGAGCTCGCGCCACGGTTCGTCGAGGTCCACGTCACGACGCCGCTCGAGGTCTGTGAGCGCCGCGATCCCAAGGGGCTCTACGCGGGGGCGCGCAGGGGCGAGGTGCTGCATCTGCCCGGAGTCGGCGAGCCGTACGAGGCGCCGGACGCGCCCGACGTCGTCGCGACGGGCGGGCTCGACGACGCGGCGCTGCAAGCGATCGTCGAGCTCGTGATCACACCTTCACGAGCTGCTGCAGCTCCGCGTGGAAGCGATCCACCAGGTCCTGCGGGTTCGACATGACCGCCTCGTCCGCGCGGACGCCGATCCGGACCTCGCCGGCGTAGCTCAAGATCGACACGCCGAGCCCCAGGCGCGCAGGGTGGGGCACGCAGAACATGAGGTGCTCGATCTGCTTGCCGGCGAGGTGCAGCGACTCGCGCGGCCCCGGCACGTTCGTCACGACGAGCGAAGCCTTGGTCGTGAAGAACTCGATGACGATCTGCTCGAGCAGCTTGGGAACGAGCCCGAGCGCGGAGAGGACGCCGAAGGTCGCGACCGGGTCCGGGCTCTTCTTCAGCGCCGTCATCTGCGCGCGGATCGAGTAGAGGCGCTCCTGCGCGCCGCGCATGTGTACCGGCAGGTCGACGAAGACGAGCCCGAACCGGTTGCCGAGCGCCTCCGCGCCCTTCGCCCGCACCGGGATCATGTCGCGCAGGTTCACGGGCACCATCGCGCGCAGGCTCTTGTCGACGCGGTCCCCTCCGGCGGCGAGGTGAGCGCCGAGCGCACCGGCGAGCGCCGCGATGAGCACCTCGTTCGCGGTCGCGCCGAGCTGGTGACATCCGGCGCGGAGCTGATCCATCGAGATGCCGCGGCTCCACACCAGCTTGCGGCGGCCGCTCAGCGGCCGATTCAGCGCCGTGCTCGGATCGGACGGCAGGATCGACATGCGCGCGATCGCGAGCGCGAGCCCGACCGCGTTCTTGCCGAGCTTCACCGCGCGCATGGGGTCGAGGACCGCGTCGCGGATCGTCTTCAACGGATCCTTGAACAGGTCGATCGCGGGCAGCGTCGGGACGCGCTTCGCGGGCGGGATCGCTCCCTCGGTCAGCTCGTCGGCGATGGAGAGCAGCACGCCGACGAGCGCGAATCCGTCGCCGATGCAGTGGTGGATCTTCGTCACGAGGGCGCTGCCGTCCTCGCCGAGGTCGACGACGTGCATCTGCCAGAGCGGATGCTCCGGGTCGAGCCGGTCCGTGGCGATGCTCGCGACCAGCCGCTCGAGCGCGCCGTTCCCGCCGGGCAGCTTCGTCGCGACCACGTGCCGATCGAGCGAGAAGGCCGGGTCGTCCTCCCACGTCGGCTCGCGGAGCACGCCCGAGTGGACGACGCGCTGTCGAAAGCGGTCGTAGCGGAGGAGCTGCTGCTCGACCAGGTCTCGCACCGTCTCCGGCGGCAGGGGGTCGCGGAACGTGAGCAACCCGACGATGTCGGCCGTGTTCCTCGGCCGATCCATCTTCAGCCACGCGGCGTCCACGCTGGCGACCGGTTCGCTGGCGGTCATCGATCTCCCCCCGAAGCAGGGAGCAAATCACAGCTGGGTGCCGGCGTCCCCTTCTCCAACGGGGGGGTGCTTCTTCATCCGCTGCATCTGCTCCCGGAGCTTCTCGCAGGGATCCTCGCGCTCGGCGCCGGGGGTGAACACGACGAAGTCGAACCGGCCGGGATCGCCCTGCGCCGGGTAGTAGTCCTGGGGCTGCTGCTTCTGCGCCGATACCTCCTCGAAGGCGATCGCGACGACGGGGCCCTTCGCGAGCTCCTGCGCGCTCAGGTAGGACGCAACGCCGCGGTCGAGCCGCGCGTGCCCTGCGCCGGTGATGAGGATCGCCCCGTCCTTCGTCGCCGCCTTCGTGATGGCGTCGGCCAGCTGGGCATCGCGGGCGCGCTGGCCCAGGATGAGCGGGTCGAGCATCGAGTCCGGCAGCTCGCCGCAGTGCGACTCCGCCATCTCGGTCCGCAGCTCCGCCCTCACGGCGGGCGCGAGCGGCCCCTGCCGCTCGATGCGTTCGCGCACGCTGGCCGGTAGCGCCGTGATCCCGGCGCGCGAGGCCTCGCGGATCCGCGCGCGGGGCAGGTTCGCGGCGACGATCGGCAGGTGCGCGTCGAGCGCCGCCTGGAAGATCGGCCGGTACAGCGCGAACGCCGGCCACCCGCTCTCGTCCCACCGCACCGCGTCACGTACCGAGTCGGGATTGCCGCTGTCCCCTGCGGGGATTGCGTCGATCGCGGGCTGCTGGCTCTCGTCGAGCATCTCGAACGCAATCGCTGGACGCTTGCCCGCCCCGGTCACCATCCGGACGACGCGCGCCTGCAGGAGGTGGTGATCGGGGTTGTCGTGGACCTCGCCGAGCAGCACGTAGCGCGCGGACGTGACCGCGGCGCGGAGCTCCTGCTCGCCCACGAACGCCTTCTTCCGCACGTCCCAGATCTTCCCGGCGAGCGGGTGATCGCGGTTCTGGGTGGACGCCCACGCGGAGCCCAGCGGCGTCTCCGGCCGGTCGGTGCGGGGACCCGAGCGGGCCGCACACGCAGTGGCGGCGAGGAGCACGACGGCGGTCGCGGCGGAGAACGACGGCGCACGGAAAGTCACCATTGCTCCTTCGTAACAAAAGTTCGATTGCACCCGTGCGAACGTTGCCGCGGGAAGTTGGGGATGGAATGCACGGCGCGCTTACCCCCGGAACAGGAGAGCACATGAGCGACGAGACGACGACGAACGCCCCGGACGTGCAGTCGGACGCGCAGTCCTCGCGGCGTGACTTCCTCAAGAAGGCGGCGGTCGGGGTCGCCGGCGCGGCGGCGGTCGCAGGGCCGACCATCATCTCCGCGCAGGCGCCGATCACGTGGCGATGGCAGAGCACCTGGCCGACGAAGGACATCTTCCACGAGTACGCGCTCGACTACGCCAAGAAGGTGAACGAGATGGCCGGCGGGCGCCTGAAGATCGAGGTGCTCCCGGCGGGCGCCGTCGTGAAGGCGTTCGACCTCATCGACGCGGTCTCCAAGGGCACGCTCGACGGCGGCCACGGCGTCACCGCCTACTGGTACGGCAAGAACGCGGCGATGGCGCTGTGGGGGTCCGGCGCGGCGTTCGGCATGGATCCGAACATGGTGCTCGCCTGGCACTACTACGGCGGCGGCGCGAAGCTGCTCGAGGAGATCTACAAGAGCCTCAACCTCGACGTGGTCTCGTGGGTGTACGGCCCGATGCCGACGCAGCCGCTCGGGTGGTTCAAGAAGCCGGTGACGAGGCCCGAGGACTTCAAGGGACTCAAGTTCCGGACCGTGGGGCTCTCGATCGACATCTTCACCGGCCTCGGCGCGGCGGTGAACGCGCTGCCGGGCGCCGAGATCGTGCCGGCGCTCGACCGCGGTCTGCTCGACGCCGCCGAGTTCAACAACGCGTCCTCCGACAAGGCCCTCGGGTTCCCCGACGTGTCGAAGGTCTGCATGCTGCAGAGCTTCCACCAGTGCAGCGAGCAGTTCGAGATCCTGTTCAACAAGGCGAAGTTCGACGCGCTCCCGCCCGAGCTGAAGTCGACCCTGTACTACGCGATGCAGGCGGCGTCGGCCGACATGTCGTGGAAGGCGATCGACCGCTACGCGGCGGACTACGTCGACCTGCAGAAGCACGGCGTGAAGTTCTACAAGACGCCGGACGCCATCCTGAGGCGGCAGCTCGAGATCTGGGACGACATCGTCCAGAAGAAGTCGTCCGAGAACCCGATGTTCAAGAAGGTCGCCGACTCGCAGCGGGAGTTCGCGCAGCGCTGCGGCAAGTGGCAGAACGACACGAACGTCGAGTACCGGATGGCGTGGAACCACTTCTTCGGGAAGCGCGGCGCGCCAGCCGGCGGAGCGCCCGCGAAGAAGACGTAGCGCACCCGAGGCCGGCGTGATCGCCGGCCATGGCCGCCCGGCTGCGCCGCCGGGCGGCCCGCCTCTCCTCACCGCACCCTGGCTCGACCATGCGCAGAGTACTCCTGTCGATCGATCGGCTGAGCACGTTCATCGGCCAGCTGTTCGCGTGGATCATCGTCGGGCTCGCGGCCCTCATCACCTGGGAGGTCATCTCCCGGAAGTTCTTCGACTCGCCGCACGCCTGGATGTTCGACGCGCAGATCCAGCTGTACGGGGTCATGTTCATGATGGCGGGCGCGTACACGCTCGCGAAGAACGGGCACGTCCGTGGCGACGTGCTGTACGGCTTCTTCCCGGCGCGACTGCAGGCCACGATCGACCTCGTCCTGTTCATCGTGTTCTTCCTCCCGGGGACGGTCGCGATGGTGTGGGCCGGCTGGCGCTTCGCGGGCGAGTCGTGGGCGATCGGCGAGAGGTCCTCGGTCATGTCGAACGGGCCGCCGATCTACTGGTTCAAGACCTTCATCCCGATCGCCGGCGGGCTCCTGCTCGTGCAGGGCATCGTGGAGATCGTGCGCTGCGTCCAGTGCCTCAAGGACGGGGCCTGGCCCTCGCGCAAGGAGGACGTGGTCGAGGTCGACGTCGAGAAGCTGAAGGAGCTGGTGGGCGTCACCGACGAGGAGATCGCCGCGGCCGACCGCGCCGTCGTGGCGGAGAGCCAGCACGAGCGCGAGCAGGAGAGACGCGAAGAACCGCGTGAGCGGGGGGACGAGCCATGAGGAAGGAGCTCGTCTTCGGCCTCTCGCTGATGGCGATCCTCATCGCGGTGACGATGTGGATCATGCCGTCGCCCTCGGCGATGACGAGCGGCCACCTCGGGCTGCTCATGCTCTCGCTCGTCGTCGTCGCGATCATGCTCGGCTTCCCGACGGCGTTCACGCTCATGGGCATGGGGACCTTGTTCGCGTTCCTCGCCTACCGGAGCGTGAACCCCGATCTCGCCGTGCAGCAGACGCTCGACCTCATGGTGCAGCGCACCTACGCGGTGATGACGAACGAGGTCCTCATCTCGATCCCGCTGTTCGTCTTCATGGGCTATCTCGTCGAGCGGGCGAACCTGATCGAGCGGCTGTTCAAGAGCCTCCACCTCGCGATGTCCTTCGTCCCCGGCTCGCTCGCCGTGGCGACGCTCGCGACGTGCGCCCTGTTCGCGACCGCGACCGGCATCGTCGGCGCGGTCGTGACGCTCATGGGCCTGCTCGCGTTCCCGGCGATGCTGCGGTCGGGATACGACATCAAGCTGTCGGCGGGCGCGATCACCGCGGGAGGCTGCCTCGGGATCCTGATCCCTCCGTCCGTCATGCTGATCCTGTACGGCGCGACGGCCGGCGTCTCGGTCGTGCAGCTCTACGCGGGCGCGTTCTTCCCGGGGCTCATGCTCGCGGGGCTCTACATCGGGTACGTGATCATCCGCGCGAAGCTGAACCCCGCGCTCGCTCCCATGCCGCCGGAGTCGGAGCTCCACGTTTCGCTGCCGGCGTTCGCGGAGAGCCTGAAGCGCTCGACGGGCAGCCGGCTCGCGATCCCGGGGCTCGCGGCCGCGTTCGGCGGGCCGCGCCTGCGTGAGGCGCCGCGCGGCGTCGTCGCGAAGAACCTCTTCATCGCGCTGATGCCCGCGATCCTGTTCGCCGCCGGAATGGGCGTCATCCACCGCGTGCTGACCGAGCCGGATTACGTGTACCAGGGCGAGCTGAGGGAGATCGGCGAGGCCGACGACGGGCCCGGCGTGGAGGGGGGATCGGCGACGGGGCTGTCCGAGCCGCCTGGCGAGGAGGCTTCGTCCGGGCTGCAGGAGCCGCCTGCGGTAGGTCTTCAGGAACCGCTGGCGGAAGGCGCCCAGGGTGCGGCGCCGACCGAGGCGATCCGGGAGCTGCGGGCCGAAGAAGTCCAGGAGCCGCCCGGGCACGGCGCGCAGCAGTCCGCCGCCGGAGGGCAAGGCGCCGCGCCGCGCGAACAGGAAGCACAGCAGACCGGGCTCAGCGAGCCCCCAGGCGCCGAGAAGGCGTCTCCGGCGACCACGCAGTCGGGTGAGATTGCCGCCGTGCCGGCCGTACCGGAGGCACCCCCGCGCAAGCCGACCCCGCGCCCGTTCTGGATCGTGCTCGCCCTGGGGGTCGCGGCGCTCGCGTTCCACTACTCGATCCACACCTTCGAGCGGCTCGAGGTCTTCAAGATGCTGCTCGGGTCGTTCTTCCCGCTCGCGTCGCTCATCCTGGCGGTGCTCGGGTCGATCATCTTCGGCTGGGCGACGCCCACCGAGGCGGCCGCGCTCGGCGCGACCGGCGGCCTCCTGCTCACCGGGGCGTACCGGCAGTTCAAGTGGAGCGTCCTCAGGGAGTCGGTGTTCCTCACGGCGAAGACGACCGCGATGGTCTGCTGGCTGTTCGTCGGGTCCAGCATCTTCTCGGCGGCGTTCGCGCTCCTCGGCGGTCAGGCCATCATCGAGCACTGGGTGCTCGGGCTGAGCCTCTCGCCGGTCGAGTTCATGCTGCTCGCCCAGTTCATCATCTTCGTGCTCGGCTGGCCGCTCGAGTGGACGGAGATCATCGTCATCTTCATGCCGATCTTCATCCCGCTGCTCGGGCACTTCGAGATCGACCCGCTGTTCTTCGGGCTGCTGGTCGCGCTGAACCTGCAGACCGCGTTCCTGTCGCCGCCGGTGGCGATGGCCGCCTTCTACCTGAAGGGCGTCGCGCCGGAGCACGTGAGCTTGAACCAGATCTTCGCGGGCATGATGCCGTTCATGGCGATCCAGGTGCTCGCGCTGTTCGTCCTGTACGTCTTCCCGCAGATCGGGCTCTGGCTGCCTTCGATCCTGTACCAGTAGGCACGACCAGCGAGTCACGGCCGGGGCGTCGCGGGCGCCGCTCCGCCCCGGACATACTCCCATCCTCGAGCGGAGGGACGATGCCGGTCGCAGCGGGATTTCCGCCGGACGTAGCCGCGCGCCTCGCCGCGGTGGTCGGGGCCGCGCACGTGGTCGGCGACCCCGCGGACCTCGTGGTGTACGAGTGCGACGGCCTCACCCATGGCCGCACGACGCCCGGGCTCGTCGTCCTGCCGGGCTCCGCCGACGAGGTATCGCAGGTCCTCCGGATCGCTCGTGAGTCGGGCATCCCGATCGTCCCGCGCGGCTCCGGGACCGGGCTGTCGGGCGGAGCGCGGCCGGTGCCCGGCTGCATCCTCGTCGCGCTCTCGAGGATGCGCCGGGTGCTCGAGATCGACCTCGCGAACGGCTGGATCCGCGTCGAGCCCGGCGTCTTCAACCTCGACGTCACGCGGACCGTCGCGGGCGACGGCTTCTACTACGCACCCGATCCGTCGTCCCAGAGCGTCTGCTCGATCGGCGGCAACCTCGCCGAGAACTCGGGCGGCGCGCACTGCCTCAAGTACGGGTTCACGGTGAACCACGTGCTCGCTGCGCGCGTGGTGCTGTCCGACGGCAGCGTGGTGGACGTGGGCGGCCCCGCGCTCGACCCGCCCGGCTACGATCTGCTGGCCGCGCTCGTCGGCAGCGAGGGGATGCTCGGCATCGCGACCGAGGTGACGCTGCGCGTGCTGCGGAAGCCGGAGACGACCCGCACGTTCCTCGCGACCTTCCCGTCGTGCGACGAGGCTGGCGCGGCGGTGTCCGGGATCATCGCCGCCGGGATCCTCCCCGCCGCCATCGAGATGATGGACCGGCTCGCGATCGAGGCGGCGCGCGCCGCGACCGGCCTCGACTGGCCCGACGTCGGGGCACTGCTGCTCATGGACGCGGACGGGCCGCGGGCCGAGGTCGAGCACGTCTCCTCGCGAGCCATCGAGATCGCGCGCGCGGCGGGAGCGCTGGAGATCCGCGTGCCGAAGGACGACGCCGAGCGGCTGCTGATGTGGAAGGGCCGCAAGGCTGCGTTCGCGGCGGTCGGGCACCTCAGCCCGAACTACCTCGTCGAGGACGGCGTCATCCCGCGATCCGAGATCGCGCGCGTGCTGCGGGAGATCGGCGCGCTCACGCAGGCCGCCGGCCTCCGTGTCGCGAACGTGTTCCACGCCGGCGACGGGAACCTCCACCCGCTCGTGCTGTACGACGCGCGGATCCCGGGGCAGGAGGAGCGCGCGGCCGCGGTCGGCGGCGAGATCCTGCGCATCTGCATCCGCTCCGGCGGCTCGATCACCGGCGAGCACGGCGTCGGCGCGGAGAAGGCGGCCTACATGGCCGAGCAGTTCGGCGAGGCCGATCTCGAGACGATGCAGCGCGTGCGCCGCGCCTTCGACGAGGCCGGCATCATGAACCCCGGCAAGGTCTTCCCGACGCCGCGCCTCTGCGGCGAGAAGCCAGGCCCGTACGTCCCGCACCCCGTCGAGGTGGCCGGGCTCGCGGAGCGGTGGTGACGCCCGCGCTCGCCCGCGCCGCGACGGACGTCGACACCATCTGCGGCGTGCGGCCGCGCCTCGCGGTCGAGCCCCGGACGGTCGCGGATGCGGCCGCCGACCTCGAGGCGCTCGCGAAGGACCGGCTCGCGATCGCCTTCGTGGGCGGCGGCACCGACCTCGAGCTCGGCGCGGCGCCGGCGCGCCTCGACGCCGTCGTGCACACGCGGCACCTGTCGCGCGTGCGCGAGTACGCGCCGTCCGACCAGATCGTCGCCGTCGAGGCGGGGATGACGCTCGCCGCGCTGCAGCAGCACCTCGCGCCGCACGGTCAGCGGCTCGCCCTCGACGCGCCCGCGGCGGCGCAGGCCACCGTCGGAGGCATCGTCGCGGCCAACGCGTTCGGTCCGCGCCGTACCCGCTACGGCTCGGTCCGCGACCTCGTCATCGGCATGACGATCGTGCGCGCCGACGGCGTCGTCGCGCGCGGCGGTGGCAAGGTCGTGAAGAACGTCGCGGGGTTCGATCTCCCGCGGCTGCTCTGCGGCTCGCTCGGCACGCTCGGCCTCATCGCAGAGGTGACGTTCCGGTTGCACCCGCTGCCGGAGCGCTCCGCGACCTTCCTCGTCGGCCCGCTCGCCGCCCCCGAGGTCGCGAGCCTCACGCGCGCGACGCTCGACGCGCGGCTCGAGCCGGTCGCGGTGACGGCGCGCGCGGAGCGCGACCGGTTGCGGCTCGCGATCCGGCTCGAGGGGTTCGCGCCCGGCGTGCGCGACCAGGGCGACCGTCTCGCCGCCCTGGCGGGGAGCGCGGCGTGCGAGCTGCTCGAGGCACAGGACGAGGCGCGGCTGTGGGACGACTGGGAGCGCGCCGCGATCGAGGGCACGGTGCGGGCGAAGGCCACGTTCGCGCCGGCCGAGCTCCCCTCGGTGCTCGAGGCCCTGCGCGCGCTCGCCGCGACGCTCCGCGACGGCGAGCTCGTCGTTCACCCCGCGCTCGGGATCGCGCGCGTCGCGGGCGATCTGCAGAGCGCCGGCGACACCGCCCGCGCCGTCGAGGCCGCGAGGCGCACCGTGTCGCCGGCCGGCGGCGCGCTCGTCCTCACCGCGGCGCCCGGCGGTCTCCGCGCCGTCGCCGACGTGTGGGGCGCCGCGCCGCGGTCGATCGAGATCATGCGCCGCCTGAAGCGCGAGCTCGACCCGGAGAACCGCCTCGCGCCCGGGCGCTTCGTGGGAGGGATCTGACGTGCCGGACCCCGCGCAGAGCCGATCGCAGACGGAGCACGCGCGGGCTGCGCCCGAGATGCGCGGCCTCCCGGAGAACGCGCCCGGAGAGCCGCGCCTCGGCGTGCGCGGACCCGGCCGCGAGGCCGCCGAGGCCTGCGTGCACTGCGGCTTCTGCCTGCCCGCGTGCCCGACCTGGCACAACTGGCAGGAGGAGATGGACTCGCCGCGCGGGCGCATCGACCTCTTCAAGGCGGTCGAGGACGGGCGCACCCCGATGACCGCGACGGTCGCCGAGCACTTCGACCGGTGCCTCGGCTGCATGGCGTGCGTCACCGCATGCCCGTCGGGCGTCCGCTACGATCACGTGATCGAGGAGGCGCGCGTCCGCGTCGAGCAGCTCCACCGGCGCGATGCGTACGACAGGGCCCATCGCGGCGCGATCTTCGCGCTGTTCACGCGACCGCGGCTCCTGAAGGTCGCCGCCTTCTTCCTGTGGCTGTGGCAGCTCTCGGGCCTGAGCTGGCTCGTGCGGCGGCTCGGCGTCCTCCGGTTCTCCCGGCGGCTCGCGCAGCTCGAGGCGCTCGCGCCGCCGCTCACCGCGGCGGACGTGTTCGCGCGGCTGCCGCGCCGGGTGCCCGCGCGCGGCGAGGCGCGGCTCCGGGCAGGCCTCGTCGGCGGGTGCGTGCAGCGCGTCTTCTTCCCGGGCGTGAACGCCGCGACGCTGCGCGTGCTCGCGGCCGAGGGCGTCGAGGTCGTGGTGCCGGCGGGGCAGGGGTGCTGCGGGGCGCTCTCGATGCACGCCGGCCGCGACCTGGAGGCGCGACGGCTCGCGCGCGAGATGGTCGAGCGGTTCGAGCGCGAGGAGCTCGACGTCGTGGTGGTGAACGCAGCGGGCTGCGGCTCGCACCTGAAGGACCTCGGGCACCTGTTCCAGGGAGACGCCGAGTTCGCGCCGCGGGCGCGCGCGTTCGCGGCGAAGGTGCGCGACGTGACGGAGCTGCTCGCGGCGCTGCCGCCGCGGGCGCCGCGCGCGCCGCTGCGGGCCCGCGTCGCCTACCACTCGCCGTGTCACCTCGGCCACGCGCAGCGCGTCGGCGAGGCGCCGCGCGCGCTGCTGCGAACGATTCCGGGTCTCGAGCTCGTCGAGGTGCCCGACGGCGAGCAGTGCTGCGGATCGGCGGGCATCTACAACCTCGTGCAGCCCGGGAGCGCCGAGGACGTCGGCCGCCGCAAGGCGAACGCGGTGCTGTCCACGGGCGCGACGCTCCTCGCGAGCGCGAACCCCGGGTGCACGCTGCACATCGAGCGGCTCCTCTCGGAGCGCGGCGCCTCCATCGAGGCAGCCCACCCGGTCGAGATCCTCGACCGATCCCTGCGAGATTCCTCCACTCGCTGACACGCCGCCGCGGTCGCCTGCTTGACCCGATGGCAGCAGAGCGTTCGAGGGCACCCTTCTGCCAGCGCGACGAACGACGCGCGTCGATCGATCGTCGCCGTCGTCCCATTTCATGTTTCACGAAACACGAAGGGTCCCATGCGCATCGAGCGGAACAAGCTCTCGAGCCAGGTCCTCGCGGTCCTGCGCGACATGATCGCCAACGAGCGGTTCCACCCCGGGGCGCGGATCAACGTGGAGGAGCTGACCCGCGAGCTCGGCGTCAGCCGCACGCCGGTGTGGGAGGCGATCCACCGCCTCGAGCAGGAGGGGCTCCTCGTCCGCATCGCGAACCGCGGCGTGTTCATGGCGGAGCTGACGCTGGAGCAGTCGCAGGACCTGTACGAGGTTCGCAAGCCGCTCGAGGCGCTCGCGGGGCGCCTCGCGGCGGAGCGGATCGACGACGCGACCGTGCGCAGGATGGAGCACATCATCGACCAGCAGCGCCTCATCGTGGAGCGCGGCGACGTCGTCGCGTACTCGCGCTCCGACTTCGAGTTCCACGCCGCCGTCTACGTCGCCGCCGGCAACCCCTACCTGCAGGACGTCCTGGAGCGGCTCAAGGCGAAGATGCGCCCGCTCAACCTGCACGTCGAGCGCTACCTGCGGCTGCTGCTGCGAGACCACACGCGGCTGCTCGACGCGCTCCGCGCGAGGGACCCCGACGCCGCCGAGGCGGTTCTCGGCGAGCACAACCAGCACCTCATCGAGGCGATTCACGAAGCGCAACGCTCCACCGAGAGGAGAGCAAAGCCATGACGAAGCTGAACCGGGAGAAGACCGCGATCGTGCTCATCGAGCCCCAGAACGACTTCCTGAGCCCGGGCGGCACGATGTACCAGTACATCGCCGAGCAGCTGAAGAAGCGGAACGTGATCGCGAACCTCGTGAACCTCACCGAGAGCGCGCGCGGCAAGGTGAAGCTGTTCTACGTGCCGTTCCAGGCTTTCAAGAAGGGCTTCCCGGAGCTCAAGGAGACCGGCCCCGGCGCCGAGGGGCTGCGCGGCATCGAGATGAAGATGAAGGCGGACTGGGGCGTCGGCGCGTGGCTCGAGGGGACGCCGGGCCCGGAGATCGTCGAGCCGCTGCGGCCGCGCGAGGGCGACGTCATCATCAGGGGCAAGCTGACGCTCGACGCGTTCCACTCCACGGCGCTGAACTACCTGCTCCGCGCGAACGAGATCGAGAACGTCGCGATCTGCGGGTTCCACACGAACTGGTGCGTCGAGTCCACCGCGCGCTCGGCTTACGACCTCGGCTACCGCGTCATCGTCGTCAAGGACTGCACCGGCACCGACACCGACCGCGAGCAGGAGTACGCGGAGGAGGTGATCTTCCCCCGCATCGGCAAGGTGATGACCTCCGCCGAGTTCCTCGCAGCCATCGAATGACCGGAGCCGCCATGACTCGCACGTTCTTGCGGCTCGCAGCGGTCGTCGGCGCAGCGCTCCTCGCGGTCGCCGCGGGCGACGCGCGCGCGGCGCCGAAGAAGGCGGTGAAGGTCGGCCTCATGTTCGGGCTCACCGGGGCCGCCTCGCCCATCGGCCCGGTGCAGCTCGACGGCGCGAAGCTCGCCATCGACGAGGTGAACGCGGCCGGCGGCGTGAAGTGGGGCTCGGAGAAGCTGAAGATCGAGTACGTCGTCAAGGACGACGAGACGAAGCCCGACATCGCGATCCGGCGCTACCGCGAGCTGGTCGACGAGGAGAAGGTGGACGTGATCGTCGGCCAGACGTTCGCGCCGATCAGCGCCGCGCTGAACAAGCAGGTGAAGATCTCGCCGATCGCCTACTTCCCGGTGAACGTGGTCGCGCTCGGGATGTTCATGAAGGAAGAGATGGCGCCGTCGACGTTCGCGATCCACGGCTCCGCCTACTCGGCGGGCTACGCGGGCGCGTCGTACGTCGTGAAGCAGCTCGGCGCGAAGAAGGTGGTCTTCTTCGGCCCCGCGTACGCGTTCGGCCAGGACCAGTGGAGGGGCGCGAAGGCGGCGTTCGCGAAGATGGGGACGCCGGTCGAGTACCTCGAGTCGCCGGTCGGCACGAGCGACTTCACGCCGTACCTGACGAAGGTCGCCGAGGCGAAGCCCGACGTCGTCATGCTGGCGCACTGGGGCACCGACGCGATCAACGTGCTGAAGCAGACCTACGAGACCGGCCTCAAGTCGAAGACGAAGGTCTGGTTCAACTGGATGACGAACGTGTTCGGCAGCGGCGTCCCCGCCGAGGCGCTCGACGGCGTGTACGGCCTCATGAGCTGGTACTACGACCTCACCGGCTTCGAGGACGCGGACGTCGCCGCGCGCGCGCGGTCGTTCACGGAGAAGTTCCAGGCCGTCTACAAGTACCCGCCCGACCCGTACTCCGCGATGGCCTACGTCGGCACGAAGGAGGCGCTGCGGGCGCTCGAGCTCGCGCAGACGAGCGATGCGGCGGCGGTCGCGAAGGCGCTGCAGGCCAGCCGCGAGTTCGACTCGATCAAGGGCAAGGCGTCGTGGCGTGACGACCACCAGCCGGTGTTCAAGTACAGCGCGTTCGTCGTCGTGGGAAAGGGCGCGAAGGAGCGCAAGGACGCGCGCTGGGACCTCGTGAAGGTCGTCGGGTCCTACAAGAGCGAGGACTACCTGCCGCCGCTCAAGGAGCTCGGATTCTGACGCAGTGAAACGCGAGGCGGGGGGAGGGGTCCCCCGCCTCGCGCTCAGGGGGCGTGATGAGCAGGGTCGTGCTGGAGTGCGCGGGCCTCGGCAAGCGGTTCGGCGACTTCGCCGCCGTGACGGACGTGACCTACGCGCTCCGCGAGGGCGAGGCGGCGGGCGTCATCGGGCCGAACGGCGCCGGCAAGTCCACCTTCTTCAACCTGCTCACCGGCCTGCACCGGCCGACCACCGGCCGCGTCGTGCTCGAGGGCCGCGACGTGACCTCGACCGGGCCTCACGCGCGCGTGCGCATGGGGCTCGCGCGCACGTTCCAGCTCGTCTCCGTGTTCGACTCGCTCGCCGCGGTCGACAACCTCGTGCTCTCCGTCCTTCGCGCCCGCGAGCACCCTCCGGCGGCCTGGCGCTTCATGCTGGGCCGCGCGCGCGCGGAGGACACCTTGCAGGAGGCGCTCGCGGCGCTCGACCGCGTCGGGCTGCGCGGCAAGGCGGGCGTGCGCGTCGCGGAGCTCTCGTACGGAGAGAAGCGCAAGCTCGAGATCGCGGTCGCGCTGTCGCTGCGCCCTCGCGTGCTGCTCCTGGACGAGCCGCTCGCGGGGCTCTCGGACGGCGAGATCGTCGAGGTGCTCGGGCTCGTGCGCGCGCTTCGCGGCGAGCTGTCGCTCGTCCTCATCGAGCACAAGATCTCGCACGTGCTCGACCTCGTGGAGCGGCTCACCGTCATGCACGAGGGCCGCATCATCGCCGAGGGCCCGCCCGACGCGATCCTGCGCGACGCGACGGTGCGCAGGGTCTACTGGGGCGACGGGGCTCGCCAGTCGACGCGCCGCGCGGCGATCGGCGGGGAGGGCTAGGCATGCTCCTCGACGTGCGACACCTCGACGTCGCGTACGGGCTGGCGCGGGTCGTCTCCGACGCCTCGATCCACATCGATCGCGGCGAGATGGTGTTCCTCGTCGGCCGGAACGGCGCCGGCAAGACGACGCTGCTGCGCACGATCGCGGGCCTCTATTTGCCGAGCGCGGGCACGGTCGGCGCCGCCGGCGACATCGCGCTGGTGACCGGGCTCGGCATCGGGATGCTCGACGAGCTCTCGGTCGAGGACAACCTCTACCTCTACGGCGCGATCAACGGGATGACGCGCGACATCGTGCGCGAGCGGCTGCCCGAGATCATCGACTGGGCCGAGCTCGGAGAATTCCGCACCGCGAAGCTGAAGACGCTCTCCACCGGAATGCGCTCGCGGCTCGCCTTCTCCGCGGTGCGGCACGTCGAGGCGGAAATCTACCTGTTCGACGAGGTGCTCTCGGCCGGCGACCGCCACTTCAGGGAAAAGTGCGAGCGCGTGTTCGAGGACT
>DASSQI010000251.1:0-11778 GCA_035702585.1 Anaeromyxobacteraceae bacterium
GCGGGTTCTTCCGGCGGTTGAGCGGGAACCCCCACTCGAACCGCAGCGGGCCGATCGGGCTGAACCAGCGCAGGCCGAAGCCGACGGACCGGTAGAGCGAGAGCGGCACCTCCGGATCCGTGTACTTCCCCGGCCGGAAGGCATTCCCGAGATCGTGGAAGACGACTCCGCGGATACCCACCTTGTCCATGATCGGGAACTCGATCTCCATGTTCAAGGTGAGCTGCTTGTCGCCGCCCACCGAGATGAGGCCGGTCGCCGCGTCGCCGCGCGGCTCGACCGCTGCGGTAACCCGCGGCGCGATCGAAAGCATCCGGTAGCCTCGGACCGAGTTGATGCCTCCCAGGTAATAGAGCTCCGAGATCGGGATGGGGTGGGCCGAGTCCCATTCACGGATGTAGCCGGTCGAGAGCTTCAGCCGCCCGATGAACCCCCAGATGATCGGGCGGTAGAAGCGCGCGTCGAACGTATAGCGGGAGAAGAGGTTGACCGAGTTCCCGAAGACGGACTCGGGGGCGAGGAGCGGCGGCGCGAACTCCGCCGAGATGGTGTGGAAGAAGCCCGCCGACGGGAACAGCCGGTTGTCACGCTTGTCCCACTGGAGCGAGAGCCGGACGGCGCTGGTGGTCCCGGAGCGGAACCGGTTCGCGAGGAGGATGTCCTCGAAGTTCCGGGATACGTTCACGCGCTCGTTCGTGTAGGTGGCGAACAGGCGCATGTCCTCCAGGTGCCGCGCGAAGTTCCACCACGGCGCGAGCCCGACGAGCTCGTAGCCCCACGTCATCGACCCGCCGAACGCGGTCCGGTTGAAGGTCGTGTAGGTGGCCTCGGTCGCGTAGAGGTCGAACGCGAACGTCCAGCGGGTGTCGAGGAAGTACGGCTCGATGAACTGGATGTTCCCGAGCTGGCGGATCGACGACCACTGCACCTGCAGCGACAGGCTCTGGCCCCACCCGAAGAAGTTGTTCTGCGAGATCTGGCCGGTGAGGATGAAGTTCTCGTACGACGAGAAGCCCGCCCCGATCTGGAACGTGCCGGTGGACTTCTCCTTCACCTCGACGCGCGCGACGATCTTGTCGTCGGCGGACCCGCGCTCGGTCTTGACCTCGACGGTCTCGAAGTACCCGAGGGCCGTCACGCGCTGCTTCGAGACGTTGATGGCGGTCTGGCTGTAGAGCGCGCCCTCGTAGATGCGGAGCTCGCGGCGGATCACCTTGTCGCGCGTCCGCGAGTTGCCCGCCACCTCGATGCGCTCGAAGTAGACCTTCTGGCCGGGCTGGACGTCGTAGCTGATGTCGACGGTCTTCTCTTCCTCGTGGACCTGGGTGAGCGGCGTGACGTTCGCGTACGCGTAGCCCAGGTCCTTGTAGACGTCGCCGACGGCGGTGAGGTCCTTGCCGACCTTCGAGCGCGCGAACAGCTCGCCCGGCTCCACCTTGGAGATGCGGTGCAGGATCGGCTCGCGGTCGAGGAGCTCGCCCTCGAACGAGACGTTGCCGACCCGGTACTGCTGGCCCTCCTCGATCCGGAGGGTGATCGTCATGAAGCGCCGGTCGGGCGAGAGCGATATCGCGGGCTGCTCGACCTTCGCGTAGAGGTAGCCGCGGTCGCCGTAGACGAACTGGACGGCCCCGAGGTCACGCTGGAACGCCTCCTCGCGGTAGGTCCCCGCCGACGTGAGGAACGACAGCCAGCCGCCCTCCCGCGTCTGCATGTACGGGGTGATGTCCTCGCGGGGGACGTGGTCGTTGCCGATGAAGGTGATCTCGCGGACCTGGACCTTGGCGTGCTCCGCGACCTGGAACACGACGTCGACCTGGTTCTCGGGCTCCTCGACGAGCTGGTACTTCACCTCGGCGAGGAAGAACCCCTTCTCGACGTACTTCTCCTGGATCTTCTTCGTCGCGGCGGTGACCGCCTTGAGGTCGACGATCGAGAAGGGCTTCACCTCGGCGATCGTCTCCTTGAGGTCGTCGTTCGAGATCTCCTCGTTGCCCTCGACGCGAACCTGGCGCACCGCGGGCCGCTCCACGACGCGGAACACGAGCGTCGGTCGCGCCGGATCGCCGCGCTCCTCGATGACCACGTCGGAGAAGAACCCGAGGCGCATCACGGACTTGATGTCCTCGTCGAGCCGCGCCGCGTCGAGCGGCTGACCGGCCTTGCTCGAGACCGCCGCCTTCACGGCGTCGATCTCCACGCGACGATTGCCTTCGACGAGGATGCCGCCGACCACGGGGGTGGTGCCCGCAGCGTCCTGAGCGCGGGCTGGCGCGCTGAGGAGCAGGGCCAGCACCAGCGCTGTCCAGATGGGGCGAATCACGAGGGGGCGCAATGTACGGCAAGACACTGACAGGCTTCAAGGATGAGGTGGTCGCGCGACCGCGCTCAGACGAGCTTGCCGGCCTCGAGGTGGAGCCGACGAGGCAGGGCCGACGCGAGCACCTCGTTGTGGGTCACGACGACCATCGTGATCCCGAGCCGCGAGTTGAGATCCTGGAGGAGCTGGTGGATGCCCTCGGCGGTCCGAGGGTCGAGGTTGCCGGTCGGCTCGTCCGCGAGGACGAGCCGCGGCTCGAGACAGAGCGCCCGCGCGAGCGCGACCCGTTGCTGCTCGCCTCCGGACAGCTCGCCGGGCTTGTGATCCATGCGGTCGCCCAGCCCGACCAGCTCGAGGACCGCCTCGGCCCGGCGGCGGGCGTCGGCGCGGGAGAGCCGCCGGACCAGCGCCGGCATCATCGCGTTCTCGGCGGCGGTGAACTCCGGCAGGAGGTGGTGGCTCTGGAACACGAAGCCGAGCGAGGCCCCGCGGAAGGCGGCGAGCCCGGCCGAGTCGCGCGCGAACACGTCCTCGCCGTCGAAGACGACGCTCCCGGTGGTGGGCGAGTCGAGGGTCCCGAGGATGTGGAGGAAGGTGCTCTTGCCGGCCCCCGACGGCCCCGTCAGCGCGACCAGGTCGCCCCGGGCGATCTCGAGATCGAGCCCACGCAGCACGTCGAGACGCCGCACGTGCCCTTCCTTCTCGGGCATGAGGTACGTCTTCGTGAGCGCCTCGACGCGCACGAGCGGCTCGATCGTCACGCGCTCCTGCGCCCTCATCACTCGCTCCTGAGCCCTTCCACCGGGTCGAGCCGCGCGGCCTTGCTCGCGGGGTACACGGTCGCGAGGAACGACAGCACGAGCGCGAGCAGCGCCACCTGGGCGAACTGGGCGGCCTCCATGCGCACCGGCAGGTTCGAGATGTAATAGACCTCGGGGTCCAGCGGGATGCCGACCTTCTCGATGAAGAGGCACGTCCCGAACCCGAGGATGAGGCCGAACATCGTGCCGATGGCGCCGATCACGAGCCCCTCGGCGACGAAGATCTTCATGATGCTCGACGCGCCGGCGCCCATCGACTCGAGCACCGCGACCTCGCGGCGCTTCTCGAGCACGAGCATGATCAGCGTCGCGACGATGATGAAGCTCGCGACGAGCACGATGAACCCGAGGATCACCGCCATCACCACCTTCTCCATCTGCAGCGCGGAGAACAGGTTCCGGTTGAGCTCGCCCCAGTCCTTCACGCGGTACGGGTAGCCCTCCAGCTTCGAGAGCACGCGGCGCACGGTCGGCCGCGCGGCGTCCACGTCGTCGACCTTGAGCTCGAGCCCCGTGACCGAGTCGCCCACGCCGAAGAACCGCTGCGCCTCGCCGAGCTCGATGTACGCGAACTTCGAGTCGTACTCGTACATGCCCGCGTAGAAGATGGCGGCGACGCGGAACGGGCGGCTCTTCGGCTGCGGTCCCGCGGGCCCGAGGTCGCCGAGCGGCGACACGACGTTCACGACGTCGCCGACGTAGACGCGCAGCCCGCGCGCGAGCTCGCGACCCACCGCGATCCCGGGGAGCACCTTCGTCGGATCCGCGCCCGGCGCCGGCGGCGTCCCTCGCTCCGCGCGCTCGGGGTCGAGCCCCTCGGTCGCGCGGATCCGGTCGGGGTGCGAGAGCCAGTCCATCCGGCCCTCCTGCACCTCGTTGGGGATCTCCGTCACCGTGCCCGCCGTCGCGGGATCGATCCCCTTCAGCACCGCGCCGGTCAGGTTCTGGTCGGCGGAGATCATGACCTCGTTGTAGAGGAACGGCGTCGCGGCCTCGACGCCGCGCACGGTGAGCACCTCGTCGCGGACGCTCCTCCACTCGGTGAAGTCGTTCTGGCCGTACTTGAGGACGACGCCGTGGGCGTTCGTGCCCAGGATCTTCCCCTTCAGGTCGGCCTCGAACCCGCTCATCACCGACAGGACCACCGTGAGCGCCCACACGCCGATCGCGACGCCGCCGGTGGAGATGAGCGTCATGAGCAGCGTCGCCGGCATCCGCGTGCGGACGGCGATCTCGCCGTGCCGCACCGCCCGGCGCGTCCGCGCGTCGCGCCACGCCGACCAGCCCACGCCCACGAGGAGGCCCGGCACGAGCCCGGTCACGACCATCGCGAACAGCGCGAGGAGCGTCCGCGGCTGCAGGCGGAGGTGGCTGCGCGCGACGAACCCCTCGTACGAGAACGACGTGTCGAGCCGGCCGCCCCCGAACAGGAGGAAGCCGATGGTCGAGCCGACGAACGTCGTCGCCGCGGACGCGACCGCGCTGAGCAGGAGCGCGAGCACGAGGACGAGCCGCCCCTGCTGCTCCCACGTCGCGATGACGAGCGGGCTCGTCCGCAGCCGCGGCGCGAGGAGGAGCAGCGGCCCGAGCTCCAGCAGGATGAGCACGAGCGCCGCCGCGGCGATCTCGTAGAACGCGAGCCTGCGCCCGACCGCGGCGGCCACGACCCCCGCGGCCAGCGCGACCACCGCGCCGACCGCGATCGCGAGCCCGCCCGCGACGCCAGTACCGAGGCCGAGGCGATCGCCGAACAGCACGTCGGCGAACGCGGCGACGATCGGGGCTCCGACGACTCCCGCGAGCGCGACGGCGAAGACGCGGGCCGAGAAGACGCGCGGCGGTGCCCGCATCAGTCTCGGCTCTTCAGGAGCGGGAAGAAGATGACGTCGCGGATCGACGGCGAGTCGGTGAGCAGCATCACGAGCCGGTCGATCCCGATGCCCTCGCCCGCGGTCGGCGGCATGCCGATCTCGAGCGCGCGGACGAAGTCCTCGTCGTAAGGCATCGCCTCGTCGTCGCCGAGCGCGCGGGCCTTCACCTGCGCCTCGAAGCGCGCGCGCTGATCGAGCGGATCGTTGAGCTCGCTGAAGGCGTTCGCGATCTCCATGCCGGCGGCGAACAGCTCGAAGCGGTCGACGAGGCGCGGGTCGGCGTCGCGCCGCCGCGACAGCGGGCTCGTCTCGAGCGGGAAGTCGACGACGAAGGCCGGGCGATCCTTCGGCAGGTCCCGCTCGGCGAACACCTCGAACGCGATCGCGATGGCCTCGCCCGGCGAGCGGCGCGCAGCCTGCTCGAGCTTCCACGCGCCCTCGGAGTCGTTCTCGCGCGCCGACGCCCGCGCGACGGCCTCGGCGAGCCCCCTGCCCGCGAGCGCGTCCTCCGGCGAGAGCCCCAGCGCGCGCGCGCCCATCTCCAGCAAGGAGACGCGCGGATACGGCGGCGTGAAGTCGATCTCCTGGCCCTGGAACGTGACGCGCGGCCCGCCGGTGACCTCCACCGCGAGCGTGTGCATGAGGTCCTCGGTGAGCCGGATGAGGTCCTCGTGCGTCGCGTACGCCTGGTAGAACTCGATGCTCGTGAACTCGGGGTTGTGGCGGCGGTCGATGCCCTCGTTGCGCCAGATGCGGCCGATCTCGTAGACCCGGTCGAAGCCGCCCACCACCAGCCGCTTGAGGTGCAGCTCGGTGGCGATGCGCAGCTTCAGGTCGAGGTCGAGGGTGTTGTGGTGCGTCTGGAACGGCCGCGCCGCTGCGCCGCCGGCCTCCTCCGGCTTGTGCAGCACCGGCGTGTCCACCTCGAGGTAGCCGCGCCCGTCGAGGAACCGCCGGATCGTCGTGACGATCTTCGCCCGCTTCACGAACACGTCGCGCACGCCCGGCGTGACCACGAGGTCGACGTAGCGCTGCCGGTAGCGGGCCTCGACGTCGGTGAGGCCGTGCCACTTCTCCGGCAGCGGGCGCAGCGACTTCGTCACGATGGTGAACTTCGTCGCCTCGAGCGTGAGCTCGCCCGTCTTGGTCCGCGTGGCCGGGCCCTCGGCGGCGACGAGGTCGCCGACGTCGAGGAGCTTGAACACCTCGAAGGCCTGCTCGCCGACCTTGTCCTTCTTCACCCAGACCTGGAGCTCGCCCGACCGATCGCGCACGCGCAGGAACGCGGCCTTGCCGAAGCTGCGGATCGCGAGGCAGCGGCCGGCGATGGACCAGCGCCCCGGGTCCTTCGCGATCTCCTCGGGCCCGGCGTCGCCGAAGCGCGCGACCAGGTCGGCGGCGACGTGCTCCGGCGCGTGGCCGTTGCCGAAGGGGTTCACGCCGAGGGCGCGCAGCGCCTCGGCCTTGCGCACGCGCTGGGCGATGATCTCGCGTTCGGTCGTTCCGAGCTCTTCCGACATTCGACGGGTCCTCCCCCGATCAGGCGGGACGGTATACCCTGTAATCGATCTCCGGGAAGAGGTTGTCCTTCATCTCCACGTGAGCGAGCCAGGCCTGATCGATCTGCCCCGAGCGGATCTGGTCGTGCAGCCGGGTGAACCGCAGCAGGTGCTCCTTCGTCCGGCGGATCGCGTACTCGACCATCGTCCCGGTCTTCATGATGAACGCCCAGTCGGACGACTGCGCCAGCAGGAGCTCCCGCGCGGACTGGTTCAGGGCGCGGCGCGTGACGTCGTCGGGCTCGTGGTACTCGCGCGCGAGGCCGATCATCCGCTCGGCCGCCTTGTGCAGGTGCCGGTAGATCCAGTCGTTCGACCCGTCGAGCCACACCCCCGCGTAGCCGCCGGCGCCCCATGAGCAGAGCGGCGGGGTCGCGACCTGCTGCTCGGGGTTCTCGCGCAGGTACTCGCCCGGCGTCGCGAGGCGGATCGTCTTCTGGTCGAACGCGACCTTGCGCAACAGGTAGTCGAGGAACATCGGCCCCTCGTACCACCAGTGCCCGTACAGCTCGGCGTCGTACGGCGAAACGATGATCGGCCGCGTCCCGCCCATCCGCGAGGCGAGGTGCTCGATCTGACGCTCGCGGTTGAACATGAAGTTGCCGGCGTGCAGCGCCGCGCGCTCGGCGGCGCGAGCCGGATCGTACGGCTGCTTGTGCGCGGTGCGGCCGGTGATCCGGTAGTACTTGATGCCGACGTTCTTGCGCGCGCCGGTCGGCTGCACGTACTCGCGCACGTAGTCGAGATCGAGGTCCCAGCCCACGTCCCGGTAGAACTCCCGGTAGTCGGGATCTCCGGGGTAGCCGCTCTCGGCGCTCCACACCTGCATCGACGACTCGGGATCGCGCGCGAACGCCGCGGGGCCGGTCGGCGTGTAGATCGGGGCGTACACGCCCCAGCGCGGCCGCGGCGTCGCGTCCGTGATGCCGTGGGTGTCCACGAAGAAGAAGCGGATGTTCTGCTCGGCGAGGAACGCGTCCGCGCCCGGGTAGTAGCCGCACTCCGGCAGCCAGATGCCGGCGGGATCCCGGCCGAAGTGGCGGCGGTGATGGGCGACCGCGACCGCGATCTGGGCGCGGACCGCCTCCGGGTACATCTGCATGAGCGGCAGGAAGCCGTGCGTCGCGCCGCAGGTGACGAGCTCGAGGCGGCCCTCGTCCTCGAGCCGCCTGAACGCGGCGACGAGGTCGCGGCGATAGCGGTCGTTGAACAGCTGCCGCAGCTCCCGGAACTCGCGCTGGTAGTGGAGCGCGAGGCCGTGGAACGTCGGGTCACCGCGGGTGCGGTGGACCTCCTTGTCGGTGAGCTCGCAGAGCTTGTCGAGGCGCGACGAGTAGCGCGACATGAGCAGCTCGTCCCGCAGCATCGCGACGAGCGGAGGCGACATCGTCATCGAGAAGCGGAACGGGATGCCCTCGTCCGTCGCGCGGTCGAAGACCTTCAGCAGCGGCAGGTAGGTCTCGCTGATCGCCTCGTAGAGCCAGTCCTCCTCGAGGAAGTCCTCGAACTCCGGGTGCCGAACGAACGGCAGGTGCGCGTGGAGATGGATCGAGACGTAGCCCAGGACGTCGCGCGCCATCTATGGACCCTCCCCGCGCCCGCCTCGTCCGGAACGGCCGAACGGCGACGTGGGAGACGACGGCGGGCCGGATCCGGGGCGGCCGCCGACGCCGCCGATTCCACCGGCGCTGCCGCCGCCGGCGCTCCCGAACCGGCCCCAGTCGGAGAGGCGCGCGAACTGGGCCCGGAGGTCGTCCGGGAACGGTTCCCCCGCGCGGACGCGCAGCAGCAGCCGCTGCAGCGGCTCGCCCCACGCGAGGCGCAGGAAGCGGTCGTCGATCACCGCCGACGGGCCCACCGGCGGCAGCTCCATCTCGTTCGACGGCTCGCCCACGATCTTCTCGTGGCCGAAGCGATCGAGCACGTGGATCTCGGCGCGGTAGATGCGCCCGGGATCGAGGTCGTGGATGTAGTAGCTCCTCGACTCGAGCGCGAAGTCGATGGCGCGGATGCGATCCCAGCCGCCGTCGACGCGGCGGGCGTAGACCCAGAGCTGCGGGCGCCCGCCGTCCAGGCCGTCCCAGGCCCTCCGCAGCGTCTCGTCGGCGTGATCCCAGTAGAGGAAGAGCGTCTTCGGATCGCGCGCCAGCGCGACGAACGCGTCGTCGCCGTACGCCCACGGCAGCTCGCCGAGGTGCTCCTCGTAGGCGTGCTCCGGCCGCAGGCCCTTGCGCGCGGGCGGCTCCGCGGCCTTCGCGGTCGGAGGCGCGCTCTCGGTCATCGGGTGCGGCGCCTCGCGCACGGCGTCCTCGCCCCGCACTCGCGCGACGAAGTGGCCCTCCGGGTCCGGCTCCCCCGCCGCTGCGTTCGCCGGGGCGCTGGGCGGCCGCGTCTCCGCCGCGGCCCTCTCGCCCGCTGCGGCCGCGGACTTCTCGCTCGGCGCCGGCTTCTTCGCGCGCGCGGCGGCGGACGCCTTCCTCGCCGGTCCCTTCGCCGTCTCCACCATCTTCTCGGCGGCCTTGGCAGCGCGCCCGGTCGCCTCCTTCACCTTGGTCGCGGCCCTCTCGGCGGCGCCGGTCACCTCCTTCACCTTCGTCGCCGCCTTCCCGGCGGCGCCGGTGACCTTCTTCTCCGCCGCCTGCAGCGCCGCGATCAGCTCGCCCTTGGTCTTCAGTCTCGAGTGGCCGCGTCCCAGCGCCTTCCGCGCGAGGTCGCGCAGTGCCTGGACGGTCATGTTCTTCAGCTCAGCCATGGACAAGGACCTCGAGCCTCCTGCGCGTCGTGGGTGGAGTTGGACAGGCGGGTTTAGCGCAGTTGATGTTGCTGCAAACGGTAATTCCCATGGTGTCCCGGACGGGGCGGTGGGGCGGCGGGCCGCAGCCGGTCGGGACGACGAACGGATCCGCGCAGGCTCGAAAATCAGTGATGCACCGAAACGCCGCGTAGAATGCGTCCGGCATGCCCTCCCTCCTCGGCGCCGTGATCGCGATCGCGCTCTCGGCCGCGCCAGGCCCGGACGAAGCCGCCCTCACTCCTCCGCGGTACGTCGTCGAGCGCATCGAGTTCCACGGCCTCGAGCGCACGCGCGAGGACACCGTGCGCAAGCACCTCGCCGTGCGCGAGGGTGAGGTGCTCGACGAGGAGCGGGTGCTCGTGTCGCGGCTGCGGCTCGCGCAGCTGCGCTGGTTCGCGAGCGTGGAGACGCACGTCGAGCGCGGCAGCGCGCGCGGCCTCGTCGTGCTCGTCTTCGACGTCACGGAGCGGAACACGCTCTCGCTGAGCGAGCTCTTCATCGGCTCGACCGAGGCGCAGACGATCTACGGCGGCTTCGGCCTCGCCGAGCAGAACGCGTTCGGGCGCGGCATCGAGCTGCACGGCGCGTTCGTGTACGGCGGATCGCCCGCGCAGCTCCCGCTCGACCCGGCGCGGTTCTCGGTGCGCGCCGACCTGCGCCTCGCCGAGGTGAATCTCGGGCTCCCCTCGCGCGTCTCCCTGGGGGTGAGCTCCCTGTGGATCCGCGGAGAGGAGTTCGCGTGCCTCGACGCCGACTGCGGCGCGTTCGAGGGTTCGCTGGGGCAGGCGCCGCGCCTCCGCTACGAGCGCGCCGGCGGCGGCGCCGAAGCGTCGGTGCGGGTGGGTCCGTTCTCGCGCATCGGCGGCGGCATCCGCGCCGAGCACGTGGAGGGCGACTTCCGCCAGGGCCGCGCCGATCCCGCGAGCGTCGGCGCGCTGCCGCCGCTGCGGCTGGGCAGCTCGACGCTGGTGGCGCTCACCGCCACGTACCTGCGCGACAGCCGCGACGACGTGTTCTTCCCCACCGACGGCACCCGCCTCGAGCTGCGCGGGACGCTCGGCACGCGCGCGCTCGGCGGCGACTACGAGTACTCGCGCTGGTCGCTCGACGTCGAGACCGACTTCGGCGTCTGGCGCGGCCACGCGCTGCGGCTGCTCGCGAGCGCCGGCGTCGTACAGGGCGACGCGCCGTTCTTCGAGCGGTTCTACGCCGCCGACCTCGCCTACTTCTCGATCGGCCCGGCGCTGGGGCGCGCGCTCGAGCTGAACTTCTCGACCGACCCGCGCTACGACGCCGTCGCCGCGATGGCCGGGCTCGAGTACGGCATCCCGCTGTGGCGCGGGGGGCGCATCCTGCAGCGCGGCTACCTCGCCCTCGGAGCGCGCTGGGTCCACACGACGCGGGCGCCCGGCGAGTGGGCGCGCACGCCCCTGTCGCGGTCGCCGCTGTCCGCCGAGACCGCGCTGCGCGTCGACACTCCGGTGGGCGTCTTCAACCTGTCCGCCGGGTACGCGCTGGACAACGGACTGTGATCCGCGCCGCCGCACTCGCGCCCCTGCTCGCGCTCGCGCTCCTGCCCTCCCCGGCCGGCGCCGCCCCGGCGATCACGCCCGAGGAGCTAGACGTCCGCGTCGAGGCGGTGCGGGGGACGCTGCGGGTGTCGGCGGACCTGAGCGCCGCGTTCCCGCCGGAGCTCGAGCGGCAGCTCGGGAACGGCCTCACGAACGTCGTCGCGCTGCACGTCGCGATCGTGCCGGCGCGCGGCGGCGGCGCGCTCGCGATCTTCCCGCGCGAGGTCGAGGTCCTCTACGACGTCTGGGAGGAGACCTTCCTCGTCACCGTGCGCGACCCCACGACGCCGCGCGGGCGGCGCGTCTCCCTCGCGACATGGGCCCAGCTCAAGGCCCTCCTGGGCGACCTGAGCGGCGTCCCGCTCGGACCGATCCAGGCGCTCGGCGACGGCGCCTGGGCGGTGCAGGTGCGCGTCGAGCTGAACCCCATCTCCAAGGAGCTGCTCGAGCGCACGCGCGAGCTCATCGCGGATCCGACCGCCGGCTCGCGCTCGGGCCCCTCGCGCAGCGTCCTCGGCGCGATGGCGGGCTACCTGCTCCGCGCCGAGCCGGGGACGCACGTCCGCGTGTTCCGCTCCGACCCGTTCCAGGCGCGCGAGGTCGCGCGCCGGTGAGCCGCGCCGCCCGAGCGCGCGCGCGGCTGCGCCGGTTCCGCCTCTCGCGCTTCGAGCTGGTGATCGCCGCGGCGCTCGCGCTCGCGGCCGCGGTGCCGCTCGTGGCGGCGCTGGTCCTCGCGAGCCGGCTCGCGGAGCAGAACCTGGCGCTCGGCCTGAACCCGCGGCTCGTCGACCGGCTCGAGTCGACGCCCGCGCTGTACCGCGACCTGTTCCAGGCGCGGAAGC
>DASSQI010000252.1:0-9202 GCA_035702585.1 Anaeromyxobacteraceae bacterium
CTTCGGCGCCGGCTTCGTGGCGGGCCTCATCGCGCGGGAGTAGCGCGGCCCCTCAGCGATGCAGGGCCCCTTCTTGCTCGGTCGCGAGCCGCCCGTTATTTTAGCTTCCGGCCTGAAGAATCGATCGATGTCGCAGGGACGTTGCTCGCCCTGCGAGACGACTGGCAGCGCCGGTTCCACTCGGCGCGCTCATCCGCGCTGCTGATCAAGCTCGTCGATCGCCTGTTCCAGTCGCCTTCGATCACGATCGCTCGAGCGGCCGAGATCCTCGACGTCACTCCTGCGGCGGCGTCATACAACCTGAACAAGCTCGTGGATGCGGGGATCCTGTTCGAGCGCACGGGGCGGAAACGCGACCAGGTATTCGTCGCGCTCGAGATCCTGCGAATCGTCGAGAACGCGCACGGCGACTCGACCAGGTGAGTCTCGTCGGAACACCGATGTCGTCGTATGCCTCGGCAGGGTAGCGCGCGAACGATTTCGAGCTAGGCTTCGGACCGAATGAGCGCGCTCCTCTGGGTCGAGCCGGTCGGTGGCATCGCCGGCGACATGTTCCTCGCCGCCGCGATCGATCTCGGCGTCCCGCTCGCGGAGCTGGAGGGCGCGCTGTCGCTCCTCGGCGTCCCGGGCTTCCGGCTCGCCGCCACGCGCGCGGAGGCGGGCGGGCTCGCGGGCACGCACCTCGACGTCGTCGTCGAGGGGCCGCAGCCGCACGCGCGCGGCCTCGTCGAGATCCTCGACATCATCGCGCGGAGCGGGCTCTCGCCCCGCGCGCGCGCCGGCGCGACGGCCGTGTTCCAGCGCATCGGCGGGGCCGAGGCGAGGGTGCACGGGGTCCCGCTCGAGCGGGTCCACTTCCACCAGGTGGGCGCGATCGACTCGATCGTGGACGTCTGCGGCGCCGCCCTCGTGCTCGACCTCCTCGGCTGGCCGCGCGTGCACGCCGTCGCGCCCGAGCTGGGGCAGGGCTCGGTCCGGACCGAGCACGGGCGCCTGCCGGTGCCGCCGCCCGCGGTGCTCGAGATCCTGAAGGGCTTCCCGGTGCGTCCGGGCGGCCCTCCGGGAGAGGCGGTGACGCCGACGGGCGCCGCGCTGCTCGCGACCTTCTGCGACGCGGCCTTGCCGCCCCCGTTCACGCCGCGGCGCATCGGCATCGGCGTCGGCACGGTGCGCTGGCCCGACCGCCCGAACGTGCTGCGCCTCACGCTCGGCGAGCTCGCCACCGGCGCCGCTGCGGGCGCCGCCAGCGCCTCGACCCCTGCGGGCGCGCCGCCCCCGACCGCGACGGCGACTCACGCGCACCCCCACACGCACACGCATACGCCGGTGCCGCGGGGATCCGGCGCCGACCGCAGCGTGCCGCTCCCGGTCTCGGGCGGGCTCGTCGAGATCGCCGCGAACCTCGACGACTGCCCGGGCCAGCTCGTCGCGCGCGCCATCGAGGTGGCGCTCGAGGCGGGCGCCGTGGACGCCTGGGCCGCGCCGGTCACGATGAAGAAGGGCCGGCCCGGGGTCGTGCTCGGCGCGCTCGCGCCCGAGGAGCGGCGCGACGCGGTCGTGCGCGCGATCGTGGCGGAGACGACGACCCTCGGCGTGCGCTTCCACGCCGTCGAGCGGGTGGAGCTCGCGCGCGGGTGGGATACCGTCGAGACGCCCCACGGCGCGGTGCGCGTCAAGGTGGGATGGCTGGACGGCGAGCCGGTCGTGGCGCATCCGGAGTACGACGATTGCGCCGCGCGCGCGCGGGAGCACGGGGTCTCCGTGCGTGAGGTGATGTCGGCGGCGGCCGCGGCGTGGCGCTCCCGGCCGGCTGGCGAGTAGCATGGCGGCTGCATGCCCGCCCACTCGCCGACCATCGAGCTCCCGCTGGCCCCGGCGCCGCGCTCGCGCGAGGAGGAGATGCGCGCGCTGCTCGCGCTGTCCCGCGACGTCGCCGCAGCCCAGGACGAGGGCGCCCTCGGCGCCGCGCTCGCGCGCGGGCTCGAGGCGCTGTTCCCGCGGCGCTGCTTCTGCGTGCGCTTCCTCGACCCGAAGTCGCTGGCGCTGACGAGCCTCAACGCGCACGGCCGGCTCCGCCCTCACGCGCGCGAGCGCATCGGGCTCCGGCGAAGCGCGGTCCAGAAGACCGGGCTCTCGGAAGAGCTGCTCGCCGCGCGCGGGCTCGCGGTCGGCGAGCGCGACGAGCCGGTGTTCGAGGGCTGCGACCGCGCGACGGCGGTGCCGCTCGTCGTCGCCGGGACGCTCTTCGGCGTCATCGACCTCGAGTACGAGATCGGCATCCCCGGAGATCCGGAGCAGGACGAGCCGCTCCTCATCCAGATCGCGAACCAGGCCGCGCTCGGCGTCAGGAACCTCCGCTCTCTCGAGGAGGTCACGCACCTCAAGCGCTACCTCGAGGACCTCATCGAGAACGCGAACGCGCTCATCTGCGTCGCGAACCGGCAGGCGCGCGTGCTCGTGCTGAACGGCGCGATGCGCCGCCTCCTCGGCGTCACCTCGGAGCAGGCGCTCGGGCGCGACGTGCGCGACTTCATCGTCCCCGAGGAGCGGCTGCGCGTGAACGACGTGTTCATGCGCGCGCTCGAGGGCGAGCCGATCTCGCACGCCGAGACGCGGCTCCTCCTGCGGAGCGGCGGCGAGGCGCGCATCGCCTACTCGACGTCGTCCATCTACGGAGCGTCGGGAGAGGTGGAGGGGCTCATCGCGATCGGGCAGGACCTCACGCTCCTGCGCCAGCTCGAGCAGAACGCCGAGCGCGCGCAGCGGCTCGCCGAGCTGGGCCAGCTCGCCGCGGGCATCGTCCACGAGCTCAACAACCCGCTCACCGCGGTGACGGTCTACTCGGAGACGCTGCACGAGAAGTTCTCGCACCGCGGCGCCGACGCGGCGGACCTCGAGAAGCTCCGCACGATCCGCGAGGCCGGCGACCGGCTGCTCCGGTTCTCGCGCGACCTCATGAGCTACGCGCGTCCCGCGCCGGAGCGCGTCGAGGAGGTGGACCTCCCGTCGCTCATCCAGAAGGCGGCGGCGATGTGCGAGCCGGTGCTGGTGCGGTCGAGGGCGCGCGTGCAGTGCTGCCTCGATCCGGTCCCGCGGCTGCTCGGCGTCCGCGGGAGTCTCCTGCAGGTGCTCGTGAACCTGCTCTCGAACGCCGCCCAGGCGATGCCGGCCGGGGGCGGCACGATCACGGTCGACCTCCGGCCCGAGGGCAACGGCGTCTGCCTGTGCGTGACCGACGACGGGGTCGGCATGGCGCCGGACGTCGCGCGGCGCAGCTTCGAGCCGTTCTTCACGACGAAGCCGCCGGAGGCCGGCACCGGCCTCGGGCTGTCGATCGCGCAGCGGATCGTGATCCGCCACGGCGGGTCGATCTCGGTGCAGTCGAAGCTCGGCGAGGGGACGGCGTTCACCGTGATGCTGCCGCTCCGGCCTCCCGCTTAGCCCGGGACGCTCAGCACCGCGTACCCGCTGAAGCTCGGCAGCACCGTCGACAGCGCCGTGCCCGACGGGTTCATCACGATCTTCTGATCGTCGCCGTCGGCCGACTGGAAGCGCGCGCGGCGCGCGTTCCCCGCGTACTGCTGCGACAGGAACAGGGTCATCCCCTGCGCCGGCTCCGAGGTCAGCGCCACGATGTGCGCGTCGAGCCGCTCGCCGTCCTGCTCGAGGAACACGAGCATCGGGGAGCGGCCCGAGATCCCGGCCGCGCGGCGCCTCCCGAGCACGGCGGAGAGCGCGCGCGACACCGGCTCGAGCTGCTTCTCGTCCACGAGCTGCCCGGGCCGGAGCGGCGCGAGCGCCGGGACCTGCGACATCATCCCCTTGCCGAGCCGCGTCCCGCCGGACTTCGCCGTCGGGAGCGGCGCGTCGACCTTGCGACCGGCCTCGTCCACCGCGCCGACCGGCCCGATCGCGAGCAGCATGCCGCCGCCGTCGACGCGGCGGTGGGCCTCGCGCGCCTCCTGGGGAGAGAGCGCGGTCGCGCCCGCGAGCACGATCACGGCCCCGGGCGGCGCGTCCTGGATCCTCATGACGACCGGCGCCTGCACGTGGAGCTGCGCCAGCGCCTCGCCCGCGCGCTCCACCTGCTCGCGATGGCTGCCCGCCGTCCACGCGTCGCACTCGCTCGAGTAGAGGACCGCGCACTCGGCGACCGCCTTCGCGTGGACCTGCCGTCGCTCCGACTGCGCGCGCGCGAAGCGGCGGATCGCGCCGAGCGGATCGGTCGGCCGCGTCGGCAGCTCGGGGACGACCTCCACGCCGCACGCCGCCGCCACCGCGCTGATGCGCGCGAGGGCGGGGCCGGTCTCCGCGATCGCGGCCGCGACCGGGCGCCGCCCCATCGCCGTGCGGAGCAGCCGGAACATGCCCGCGCCGGTCGCGAGCTGCTGCGGCTGGGCCGGGTAGAGCGCCATGTCAAGGTGGCGCGCCGCGCGCAGCTGCGCCGGGCCGACCGCCTCGAACAGCGCCGCGACCTCGAAGGGCTTCCCGTGCGCGCGGGCCGCGTCGCGGGCCGCGCGGGCGTAGCCCTGCACCGCGCGCTCGAGCGAGCCGAGGCGCATGCGCCAGAACTCCCGACCGAACGGCAGCGCCTCGTAGCCGAGCGCTCCCGACGACTGCGCCAGCGCCTCGCGCGCGAGCTTGAGGATGTCGATGGGCTGGAAGTGGTCGCCGTACTCGCGGGCCAGCTCGCGCGAGAACGCGCGCTGGCAGTCGGGGCAGAAGCCCGCCCCGAGGATGCCGAGCGCGAGCGGCGCGTCGGGGCGGTCCAGGCACACGCCCGCGAAGCCGAGCTCGAGCGCGAGCGCGGCCGCCCGCGAGACGCGCGTCAGGTGCCGCTCCGACACGAGGCACGCGCGCAGGTCGCCGCCGAACACCGACGGGCTCCCGTCGGCGGAGCGGCACGCCTCGTCGGCCTGGCCCGCGCTCCCCGCCGGGACGAGCGCCATCGACCGCTCCGAGAGACCTCCGGGGAGTGGCTCGTCGAGCGGGACGAGCAGGGGCTCGGCGCCGACGTCCGCGGCGAGCCGCGCCGCCTCCTCGGGGAGGACGCCCGGCGGCAGTCGATATGGGGCGAACGCGTGTTGGGCCATCGCGGAAACGGACGTCGCGCGAGCGCGAGGACCCGGGACGGTACATCGCACCGCGCGCTCGGGCAATTGCGACCGACGCGCGCCATGCGAACCATCGTCCGTGTGCGCGGACTGATCCGCGCGGCGAGGGCGGAGCGGCGCGATGAGCTTCTCGAATCTGGCACAGGCGTTTCACGACGGCGGTCCGGGCATGTACCCGATCGCAGCCGCCCTCGTAGGGGCGATCGCGATCATCGCCGACCGTATCTGGGTGCTCTACTTCAAGGCGTCGATCGACAAGGACGCGTTCCTGCGCGGGCTGAAGAAGCACCTGTTCGCGGGCGATCTCGAGAAGGCGATCAGCTTCACCGCCGGCCAGAAGAAGACGCCGCTCACGCAGGTGGTGAAGGCCGGCCTCATCCACGTGCCGAAGGGCGACGAGGACGTGCAGGCCGCGATGGACGAGGCGACCTTGCGCGAGGCGCCGGTCATCGAGCGCCGCACCGGGTACCTCGCGATGATCGCGAACGTCGCGACGCTGCTCGGGCTCCTCGGCACCATCATCGGCCTCATCGGCGCGTTCGCCGCGGTGGCGACCGCGAACCCGGCCGACAAGGCGACGCTCCTCTCGAGCAGCATCTCCGAGGCGATGAACTGCACCGCGTTCGGCCTCGCGGTCGCGATCAGCGCCCTCGTCGTCTACTCGATCCTGCAGGGCCGCACGCAGGCGATGGTGGACGACATCAACGAGACCGCGGTCGGGGTGCTGAACCTCGTCGTCGCGAACCGCGAGAAGTTCCGCATGCCGACGCCGGCGCAGGCGGCCGCGGCCGGGGCGGAGTAGCGGACATGGGCGGCGCGGTCGCGGTCGAGGGTGGCAGGGGGAAGCGGCGGCGGAGCCTCGACGCGTCGATCAACGTCGTCCCCGCGATCGACCTCCTCTCCTGCTGCATCAGCTTCCTGCTCTTCACCGCGGTCTGGACGCAGATCTCGCGGCTGCAGGTCGCGCAGTACGGCAACGGCGTCCCGGCGGTGGCGCAGAAGGCCTCGGTGACGCTCACGATCCGGGTCACCCACACCGGCCACGTCGTCGAGACGAGCGCCGGCGGGACGTTCCCGATGCCGGTGCTCTCGGGCGGAGACGCGCCGCGCTACGACTTCGCCCAGCTGGCGACGAAGCTCCAGGAGTTGCGGACCCAGTACCCCGACCAGTCGCAGGTCACCGTCGCGGCCGACGACAACGTCGTCTACGCGGACCTCGTCCGCACCGTCGACGCCTGCGTCGGCGCCGGCCTGGCGGCGGTGTCGGTCACCGGAAGCGCGGGATAGCAGATGCCGATCGTCCAGCCCGGAAAGCGGCCCGCGAAGCGGCTCCAGGGCTCGCGTGTCTTCGGCGCGAAGCTGACCCGCAGCGCGCGCCCGACGAACACCGAGCTGAACGTCGTCCCGTTCGTCGACATCATGACGATCCTCGTCCTGTTCCTGCTCCAGCAGTTCTCGGCGACGGGCGAGGTCCTCTACATGCAGAAGGACATCAGGCTGCCGGAGGCGCGCCACGGCCAGCCCATCGAGCCGGCGCCGGTCATCGCCATCAGCGGCGCCCAGCTGTCGATGGACGGGAGGCGGGTCACGGATACCCTCTCGATCGAGAAGGACCCCTTCCTCACGATCCCCGCCCTCGAGGAGCAGCTCCGCGACGCGCGCAAGCGATGGGAGTTCGTCCACCAGAACGACCCCGAGCGGGACCGCGCCTGGCGGGGCGAGGTGAACCTCCAGGCCGACGAGAGGGTCCCGTTCAAGCTCGTGAAGAGAGTGATGTATTCGGCGGCCCAGGCGGGTTACCCGAACGTCAACTTCGCCACGCTCGAGCGCACCGAGCTGACCGAGGCCGGCGCCAGCGCCTCCCGCTGAAGGAGCCCTCCGCCGGCGATGGGCTCCTCGGCCGGTGCAGGCCGCGGCGACATACCGCAGCGCGTCAGGCGCAGGGAGTGCGGCGCAACACCCGATTGCCGCACAGATTTTGCGCCACGAACGGCGCGAATCGTACCGGTCGTTCCTTGCTTCGGAGGGGGGTCGCCGCGTACGATGCCGCTCCCCTTTTTTCATCCCGCGCGAGACACCACGCTTAGCGAGCGGCTCGCGTTCTACGGACCCGTCTTTTCGGAGGCCATCGTCTCGTCATGAACCTGTCCGCCGTAGTCTCGTCGCTCTCGCTCTCCGCCGCAGCGCAGCATCACGGCGGCGAAGCGAACCTCATCTTGCCCGACCTGCGCTCGGTGGACTTCCTCGGGATGTCCGGTTGGGCGCTGCTCGCGACTGGCCTCGTCGTCTGCGCCGCCGGCCTCGCCTTCGGCCTCACGATCTCGGCGCGCCTCAAGGGCATGCCGGTGCACCGCGCGATGCGCGAGATCTCCGAGCTCATCTACGAGACGTGCAAGACTTATCTCCTGACGCAGGCGAAGTTCATCGCGATCCTCTGGGCGTTCATCGCGGTGATCATCGTCGCGTACTTCGGCGTCTTCCAGCAGCAGGGGGCGGGCCGCGTCGCGGTGATCCTCGCGTTCAGCCTCATCGGCATCATCGGGTCGGCCGGCGTCGCCTGGTTCGGCATCCGCGTGAACACCTACGCGAACTCCCGCACCGCGTTCGCCGCGCTCGCCGGTAAGCCGTTCCCCGCCTACGCCATCCCGCTCCAGGCCGGCATGTCGATCGGCACGATGCTCATCAGCGTCGAGCTGCTCCTCATGCTGTTCATCCTGCTCTTCATGCCGGCCGACCTCGCCGGCCCGTGCTTCATCGGCTTCGCCATCGGCGAGTCGCTCGGCGCGTCGGCCCTCCGCATCGCGGGCGGCATCTTCACGAAGATCGCCGACATCGGCTCCGACCTCATGAAGATCGTCTTCCGCATCAAGGAGGACGACGCCCGCAACCCCGGCGTCATCGCAGACTGCACCGGCGACAACGCCGGCGACTCGGTCGGCCCGTCGGCGGACGGCTTCGAGACCTACGGCGTCACCGGCGTCGCGCTCATCGCCTTCATCCTGCTCGCCGTCGCGGAGCCCGCGAACCAGGTCACGCTGCTCGTCTGGATCTTCGCGATGCGCATCATGATGGTCATCGCCTCGATCGGCTCGTACTTCATCAACGAGGCGTGGGCGAAGTCGAAGTACGGCAACGCCTCCACGATGAACTTCGAGGTGCCGCTCACGACGCTCGTGTGGCTCACCTCGATCGTCTCGGTCGTCTTCACCTACGTCGTCTCGTACCTGCTCATCCGGAACCTCGGCGACGGCTCGCTCTGGTGGAAGCTCTCCACCATCATCACGTTCGGCACGCTCGCCGGCGCGATCATCCCCGAGGTCGTGAAGGTCTTCACCTCGACGAACTCCCGCCACGTGAAGGAGGTCGTCACCGCGAGCCGCGAGGGCGGCGCGTCGCTGAACGTCCTCGCCGGCCTCACCGCCGGCAACTTCAGCGCCTTCTGGATGGGCCTCGTCATCGTCGGCCTCATGGGCGGCGCGTACTACGTCGCCACGCTGGGGGTCGGCAGCATCATGATGGCCGCCCCGGTGTTCGCGTTCGGCCTCGTCGCCTTCGGCTTCCTCGGCATGGGCCCGGTCACGATCGCGGTCGACTCCTACGGGCCCGTCACCGACAACGCGCAGTCGGTCTACGAGCTCTCGCTCATCGAGAACGTCCCCAACGTGAAGGCCGAGGTGAAGAAGGACTTCGGCTTCGACCTCAACTTCGAGAAGGCGAAGCACTTCCTCGAGGAGAACGACGGCGCCGGCAACACGTTCAAGGCGACCGCCAAGCCGGTGCTCATCGGCACCGCGGTGGTCGGCGCCACCACCATGATCTTCTCGATCGTCGTGGTGCTCACGGGCGGCCTCACCGCCAACCTCGAGAAGCTCTCGGTCCTGAACCCGCTGTTCCTCCTCGGCCTCATCACCGGCGGCGCGATCATCTACTGGTTCACCGGCGCGTCGACGCAGGCGGTCTCCACCGGCGCCTACCGCGCGGTCGAGTTCATCAAGCGGAACATCAAGCTCGAGGGCGTCGAGAAGGCGAGCGTCGAGGACTCGAAGAAGGTCGTCGAGATCTGCACGGTCTACGCGCAGAAGGGCATG
>DASSQI010000253.1:0-13537 GCA_035702585.1 Anaeromyxobacteraceae bacterium
CCGCGCGCCCGAGGAAGGCCACGGCGGCTATCCCGTGAGCGAGGCCGCGCTGCGGGAGCTGTCCATCGCCGAGGACCGCCACTTCTGGCACGCGACCCGGAACGAGCTCATCGCGGAGCGTCTGGCGCGAGCCGGGGTCGAGTCGCCGGCGCGCGTGCTCGAACTGGGCTGCGGCGGCGGCTGCGTCGCCGCGCACCTCTCGCGAGCGGGGTACCGCGTCGTCGGCGTCGACGGCAGCGTCGCTCGCCTGCGCGAGGCGGCGGCGCGCGCGCCGAACGCGCGATTCCTCGCCCACGATCTCGGCCTCGGCGTGCCGGCCGAGGCAGGCGCCGACTTCGACGCCGCCGGCCTGTTCGACGTCGTCGAGCACCTGGACGATCCGGTGTCGGCGCTCGCGGCGGCCGTCGCGTCGGTCCGTCCCGGCGGGCTCGTCGTGGGCACCGTGCCCGCAGAGATGGCGCTGTGGAGCGTGGTCGACCAGGCGGCGGGGCACCGGCTGCGCTATGACGTCCCCGGCCTCGGCGAGATGCTGCGGCGCGTCGTCGGCGCGGAGGTCGTGGAGGTCGTCCCGTTCAACCGCGCCATCTACCCGGTCCTCTGGCTCCAGCGCCGCCTTGCAGCTCGCGACGCATCCGCGGCAGCGGTGCAGAGCCTGCGCGTGCCCGCGGCTCCGTTGAACGCTCTGTTCGGCCGGCTGCTGCGGGCGGAGCGCAGGGGGCGGCTCCCGGTGGCGTCGAGGTGGCCCGGGACCAGCATCTGGTTCGCGCTGCGCCGGGACCGTCCGGACGAACGCAAGTGCCCGGATCTCCGGGATGGTCTATAGAAGTCGGGCATGAAAGGCATCGTCCTGGCCGGCGGAACCGGCTCGCGCCTGTTCCCGCTGACGAAGGTCACGAACAAGCACCTCCTGCCGGTCGGGCGGGAGCCGATGATCTTCCACCCGGTGAAGAAGCTCACCTCGGCGGGGATCGACGAGATCCTGGTCGTGACCGGCGTCGATCACATGGGCGACGTCGTGAACCTGCTCGGCTCCGGCAAGGACTTCGGCTGCCGCTTCACCTACAAGGTGCAGGACGAGGCGGGCGGTATCGCCCAGGCGCTGGGGCTCGCCGAGAACTTCGCGGGCACGAGCCCGGTCTGCGTGATCCTGGGCGACAACGTCTTCCAGGACGACCTCGGGCCGTTCGTGCGGCGGTTCGAGGAGCAGCAGAAGAAGGGCGCTCGCATCCTGCTGAAGCGCGTCCACGACGCGCAGCGGTACGGGGTCGCCGAGACGCGCGACGGCAGGATCGTCGGCATCGAGGAGAAACCGAAGGCGCCGAGGTCCGACCTCGCGGTGACCGGCATCTACCTGTACGACGGCGGCGTCTACGGCTTCATCCGCGGCCTCAAGCCGTCCGCGCGCGGCGAGCTCGAGATCACCGACGTGAACAACGCGTACCTCGCGCGCGGCGAGCTGCAGTTCGACGTCCTCGAGGGCTGGTGGACCGACGCGGGCACGTTCGAGTCGCTGCAGGTCGCGACCCAGCTCGTCACGGGAGCTGCGTCGCAGCGCTGAAGAGGCGCCGGAGGCCTGCGATGAACGTCGTCCGAACCGACATCCGGGACGTGCTGATCCTCGAGCCGAGGGTGTTCGCCGACGACCGCGGCTTCTTCTTCGAGAGCTACAGCGAACGCGAGCTCCGCGACGTCGTCGGCGCCGACGTGCCCTTCCTGCAGGACAACCACTCGCGCTCGAGGCGCGGCGTGCTGCGCGGGCTGCACTACCAGCGAGCGCCGCACGCACAGGGCAAGCTCGTGCGCGTCGTCGCCGGCGCGGTGTTCGACGTGGCGGTCGACCTCCGCAGGTCGAGCCCGACGTTCGGCAGGTGGGTCGCGGTCGAGCTGAGCGCCGAGAACCGCCGCCAGATGTGGATCCCCCCCGGGCTGGCGCACGGGTTCCTCACCTTGAGCGAGACCGCCGACGTCCTGTACAAGGCGACGACCTACTACGCGCCCGAGGCCGAGGGGTGCATCCGCTGGGACGACCCGGAGCTCGCCATCGCGTGGCCCGACGTCGGGGCGCCGCCAGTACTCTCGCCCAAGGACGCCGCTGCGCCGCCGCTGTCGCGCGCGGTGCTCGGTGACGACGCCACCATGTCGGGATCACGCCCATGAGAGTCCTCGTCACCGGCGGCTGCGGCTTCATCGGCTCGAACCTCGTCCGGCTGCTCCTCGCCGAGCGCCCCGACTGGCGCGTCGTGAACCTCGATCGGCTCACGTACGCCGGCAACGCCGAGAACCTCGCGGACCTCGCGGACCACCCGCGCTACCGGTTCGTGCGCGGCGACATCGCGAACGGCGAGCTCGTGGCGGACGTGATCCGGTCGGAGCGCATCGACGCCGTGATGCACCTCGCGGCGGAGAGCCACGTCGACCGGTCGATCCTCTCGCCGGCGATCTTCATCGAGACGAACGTCCGCGGGACGCAGGTGCTGCTCGAGGCCGCGCGCGAGCTCGGCGTCACCCGCTTCCTGCACGTGTCGACCGACGAGGTGTACGGCTCGCTCGGCGAGACCGGGTTCTTCACCGAGGAGACGCCGCTCGCGCCGTCGTCGCCGTACTCCGCCTCCAAGGCGGCGAGCGATCTGCTGGCGCTCGCGTACGCGCACACGTTCGGGCTGCACGTCGTCGTGACCCGCTGCTCGAACAACTACGGGCCGTACCAGTTCCCGGAGAAGCTCATCCCGCTCATGATCGCGAACGCGCTCGGCGACCGCGCGCTGCCGGTCTACGGTGACGGGCGGAACGTGCGCGACTGGATCCACGTCGAGGACCACTGCCGCGGTCTCCTCGTCGCCCTGGAGCAGGGGCGCCCCGGTCACGTCTACAACTTCGGCGCCTCGAGCGAGCGTCGCAACATCGAGATCGTGCGGCAGGTCCTCGCGATCCTGGGGAAGCCCGAGTCGCTCATCCAGTACGTGAAGGATCGGCCCGGGCACGACCGCCGCTACGCCATCGACGCCTCGAAGTGCCGGCGCGAGCTCGACTGGGCGCCGCGCCGCGAGTTCGAGACGGCGCTGCGCGACACGATCGGCTGGTACGTCGAGAACCGCGGCTGGTGGGAGCGGATCATGTCCGGCGCCTACCGGTCGTACTACGAGCGGCAGTACGGGAACCGGTGAGATGCGCGTCGCGGTGACCGGCGCGAACGGGCTCGTCGGAGCCGAGGCGGTCGCCATCCTGCGCGATCGTCACGACGTGCTCGCGATCGGCCGCGGGCCGAGTCGTATCGGCGCGGGCTCGTACACCTGGCTAGACGCGGATCTCGGCGACGGCCGCTCCGTCGAGGAGGCGCTCAGGCAGTTCGGCGCCGAGGCGGTGCTGCACGCCGGCGCCATGACCGACGTCGACGGCTGCGAGCGCGAGGCCGCTCGCGCGTGGGCCGTGAACGTCGGCGGCTCCGAGCAGGTGGCGCGCGCGTGCGGCGACCTCGGGGCGCGCCTCGTCGCCGTCTCGACCGACTACGTCTTCGACGGGACCGGCGGGCCGTACGGCGAGGACGACGTGCCGAACGCCCGCGGCGTGTACGCGCGGACGAAGCGCGCCGGCGAGGAGGCCGCGCTCATCCTCGCGCCCGGCTGCGCGGTCGCGCGCGTGGCGGTCGTCTACAGCGGCCGCCCCGGCGCGAAGCCGACGTTCGCGACGCAGATCGTCGAGAAGCTCTCGCGCGGAGAGCCGGTGAAGGCGTTCTCGGACCAGTGGGTCTCGCCGACGCACGCGCGCAACGCCGCCGAGATGCTCGTCGAGCTCCTGCTCGAGCGCGACTTCCGGGGCGTCCTGCACACCTGCGGCGCGACTGTGCTCGACCGCGTCGACTTCGCGCACCGCGTGGCCCGCCGGTTCGGGCTCGCCGGCGAGATCGTCCCGGTGCGCACCGCCGACGTGAAGCTCCCCGCGCCGCGACCGCTCCGCGGCGGGCTCCGCGTCGACAGGGCGGCCGCGCTGCTCAGGGCGAAGCCCTGGCCGATCGACGACGCCCTCGAGGCGTTTCACGCCGAGTGGACGAGGAGGGCAGCGTGACGGCGCTCGCGGAGTCGGTCGGCACGCTGTGGCGGTTCCGCGAGCTGCTCGCGCTCCTCGTCACGCGCGACCTCAAGGTCCGCTACAAGCGCAGCGTCCTCGGGATGTTCTGGACGCTGCTGAACCCGCTGCTCCAGATGCTGGTCTACACGCTCGTGTTCCGCACCATCATGCGCGTGCAGATCCCGGCGTTCCCGGTGTTCCTGCTCTCGGGCCTGTTGCCCTGGACGCTCGTCGCCGTGTCGGCGACCGCGTCGGCCCATTCGCTCCTCGCGAACCAGGGCCTCATCCGTAAGGTCGCGGTCCCGCAGGCGGTCTGGCCGCTCGCGGTCGTCGGCTCGAAGCTCGTCGACCTCCTGTTCTCGCTGCTGCCGCTGGCGCTCCTCGCCGGCGCGTTGGGCCGCATGCCGGGAGCGTCCTGGCTCGCGCTCGTGCCGGGGCTCGCCTGCGCGATCGCCTTCACCGCGGGGCTGTCGCTCCTGTTCAGCTCGCTCACCGTCTTCTTCCGCGACGTCCGCCACCTCATCGACATCCTGTTCCAGGTCTGGTTCTACCTGACCCCGGTGCTCTACCCGCAGTCCTACCTCGACAACGTCGGCAGCCCGCTGCTGCGCCGCGTGCTCTCGCTGAACCCGGCCGCGCCGATCGTGCGCGTGTTCCAGGAGGCGATCTACGAGCAGCGCTTCCCGTCCGGCGCGCTGCTCGCGCAGGCCGCGCTGTTCGGCTTCGGCACCCTCGCGATCGGCTGGAGCGTCTTCCGGCGCGGCCAGGACCGACACATCCACCACTTCTGAGCGATGCGCGGATCCCTCTCGTTCCAGGACGTCGGCATGGCCTTCCGGCTTCACCGGGAGAAGGTCGACACGCTCAAGGAGGCGGTCCTGGGCCGCTTCCGCCACCTCCGGCGCTACGACGACTTCTGGGCGCTGCGGCACGTGAGCTTCGACGTGTCGCCCGGCGAGTCGGTCGGCCTCATCGGGCACAACGGCTCGGGCAAGAGCACGCTGCTCAAGGTCGCGGCGGGCGTGCTCAAGCCGACCGAGGGGACCGCGCGCGTGGACGGCCGCGTCTCGCCGATGATCGAGCTGGCGGCCGGGTTCGACCCGGATCTCAGCGGGCGCGACAACGTCTTCCTGAACGGCGCGCTCATGGGCTACAGCCGCAAGGAGATGGCGGGGAAGCTCGATCGCATCGTCGAGTTCAGCGAGCTCGGCGAGTTCATCGACGAGCCGGTGAAGAACTACAGCTCCGGCATGTACGCGCGGCTGGGGTTCGCGATCGCCGCCGACGTCGATCCGGAGATCCTCATCATCGACGAGGTGCTCGCGGTCGGCGACGAGCGCTTCGCCGCGAAGTGCATGGATCGGATCCGGTCGATTCGCGAGAGCGGCTGCACGATCTTCTACGTCTCGCACACGATGACGTCGGTCGCCGACCTCTGCAGCCGCGTGCTCGTGCTGCACCACGGCGCGCTGGTGTTCGACGGCGCGCCCGAGCCGGCCATCGCGCGCTACCGCGAGCTGCAGGGCTTCACTCCTCCTCCCGATCGGCGGACGGCATGAAGATCGTCTGGCACTGCGCGGACCAGGTGGGCGCCGACATGGCGGGCCCCGGCATCCGCGCGGTCGAGCTCTGTCGAAGGCTGGCGCGCAGGCACCAGGTCACGCTCGTCGCGCTGCGGGGCGCCTCGCTCGAGGGCGAGCCGTTCCGCGCGCTCGACTACAGCGAGGCCACGGTGCGCGCCGCGCTCGCCGACGCCGACGCGTTCGTCGCGCAGGGCTTCGGCTTCCCGCTGCGCTCGGCGCTGACGTTCCGCGGCCGCCTCGTCCTCGACCTCTACGACCCGGTGCAGCTCGAGCAGCTCGCGCGCTTCGGCCCGCACCCCGGCTCCGAGGAGCGCATCTCGCTCGCGCACGTGCGCGCGCGGCTGCGGCTCCTGCTCGCCCGCGCCGATCACCTCCTCTGCGCCTCGCCCGCCCAGCGCTTCTGGTGGCTCGGGTGGCTCGGCGCGCTGGGGCGGCTCACCCCCGAGGCGCTCGCGCGGGATCCGGAGGGGAGGGCGCTCGTCGCGATCGCGCCGTTCGGGACGCCCGACGTCCCGCCCGTCAGGGCCGGGACTCCGCTCCGCGATGCGATCGGCGCCGTCGCGGGTGACGAGGTCGCGCTGTTCTGGGGCGGCCTGTGGGACTGGATGGATCCCTCGCTCGCCGTCCGCGCCCTCGCGCTCCTGTCCGAGAAGCGCCCGCGGCTGCGGCTGGCCTTCATCGCGGGGACGCGGCCCGGCCCGGGGGACATGCGCGGCGCCGCCGAGCGCGCTCGCGCGACCGCCGTGGAGCTCGGCGTCGCGCACCGCGCCGTCTTCCTCGACCGCTGGATCCCGTACGCGGACCGCGGCGCGTGGCTGCTCGACGCCGACGTCGCCGTCACCGCGCACCGCCCGTCGCTCGAGACGGAGCTCGCGTTCCGAACGCGGCTGCTCGACTGCCTCTGGGCGGCGCTGCCGGTGGCGAGCACCCGCGGCGACGTCCTCGCGGCGGAGGCGGAGCGTGAGGGCTTCGGCGCCTGCGCCGACCCCGGCGACGCCGAGGGCCTGGCGCGCGCGCTCGATTCGCTCCTCGAGCCGGAGGGCAACGCCCGCGCCCGCGAGGCCGCGCGCCGCGTCGCGCGGCGCTACCGCTGGGAGGCCTCGGCCGACGCCGTGATGGCGCTCCTCGAGGAGCCGGCGCCGCGGCGCCCGCCGTTCGCGGTCCCGGGAGAGGTCGCGGGCGGCGACGCCCTCGGGCTCACCCGCGCGGTCGCGGAGAAGCTGCTGGCGCGTCTGAGGCGCTGACGGGGCTCGCCGGCTCGCCGGCTGACGCCGGCAACGCGAGCCTCGGGACGACCTCACCGCGCGCGCGGCGCACGATCGCCTCCGAGGCGAGTGCGAGCCCGGCGGCCGCGCCCGCCAGGTGGGCCCAGGCCATGGCGGGACGCCGCCGCGCGAGCTCGACGAGCGGCATGATCACGGCGCGACCGGCCGCGAGCGCCGGCGGGAGGAGCAGCGCCTTCCAGAGCGGCGCGTGCGTCGCCACCACGCGCAGGTGGTTCCGCGCGAGCAGGAACTTCTTGCGCGGCGACGCGCCGAAGCTCTGCGCGTACCCGTGCACGGCGCGCGCGGAGGACACGTACCAGCTGTCCCAGCCGAGACGCGCGGCGCGCAGCGAGAGATCGAGGTCCTCGTAGTAGGCGAAGTACGCCGGGTCGAAGAGCCCGACCTGGCGTAGCATCTCGTCGCGCAGGACGACCGCGCCGCCGCTCGCGCCGAGCATCGGCCCGTCGGAGCGCCGGAGGGCCGCCAACGGGACGTCGAAGTCGCGATCGGTCGCCCGCCCGAGCCCGTCGACCTCCAGCCCGGTCGAGTTCACGACGTCGGGCCGGTCGCGGAACAGGAGCAGGCCGGCGAGCAGCCCCGCTCGCGGGTGCGCCTCGCCCGCCTCGACGAGCCGGTCGAGCCAGTCCGGAGCGACCTCGACGTCCGGGTTCACGAGCGCGATCCAGCGGGCGCCCGCCGCGAGCGCGCGGCGCAGCCCCACGTCGTTCGCCTGCGCGAACCCGGTGTTCGCGCCGAGCGGCAGCCACTCGACGCCGGGGAAGCGCGCGACCACCTCCCGGCTGGGATCGACCGAGCCGTTGTCCACGACCACGACGTGCGCGGGCCGCGTGCTCCGGCTCAGCGCCGACAGGCACGCTGGAAGGAGCGCCGCGCCGTTCCAGTTGACCACCAGGATCCAGGCGTCCGAGCGCACTTGGGGTGCGGGTAGCACGGGCCCTGCTGGGGGTCAACGCGAAGCGATCTCCATTCCCATATGGGGGAATCCGCGCTACGAAGTTGCCCGTGCGGGCGGCCGCACGCAGGCTGTGCGGATCATTCGGGGGGGCGGGTCGGGCGTCCCGGGGGTGTCATGCTCAAACAACGCGCGCGGGCGGTCGCGGCAGGTCTGCGCCTCGTCGATCTGGCGCTGCTCGCGGTCGCCCTGCCACCCGCGTACTGGATCCGCGACGGGCTCGCCGGCAACAGGCTGGCCGGGCTGTACAACCTCTCGTTCTACTGGCCGGTCCTCGCGACGTCGCTCCTGGCGTGGCTCGCGCTGGCGCCGCTCACCCAGCTCTACCAGGCGTACCGCACGCAGTCGCTGAGCACCGAGCTCGCGCGGCTCGCCCGCACGACGGTGCTCGTCGGCCTCGTCGTGTTCGCCGCGCTGTTCGCGATGAAGCAGCAGGACTTCGCGCGGTCGCTGCTCTTCCTCTACTTCGTCCTGGCGTTCTCGTCGCTCTCCGCCGCTCGCATCGCGCTCCGCCTCGGCGCGCGAGCCGCGCGCCGGCGCGGCCGCAACACCCGGTCGTACGCCGTAGTCGGCGCGGGCCGCCTGGCGGGAGACGTCATCGAGGGAATCGCCGTCCACCGCGAGTGGGGCTACGACTTCCAGGGCTACATCGTCCCCGACGGCGCCGAGCCGCCGCGCGACGGCAAGGCGCTGGGCCGTCTCTCCGAGGTCGATCGGATCCTCGACGAGCACCCGCTCGACCTCGTCATCTTCGCTGCGCAGCGCGAGCGCCTGGAGGACATCGAGCAGGCGGTCCTGACGTGCGAGGAGCGCGGCGTCGCGGTGAAGATCTGCCTCAAGCTGTTCTCGGCGCGCATCGCGAAGACCTCGGTCGAGGAGCTCGAGGGCGTGCCGATGCTGTCGTTCACCTCGACGCCGCACGACTATCTCGCGCTGTTCCTGAAGCGCACGTTCGACATCGTCGTCAGCGCCGCCGTGCTGCTCGTCGCCTCGCCGGTCCTGCTGCTCGTGAGCGCCGCCATCAAGCTCGACTCGCCGGGGCCGGTGTTCTTCCGACAGCGGCGCATCGGGCTCAACGGGCGCGAGTTCACGCTCTACAAGTTCCGCAGCATGTGCCTCGACGCGGAGCACCGGCTGCCGGACGTCGTCGAGTACAACGAGATGGGCGGCCCGGTGTTCAAGATGCTGCGCGACCCGCGGGTCACGCGCGTCGGGCGGTGGCTGCGCCGCACCTCGCTCGACGAGTTCCCGCAGTTCTGGAACGTCCTGCGTGGCGAGATGAGCATCGTCGGCCCGCGGCCGCCGATCCGCTCCGAGGTCATGCGCTACGAGCGCTGGCAGCGCCGGCGACTCAGCGTCCGCCCGGGCATCACCTGCACGTGGCAGGTCAGCGGCCGGAACGACATCGACTTCGAGCAGTGGATGGCGCTCGACCTCGAGTACATCGACACGTGGTCGTTCTGGCGCGACCTGGAGATCGTGATGCGGACGATCCCCGCGGTGATCCTGGGGAAGGGCGCGCGGTAGCGGCGTCCTCGTCGGGCTGCTCCGGGCCTCGATCGACCGCTGACGGCGACGAAGGATGACGAACGATCCCAAGGACGCGATCCGTCGCTGCGCCGACGTCCTCCGCGCGGGCGGGCTCGTCGCGTACCCGACCGAGACGTTCTACGCCCTCGGCGCGCTCGCCTCGCGCTCCGACGCGCTGGCGCGGCTCGCCTCCGCCAAGCTCCGCCCCGAAGGGAAGCCGCTGCCGCTCCTCGCGGCGGACGAAGAGCAGGTCCGCGCCGTCGCCACGCTCGACGGGCTCGCGGCTCGCCTCGCGGCGCGGTTCTGGCCGGGGCCGCTCACCATCGTGCTGCCGGCGGCGGCCGGCCTCGACGTCGCGATCACGGCGGGCTCGGGTACCGTCGCGATCCGAGTCCCCGGAAACGACGTCGCCCGCGAGCTCGCGCGCACCGCCGGCGGGCCGTTGATCTCGACGAGCGCCAACCTCTCGGGCGAGCCCCCGCCCGCCAAACCCGCGGACCTCTCGCCCGACCTCCTCGCGCGCATCGACGCCGTGCTCGAGGCGCGCGCGTGCCCCGGAGGGCTGCCGAGCACCATCATCGCCGTGTCCGCCGGGCGCGTGACGCTGCTCCGGGACGGCGCCGTGCCGTTCCGGGAAGTGGAAGTCGCCGCGCGGACTTGATTCCTTGCGGCTCCAGGTGCGCTGGGCTACGGTCCCCGCACATGCCGGCGGTGCATCCTTTTCGCGCCGTGCGCTACACGGCTTCGCGCTCTCCAGCGCTCTCGAAGCTGATCTCTCCGCCGTACGACGTCGTCTCGCCCGAGCTCCGCGAGGAGCTCGCCGCGCGGAGCCCGCACAACATCATCCACGTCATCCTCGACAAGGAGCGCGCGGGGGACGGGCCCGACGAGAACAAGTACGTCCGGGCGGGGCGCAGGTGGAACGAGTGGATGGCGGAGGGGGTCCTGCGCCAGGATCCGCGGCCGGCGATCTATGCGATCGAGCAGACGTTCACCGGGCCCGACGGTCACCCGCTCGTGCGCCGCGGCGCGGTCGTGAACTGCAGGCTCCACGCGTACGAGGAAGGCATCATCCTCCCGCACGAGAAGACGCTCAGCACGGCCCTCGCCGACCGGCTCGAGATCCTGAAGCGCGTGAAGGCGAACCTGTCGGCGCCGTTCGGCCTGTACGAGGACGATCGGCGCGAGGGGCACCGGACGCTCGCCGAGGCGATCAACTCCGCCGGAGAGCCGGTGTCGGAGGCGGACTCCGACGACGAGACGCACCACCGCCTGTGGCGCATCGAGGAGCCCCGCGCGATCGCGCGCCTGCGCGAGGTGCTGCTCTCGCGCACGGTGTTCATCGCCGACGGCCACCACCGCTACGAGTCCACGCTCGCGTACCGGGACCTCGTCGACCAGGAGAACCCCGGGCTGCCGGACGACGCGGGGCACCGCTACATGATGATGACGCTCTGCTCGATGAACGATCCCGGGCTCGTCATCTTCCCGACGCATCGCCTCGTCTTCGGGCTGCAAGGGTTCAAGCTCGCTGCGTTCCTGGAGCAGCTCCAGCAGTACTTCGAGGTCGAGACCCTGCTCGAGGACCTCCGCCGGCCGGCGGGGCGCGCCTGGGCCGTCTCCAAGCTCGCGGACCACTGCGGGAAATCGACGACGTTCCTCATGGTGTCCGCCGAGGACAAGAAGGGCCGCATCCTCACCGCGCGCGACGACGCCGACTTCTCTCGCGTGTCACTCCCGGAGAACGTCACGGTGCGCGACCTCGACGTCACCGCGCTGCACGCGATCGTCCTGCAGCACCTGCTCGGCCTGTCACCGCAGGCGCAGGAGCGAGAGGAGAACCTGAGGTACGAGATGGACGCCGGCGAGGTCGTGAACCGGACGCTCTCCGGCGAGTACCAGCTCGGTTTCCTCGTGAACCCGACGCCGATGTGGCAGGTCGCCGCGGTGGCCGAGTCGGGTGACACGATGCCGCAGAAGAGCACGTTCTTCTATCCGAAGCTGGCGACGGGCCTCGCGATGCGAATCGTGCACGAGAAGGTCGTCGAGTGACCTGCGGCGCGGACCGGCCCGGGCGTGGCGACCCTCGCGCGGGCGCTCGTCCGCCTGTTCAAACCCCCCGTTTCGACTAGACTCCCGGCCCATGCCATTTCCCCAGGAACGCCCGCGCCGCATGCGCCGCACGGAGGCGCTGCGCGCGCTCGTGCGCGAGAACACCCTCGCCCCCGACGACCTCGTCTGGCCGCTGTTCGTCCTCCCCGGAGAGCGCGTCCGGAACCCGGTGAAGAGCATGCCGGGCGTGTTCCAGCTGTCGGTCGACGAGCTCGTCGCCGAGGCGCAGGCGGGCTACGACGCTGGCGTGCGGTCGGTCATCCTCTTCGGCATCCCCGAGCACAAGGACGCCGAGGGGACCGGCGCGTGGGACGAGAACGGCGTCGTGCCGCGGGCGATCCGCGCGCTCAAGGAGCGCGTGCCGGGCATGGTCGTCATGACCGACGTCTGCATGTGCGAGTACACCGACCACGGCCACTGCGGGATCCTGAAGGCGCCGCGCGCGGGCGGCGCCGGCCAGGACCTCGGAGTCGACAACGACGCGACGCTGCCGCTGCTGGCGAAGGAGGCCGTCGCGCACGCGAAGGCGGGCGCGGACATCGTCGCGCCGAGCGACATGATGGACGGCCGCGTCGCCGCGATCCGCCGCGCGCTCGACGAGAGCGGCTACGGCGACGTGCCGGTGCTCTCGTACGCCGCGAAGTTCGCGGGCGCGTTCTACGGGCCGTTCCGCGACGCCGCCGAGAGCGCGCCGCGCGAGGGCGCCGGGATCCCCAAGGACCGCAAGGGCTACCAGATGGACCCCGCGAACTCGCGGGAGGCCATGCGCGAGGTGGCGCTCGACGTGGCCGAGGGCGCCGACATGGTCATGGTGAAGCCGGCCGTGCCGTACCTCGACATCGTCCGGATGGTGAAGGATCGCTTCGACCTGCCGGTCGCCGCGTACCACGTGTCCGGCGAGTACGCGATGATCAAGGCGGCGGCCGAGCGCGGCTGGATCGACGAGGAGCGGGTGGTCCTCGAGACCTTGCTGTGCTGCCGCCGCGCCGGCGCCGACCTGGTCCTCACCTACTGCGCGAAGGACGCCGCCGGGCTGCTGACCGGCCGACGACGGTGAGCTCGCCGGCGCCGCGATACCAGGTGGACGAGGTCTCGCCCGTGAGCGACGAGACGCTCCAGCGACTCCTCAACGCGCGCGCCGAGGAAGGCTGGGGCTTCGAGTCCATCCACTTCGTCATGCGCGACGGCTCGCACCGGCCCTCGATGGCCTTCGTCTTCTTCACGCGGTCGAGGGGGGCCGAGGGCGAAAGCCCCGGCCGCGGCTGATTGCGCGAGGTCCGCAAGCACGGGTCGCCGTACCCGAAGGCGGACCTCACCCTGCGCGGCCTCGCGCGCGCGCTCGACCTGCTCCTCGCGATGAGCGTGGTCGTCGCCTCGCCGACGCTCGGGCCGGTGTTCGCGGCGGTGTACCTGCTCGTCGCCGACGGCCTCGTGAACGGACAGTCGATCGGGAAGCGGCTCTTCGGCGTGCGCGCGGTGGTGGTCCCCGATCGCCCCGGCGCGCGGGGCTGGCCCGCCGGCTACCGCGAGTCGGCGCTGCGCAACGCGCCGTTCGCGCTGGTGGCCGTCTTCTACGGCGTGCCGGTGCTGTGGATCGTGCTCGTGCTGGCGGGCATCCCCATCGTCGCCTTCGAGAGCTACATGGTCTGGACCGACCGGCTGGGGCTGCGCATCGGCGACGTCTTCGCCGACACGCAGGTCGTGGACGCGAAGGTGATGGCGAAGGGCGAGATACCGGCGAGCGGCCTCGGGGCCGCCGCTCCGCCGTCCGCGGGCTCGAGCGCCGCGGTCAGCAGCAGCTCGGCCCGGGACGCGGCCTGACATGCGCATCGCGCTGACCCACAACCTGCGGCTCTCCGACTCCGAGGAGGAGGCCGAGTTCGACACGCGCGAGACGGTGGACGCGCTCGCGTCGTCGATCGAGCGGCTCGGCCACCGCGTCGAGCGGATCGAGGTCTCCGGGCCCGCGTCCCGCACCGTCGCGCGGCTCGAGGCGTTCGGGCCCGACC
>DASSQI010000254.1:0-20317 GCA_035702585.1 Anaeromyxobacteraceae bacterium
GAGCGTGCCCGGGGTGTTCGCCGCGGGCGACTGCTCGCGCGGGCAGTCGCTCGTCGTGTGGGCGATCAACGAGGGCCGCCGCGCGGCGAAGGGTGTCGATCGGTACTTGATGTACGGCGAGACCGTCCTTCCCTGATTTGCCGGCGCACGATCGCGCGGGTCGGAGGCGCTCAGGAAGAAAGCGCCTCCAGCCTCTCGTGCGCCGCCTCCCACTGCTCGTACAGCGCCGGGAGCGCCGCCTTCGCAGCCGCGAGCGCGTCGACGTGCGGCCGCGCCCGCGCGAAGTCCGCGTAGAGCGCGGGATCCGCGAGCGCCGCCTCCGCGTCGGCCTGCGCCTTCTCCAGCTCGGCGATCCGCGCCTCGACGCGGGCGATCTCGTCCCGCAGCGGCCGCTCCCGCGCGTTCCGCGCGTTGCGCGCCTCGGCCTCGAGGCGCCTGCGCTCTCGCTCCGAGGTGGGCGCCGCAGTCGCAGCCTCGGCCCGAGGTGCCGACGCCGCAGCCGGCCGCCCGGCCCCGTCTCCGCCGGCGAGCTCGCGCTGGTGCCACTCCCAGTCGGCGAGGTTGCCCGGGAACTCCTCGACGGTCCCGTCCTTCACCTCCCAGATGCGGGTCGCGAGCTGGTTCACGAAGCTGCGGTTGTGCGAGACGAACAGCATCGCCCCGCCGTAGCCGCGGAGCGCGTCGATGAGCGCCTCCGACGACGCGATGTCGAGGTGGTTCGTCGGCTCGTCGAGCAGCAGCAGGTTGGCGGGGACGAGCAGGATGCGCGCGAGCGCGACGCGCGCCCGCTCTCCGCCGGAGAGGACGCCGATCGGCTTCTCGACCTCGTCGCCGGAGAAGAGGAACGCGCCCGCGACGCCGCGGACGTACGCCTCTCCCTGGTCGGGCACCAGCTCCCACAGCGTCTCCAGGACCGTGCGGCGCGGGTCGAGCGCGCCGAACGGTCGCGTGCCGTCCGTGTCGTACTCTCCGCGCTCGAAGTGGTGCTGCGCGTAGTACCCCGCGACCACCGCGTGTCCGAGCTCGACGGACCCGCCGTCCGGTCGCAGCTCGCCGGCCACGAGCTTGAGCAGCGTGGACTTGCCCGCGCCGTTGGGGCCGATGACGGCGACGCGGTCGCCGCGCAGGACCGTCGCGGTCGCGTCGCGGTACACGCGCTTCTCGCCGAACGCGCGGGAGACCTGGTCGAGCCTCAGCACCTCGCGGCCGGAGCGCGGCGCGTCGGCGAAGCGGAAGTGGACCGTCGGCCGCTCCGCACGCACGACGACGTCCTCGAGGCGCTCGAGCATCTTCTTGCGGCTCTGCGCCTGCCGCGCCTTCGTCGCCTTGGCGCCGAACCGCTCGATGAACGACTCGAGCTCGGCGCGCCGCGCCTCCACCTTGCGCGCGCGCGCGAGCAGCTGCTCCTCCTCGAGCGCGCGCTGCCGGCGGTACTCGTCGTAGTTCCCGACGTAGCCGCGCAGCCCCTCGGGCTCGAGCGCGAGCACGCGCCCGACCTGGCGGTTCAGGAAGTCGCGATCGTGGCTGATGAGGACGAGCGCCTTCGTCGAGCTGCGCAGGAACCCGTCGAACCAGGCGAGCGTCGGCACGTCGAGGTGGTTCGTGGGCTCGTCGAGGAGCAGCAGGTCCGGGTCGGAGAGCAGCAGGCCCGCGAGGGCGGCGCGCATCTTCCAGCCGCCCGAGAACGTGCGCGTGCGGCGCTCGAGATCCGCCGTCGAGAACCCGAGGCCGCGCAGGATCCGCTCCGCGCGGTGACGCCCGAAGCGCTCCTCGAACGTGTCCAGCTCCTCGTGCAGCTCGGCGAGCGCCTGCGACAGCTCGAGCTGCTCGTCCGTGTCGCGCGAGTCCGCGAGCGCGCTCTCGGCGGCGCCGAGGCGCCCCTCCAGCTCCGCGCGGCCGGGCACCGAGGAGAGCACGTACTCCGTGAGCGGGACGTCGGGGAGCTCCGCGACGTCCTGCGGCAGGTACCCGGCGCGGGCACCGCGGCGCCACGTGAGCCCGCCCGAGTCCGCCTGCGCGGCGCCCGAGAGGATGCGCAGGAGCGAGGACTTGCCGGTGCCGTTCGCGCCCACCAGCCCGACGCGGTCGTGGGGGCCGACCGTGAAGCTCGCGTCCTCGAAGAGGATCTTCTCGCCGTAGGCGAGAGAGAGGTCGCTGGCGGAGACGAGGCTCATGCAGAGTCGAGCCCTTAACCGTTCTTCACGATCCGGACAAGCGCCGGCCAAGACCCGGCCGCACCCTCACGTCATCGACTCGCGGATGACGTGCCCCGTCCCGGCGCACGGCGAAGGAGACGCGGGAGAGGAGCGGTATGCAAAGGCGAACGTGGTTCAGCAGGATCGGGATCGGCCTCGTGGGGCTCGGCGGCATCGTGGCGCTGGCGGCGTTCCGTGGCGGGCCGGGCGGCATGCACGGCCGCGGCGGTCCCGAGGCGTTCTTCGGCGCGCGCATCGACGACATGCTCGACGACGTCGACGCGACGCCGCAGCAGCGCGAGCAGATCGGCGCGATCGCCGCGCAGCTGCGCGAGAAGGCGAAGGCGCTCCACGCCGATCGCAAGGGCGAGCGCGAGCAGCTCGTCGCCCAGTGGGAGGCGGGCAAGCTCGATCGCGCCCAGCTCGTCGCGCACGTGGACGCGAAGGCCGAGCAGATGAAGGCGTTCGGCCACGAGGTCGCGGACGCGATGGTCAAGGTGCAGGGCATCCTCACGCCCGACCAGCGCGCGAAGGTCGCGAAGAAGATGCGACGCCACATGGAGCGGATGGAGCGCCGCGGACCGCCCGCGGACGCTCCGCAGCAGCAGCAACAGTGACGTGGAGCGCCGCGGGGTACGCGAGCCGGCTTCCCTGGCCGGTTCCGTGCCCCGCGTCGCGAGGTCCGCACTATGATCCCCGCCGTGTCCACCGATCCGGTGCTGACGGCGCTGCTCGTCGAGGACGACGCGCGGCTGGCCGCGCTCACGCGCGAGTACCTGCAGGGTCACGGCGTGGTCGTCGAGGTGGTCGGCGACGGCCGCACCGGCCTCGCCGAGGCGCTCCGTCGCCGGTGGGACGTCATCCTGCTGGACCTGATGCTCCCGGAGAAGGACGGCCTCACCGTCTGCCGCGAGCTCCGCGCCCGCAGCGACGTGCCGATCGTCGTGCTCACCGCCCGCGGAGAGGAGGCCGATCGGGTGATGGGCCTCGAGCTCGGCGCCGACGATTACCTCGCGAAGCCCTTCGCGCCTCGCGAGCTGCTGGCGCGCATCCGCGCGGTCGTCCGCCGCGCGCGCGGCCTCGCGGGTCCGCGGGTGAAGGTCGTCACGGTGGGCGAGCTGGTGGTGGACCCCGGCGCCCGGCGCGCCACGCTCGCCGGTCGCGACGTCCTCCTCACCGGCTACGAGTTCTCGCTCCTGCTCGCGCTCGCGGAGCGCGCCGGCCGCGTGCTGTCACGCGAGCAGCTCATGGAGCTGGCGCGCGGGAGCGCCGAGGACGCGTTCGACAGGTCCATCGACGTGCACGTCTCCCACCTTCGCCAGAAGCTCGGCGACGACCCGAAGCGCCCGCACATCATCAAGACGGTGCGCGGCGCCGGCTACGTCCTCGCCGCCGAGGGGCTCACGTGAGCCAGCCGGCGCCCAGCGGTCCCCGCGGCCGGCTCTTCTGGCGCATCTACCTGCACGGCCTGCTGCTCCTCGTCGTCGTGGCGCTCGTCCTCGGGGCCATCGGCGCCGTGATGAGGCACACGTGGCCCGCCGAGGCGCCCGGCCGCGTGGCGCGCTGGACCGCGGCGCGGCTCGCCGAGGTGCGCGACGATCCCGCGCGACTCGGCGCGGAGCTGCAGCGCGCTCGCGACGCCTTCGGCATCGGCGGCACGGTCTGGTCGGAGGGAACGGTGCTCGCGACCAGCGTCGATCCCCCGCTCCCGCCCCCGGGCGAGGCGCGCTTCGGCCGCGGGCGAGGCCGCGATCCCGACCGTCCGCGCGATCGCGACCGGCCGTTCAGGATCTTCCACGCGGGCCCTCCGCGGATCGGCGTGGTCCCGCTCGGCGGCTCCCCTCCGGCGTTCCTCGTCTTCTCGGGCGGCCCGCCGCCGTTCTCGTTCCTGCGGCTGGGACTCCTCGGCGGCGCGGTGCTCGTCGCGCTCGCGCTCGCCTCGATCCCGCTCGCGCGCGGCATCGCCAACCCGGTCGAGCGGCTCACGAGCGCCGTCCGGGCGTTCGGACGCGGCGACCTCTCGGTGCGAGCGCGAGTGACCGCGCCCGGGGAGGTGGGTGAGCTCTCGCGCGCCTTCGACGAGATGGCCGATCGCCTCGAGCGGCAGGTCCGCGCCGAGAAGGAGCTGCTCGCGAACGTCTCGCACGAGCTGCGCACGCCGCTCGCACGCATCCGCATCGCGCTCGAGCTCGCGGCGGAGGGCGACCTGGCGAAGGCGCGGCATCACCTCGCCGGCATGGGCCTCGACGTGGCGGAGGTCGAGCGGCTGGTGGACGACGTGCTGACGGCGTCGCGGCTCGAGCTGGGCGCCGCGGCGGGGACGGAGCCGCTGCAGCGCGCGACCGTGTCGCCCCGGGATCTCGTCGACGTGGCGGCCGAGCGGTTCCGCGCGGCGCACCCGGATCGCGAGCTGCGCGTCGAGGTCGAGGGCGAGCCGCCGGCGCTGGACGCAGATCCGATGCTGCTCCGGCGCGCCCTCGACAACCTGCTCGAGAACGCGGCGAAGTACTCCGACGCTCCCGCCCCGGTCACCCTGTCCGCGCGCTTCCGCGGAGGGATCGTCGCGCTCGAGGTGCGCGACCGCGGCATCGGCATCGACGCGGCGGACGTGCCGCGGCTGTTCACGCCCTTCTTCCGCACCGACCGGAGCCGCGGACGCGGCTCGGGCGGGACCGGCCTCGGCCTCGCGCTCGCGAAGCGGATCGCGGAGGCGCACGGCGGGAACATCGCGGTCGAGAGCCGCGCCGGCGAGGGCACGCTGGTCCGGATCGAGCTCCCGCTCCGCGCGCGCGCCTAGGGCTCCGACATGTGCGGGTACCCGATCGACCTCGCCGGGACGAAGTTCTCCTTGATCGCGCGCGGCGACACCCAGCGCACGAGGTTGAACATCGACCCGGCCTTGTCGTTCGTGCCGCTCTGCCGCGCGCCGCCGAACGGCTGCTGGCCGACGACCGCCCCGGTGGGCTTGTCGTTCACGTAGAAGTTGCCCGCTGCGTCGCGGAGCGTGGTCGAGAGCTGCGCGATCGCGGCGCGGTCCTGCGCGAACACCGCACCGGTGAGGCCGTATGGCGACGTCGAGTCGCACAGCGCCACCGCCTCGTCGTAGCGAGCGTCCGGGTAGACGAACACGGTGAGCACCGGCCCGAAGATCTCCTCCTCCATGAGGCGCGCGCGCGGGTTCGTCGTGCGGACGAGCGTGGGCTCCACGAACCACCCCGTCTCGGCGTCGCAGCGCCCTCCCGCGAGCACCTCGTACTCGCCCCCGGCGTTCGCGGCCTGGAGGAACCCCTCGATCCTGTCGAACGCTCCCCGGTCGATCACGGCGCCCATGAACGTCGTGAAGTCCTCGGCGGGATCGCCCATCCGGATCGACGCCATGTGCGCGAGGACCCGATCCTTCACGCGCGGCCAGAGGCTCTCCGGCACGTACGCGCGCGACGCCGCCGAGCACTTCTGCCCCTGGTACTCGAACGCGCCGCGGACGAGCGCCACCGCGAGCGCGTCCACGTCGGCCGACGGGTGCGCGAAGACGAAGTCCTTCCCGCCCGTCTCGCCGACGATGCGCGGGTAGCCGCGGTAGCGCGGCAGGTTCTCCGCGATGGTGCGGTACATGGAGTTGAACGTCGCGGTGCTGCCGGTGAAGTGCAGCCCCGCGAGCTCCGCGCTCGCGAGCGCCGCGTCGCCCACCGCGCCGCCAGGGCCCGGCACGAAGTTCACGACGCCGGGCGGCAGTCCCGCCGCCCGGAGCAGCTCCATCACGTGCCAGGCCGAGTAGACGGCGCTCGACGCCGGCTTCCACAGGACGGCGTTGCCCATGAGCGCCGGCGAGGTCGGCAGGTTCGCGGCGATCGACGTGAAGTTGAACGGCGTCACCGCGAAGACGAAGCCTTCGAGCGGCCGCAGCTCGAGCTGGTTCCAGTTGCCCGCCGGCGAGAGCGGCTGGTCCTCGTAGAGGCGCTGCGCGAACCACGGATTGAACCGCCAGAAGTCGACGATCTCGCAGGCGGCGTCGATCTCCGCCTGGTAGGGCGTCTTCGACTGGCCGAGCATCGTCGCGGCGTTCAGCGTGGCGCGCCACGGCCCGGCGAGGAGCTCCGCCGCCTTCAGCAGCACCGCCGCACGTTGCGCAGGCTCGAGCGAGCCCCACTCGCGCCGCGCCTCCCGCGCCGCCGCGATCGCCCGCGCGACCTCGGCGGGGCCGGCCTGGTGGAACCGCGCGATCACGTGCCGGTGCCGGTGCGGGATTCGCACCTCCGCGACGCGACCCGTCCGGACCTCCTCGCCGCCGATGACGAGCGGGATCTCGATCTCGGTCGCGGAGAGCTCGGCGAGGCGCGCCTTGAGCGCCTTCTTCTCGGGAGAGCCGGGGGCGTACGCGAGCACCGGCTCGTTCGTGGGCTGCGGGACGCGGAACGTGCCCATTGGCATGGTCGAGGCTTCCTCCGCGCCGCAACATAGACCGACCCCAAGGAGGGTGCACGACAGCGTTGAATGCCACGTCGGGGCTCCCGAGGTGTATTCGGAGGCAGGGAGGGAACGAACCATGGCCGATATCGCCATTCCAGGCTCCAAGGCGGCGCAAACGCACCTGGCGGGCTTCCGCGAGTTCCTGCTGAAGCAGAACGCCCTCGCGCTCGCCATCGGCGTCGTCATCGGCGGCGCGATGGGGAGGGTCGTCTCGGGCATCGTCGACGACGTCATCATGCCGATCGTCGGCGTCATCCTGCCGGGCGGCGAGTGGCGCAACGCGCAGCTCGTCCTGTCCGGGAGCAACGCCATCAAGTACGGCGACCTGCTCGGGCGCATCCTCGACTTCATCATCGTGGCGGCCGTCGTCTACTTCGTGACGAAGGCGATCCTGGAGCGCAATCAGCCCGCGCCGGCCGCTGCGACGACGAGGACCTGTCCGGAGTGCCTGGATCCGATTCCCATCGCGGCGCGCAGGTGCCGCGCCTGTGGGTCACAGGTCTGAGCGCCTTCGTCGTCTGACCATTTGTTTACCGCGTGCGCGCCGGACTACGTTCGGCGCCGCATGTCCGTCCACGCGCTCTTCGCCGCGTCCGAGCGAGTCGAGCTGCTCGCCGCCGAGATGTACCGCCTGCTCGCGGAGCGCTTCGCGTCGAGGGAGCCGGTGCGCGCGCTCTTCCGCAAGCTGCACGAGGAGGAGATCCAGCACGCCTCGCGCGTGCGCCTCCTCGCAGCCCAGTACCGGAACGACTCGGGGTTGTTCCGGGACGCTGCGCTGTTCGACGGCGCGCCCGATCCACGAGAGCTGGTCGTCGAGATCGAGGCGATGGTCCGCGCCATCGAGGGCGGCGCGTGGGGCACCGATCTCGGGCAGATCAGGGCGCGCGTCGTCGAGATGGAGAAGCGCTGCGTGACGCTGCACGCTCAGTTCCTCGTCGCGGGCGCGCCGGAGGCGATCTCCTCGTTCTTCCGGGAGCTCGCGCGCCAGGACGAGGCGCACGAGCGGCTCCTCGCGAACCTCTGAACCGCGATCGTCGAAGTTCCCCGGCGCGCGCGGGTTTGGCGGTACGATCGCGCGTCGTCGGGACGCCGCGGCGCGATGCCGCGCCGGCTTCGGCGGAACGGAGCCTGAATGCGGCGCCTCGCCATCGGACTCGTCGCGCTGGTGCTCGTGCTCACGGCGCTGCTCGTCGTGCGCATCCGGCGGCAAGCCGCGGCCGAGTCTGGGCCGGCCGGCGGATCCGGCGAGATCGAGGGCATCGAGGTGAGCGTCTCGGCGCGGATCGCCGCCCGCGTCGTCGCGTGGCACGCGCGCGAGGGCGAGCCGGTCGCGAAGGGCGCGCTCCTGCTCACGCTCGACTGCGCCGACCCCGAGGCGCAGCTCGCCGACGCGGAGGCGCGCGTCGCGGCTGCTCGCGCCGAGCTCGAGGCTGCGCGCGCGTCGGCTGGCGCGACCCGCCGAAGCCAGGACGCCGCGGCCTCCCAGAGTCGCGCGTCGCGCGCGCAGGCGGAGTCGCTCGCGGCGCAGCGCGACCTCGCGCGACGCACGGCGGAGCGGTTCGAGAAGATGGCCGACGCGGCGGCCGAGGCGGCGCGGGACGAGGCGACCTCTCGCGCGGCGTCGCTCGCGCACCAGGCCTCGGCGGCGTCCGCGCAGGCGGCCGCGAGCGCGGACCAGGCGGCGGCGGCGCGGTCGTCGATCGCGGCGGCGGAGGCGCGAGTCACCGCGGGGGCGGCGCAGGTGGCGGCGGCGGAGGCCGGTCGCGACCGCGCCCGGATCCTCGTCGACGAGTGCCGCGTGGTGGCGCCGCGCGACGCCATCCTGGAGGACCTGCCGCACGAGCCGGGCGAGCTGGTGCCGGTGGGCGGCACGCTCGCCACGCTGGTGGACCTCTCCGACGTGAAGGCGATCTTCTACCTCCCCAACGCCGAGCTCGCGGCGGTGCACGCGGGGGCAGCGGCCGAGGTGGTCGCGGACGCCTGGCCCGGAGAGCGGTTCCAGGGGCGCGTCCTCACCGTGTCGACGCGTGCGGAGTTCACGCCGCGCAACATCCAGACGCGGAGCGACCGCGACCGGCTGGTCTACCCGATCGAGGTCCTGATCCCGAACCGGGAGGGGAAGCTCCGCCCCGGCATGCCGGTGCAGGTGCACCTCGGGTCCGGAGAGCGCTGAGTGCCGGCGGTCGGCGTCCCCGAAGATCCGGCGCTCGTGGCCAGCGGCATGGTCCGGCGCTTCGGTGATCGCGTCGCGCTCGACGGCCTCAGCTTCTCGGTCGCGGCGGGCGAGCTGTTCGGCCTCGTCGGCGCCGACGGCGCCGGCAAGACGACCGCGATCCGCGCCCTGACGGGCCTCATCGATCTCGACGCCGGCGAGGCGCGGGTGCTCGGCCACGATCCCGCGACGGGCGGCGCAGCAGTGCGCGAGGCGGTCGGGCTCATGCCTCAGCAGTTCAGCCTCTACCGCGACCTCACCGTCGCCGAGAACCTGCGCTTCTTCGGGCGGCTGTACTGTCTCCCGGGCGACGTGTTCCGGCGGCGGCGCGAGCGGCTCCTCGCGATCACCCGCCTCGACAGGTTCGAGGCGCGCCGCGCCGACGCGCTCTCGGGCGGCATGTACAAGAAGCTCGCGCTCGCGTGCGCGCTGCTCCACGAGCCTCGCGTCCTGCTCCTCGACGAGCCCACGAACGGCGTCGATCCCGTGAGCCGGCGCGAGCTCTGGGCGCTGCTGCACGAGTTCGTCCACGGCGGGATGGCGGTCCTCGTCTCGACGCCGTACATGGACGAGGCCGAGCGGTGCGATCGCGTCGGGCTCATCCACGAGGGCCGGCTGCGGCTCTCGGGCAACCCGGTCGATCTGCTCCGCGAGGCAGGGCTCTCGAGCTTCGAGGAGCTGTTCCTCGCGCGCGTCGGAGCCGCGACGTGAACGGCGCCGCGATCGAGACCGTCGACCTGACGCGCCGGTTCGGCCGGTTCGTGGCGGTCGACCGCGTGTCCTTCTCGGTCGAGCGCGGCGAGATCTTCGGCTACCTCGGCGCGAACGGCGCCGGCAAGAGCACCACGATCCGGATGCTCATCGGCCTCCTCGCGCCGTCGGCCGGCGAGGCGCGCGTCGCCGGTCACGACGTGCGGACCGCGCCCGAGCAGGTGAAGCGCGCCATCGGCTACATGAGCCAGAAGTTCTCGCTGTACCTCGACCTGCCCGTGCGCGAGAACCTGCTCTTCTTCGGCGGAGCGTACGGGCTCGAGGGCGCGGCGCTCGCCGCGCGCGCCGCCGAGGTGCTCGAGGTCGTGGGCCTCGCCGGCCACGACGCCGAGGTGACCGGCGCGCTCCCCGGCGGGACGCGACAGCGCCTCGCGCTCGCGTGCGCGATCCTGCATCGCCCGGAGATCCTGTTCCTCGACGAGCCCACCGCGGGCGTCGATCCGATCGCGCGCCGCGAGTTCTGGACGCTGATCCGCCGCCTCGCGTCGGAGGGCACGACCGTCTTCGTCACGACGCACTACCTCGACGAGGCGGAGCACTGCCGGCGGATCGGCCTCATGGTCGACGGGCGGCTCGTCGCGCTCGACACGCCGGCCGCGCTGAAGGCGACGTGGGTGCCGGAGCAGGTGCTCGCCGTGCGCGGCCGCGCGCTCGCGGAGGGCGCCCGCGCGATGGCGCAGGAGCGAGGCGTCGTCGCCGTCGAGCCGTTCGGCGCGGGGCTGCACCTGCGCGTCGATCGCGCGACGTGGAGCGCCGCGCGCGTGAAGGAGTTCCTCGCCGCGAGGGGCGCCGCCGACGTGCGCGTCGAGCCGTCGGCGCCGTCGCTCGAGGACGTCTTCCTCGCGGTGGTCGGCAGCTCCACGGCCCCGGAGGCGAAGCCGTGACCCGGGCGTCGCGCTTCCTCGTGCGGACCGGCGCGATGGCGGCGAAGGAGACGGTGCACGTGCGCCGCGATCCTCGGACCGTGTGGCTCGCGCTCGGCATGCCCGTGCTCCTGCTCGTCCTCTTCGGCTACGGCGTCTCGATGGACGTCGAGCGCGTGCCGCTCGCGATCGTGGACGACGACCGGACCGCCGAGTCGCGCGAGCTCGCGCGCGCGTTCACCGCCGGGCACGAGTTCGTCGAGGTGGCGGACGTCGACGTGTCGCAGGTCGAGCCGCTGTTCCGGCGCAACGAGGCGCTCGCGGCGCTCGTCGTGCCGCGCCGGTACGCCGAGCGGCTCGCGCGCGGCGAGAGCGGCCGCGCCCAGCTCCTCGTCGACGGCGGCGACGCGGCGACCGCCGTCCGGATCCTCGGCAAGGCCGACGCGATCGCGCGCGCGACCTCGCTCGACCTCGCGCGCCGGACGCTCGGGCCGGCCCGCCCGCCGCTCGAGGCGCGCGTCTGGACGCGCTACAACCCGACCGAGCGCTCGGCGATCTTCCTCGTCCCCGGGCTCGCGGCGTACCTGCTCGCGATCGGCGCGGTGATGCTGACCGCGCTCACCGTCGCCGGAGAGTGGGAGCGCGGCTCGATGGAGCAGCTCTTCGCGTCGCCGGTCGGCAGGCTCGAGATCGTCCTCGGCAAGCTCTTGCCGTACCTCGCGCTCGGGTTCGTCCAGCTCCTGCTCGTGCTCGCCGTCGGGACCGCCATCTTCGACGTGCCGGTCCGCGGCAGCGTCCTCCTCGTGTTCGTCCTCGGCGGCACCTTCCTGGTCGGCATGCTGGGGCAGGGGCTGCTCATCTCCGTCGTGACGCGCAACCAGCTCGTCGCGACGCAGGCCGCGACGCTCTCGTCGCTGCTGCCCTCCGTCCTGCTGTCGGGGATGATCTTCCCGATCGAGAACATGCCCTGGGCGCTCCGGGCGATGTCGTACGTGATCCCGGCCCGCTACCTCGTCCATGCGCTGCGCGGCATCCTCCTCAAGGGGAACGGCCTCGCGACGCTCTGGCCCGATCTCGTCGGGCTCGCGGCCTTCGCGGCCGTCGCCCTCGCCCTCGCGACCGCGAGATTCCGGCGGAGGGTCGCGTGAGCCGGCGCTGGCGCGTGCAGCTCACGGCGGTGGTGCGCAAGGAGGTCCTGCAGACCGTCCGCGACAAGCGGATCGTCTTCATGCTCGTCGCGGCGCCGCTCATCCAGACGCTCCTGTTCGGCGCCGCCGTGGACCTCGACGTGGACGACGTGCCCACCGTCGTGGTGGACGGCGACCGCACCACCGCGAGCCGCGAGCTCGTTCGCCGCGTGCTCGCCGACGGCACCCTGTCGCGCGCCGGGACCGCGCCCAGCGCGGCCGACGCGGAGCGCATGCTCGACGAGGGTCGCGCCGCGGCCGCCATCGTCGTGCCGCCGCGGCTGTCGGCCGATCTCGAGGCGGGGCGCGCGGCGCGGGTCCAGATCCTCGTCGACGGGACCGACCCGAACCGCTCGTCCGTCGCCGCCGCCGCCGCGTCGCGGTTCTTCGGCGAGGAGGCGCAGCGCATGTCACGCGAGCGCGCCGCGCGCAGCGGCGCCGTGCCGCCGCGAATCGAGGTGGTCCCGCGCGTCCTCTACAACGCGTCCCTCGAGACCTCGCCCTACCTCGTGCCGGGCATCATGGCGATGCTCCTCGTCGTCGTGACGACGATCGTGACCGCCATGGGCCTCGCGCGCGAGCGCGAGGTCGGTACCCTCGAGCAGGTGCTGGTGACCCCGATCGAGCGGCGCTGGCTCCTCGTCGGGAAGATGGTGCCGTTCCTGGTCATCGGCGCGTTCGACGTGCTCCTCGTGCTCTCCGTCGGCTCCTGGGTGTTCGCGGTGCCGCTCCACGGCAGCTTCGTCGCGCTCGCGGCCGGCACCGTCGTGTACCTCCTGTGCACGCTCGCGGTCGGGCTCCTCATCTCGACGATGAGCACGACGCAGCAGCAGTCGTTCCTCGGCGGATTCCTCTTCGCGCTCCCCGCGATCCTGCTGTCGGGCATCATGACGCCGATCCACAGCATGCCGAGGTGGCTGCAGCTCGTGACGTACGCGAACCCGCTGCGCTACTACGCCGAGCTCGTGCGATCGGTGCTGCTCAAGGGAGCCGGCGTCGTGGACGTCGCGTTCCAGCTCGGCGCGCTCGCGGTGTTCGCCGCGGCGATCGTGACGGCGGCCGCGCTGCGGTTCGGGAAGACGCTGGGCTGAGGCCGGTCAGCGCCCGAACAGCAGCTTCTCGCTCTTGAACCACCGCACCGCGGCCCAGAACGCGACCGCCGCGAGCGAGAGGCTCGCCGCAGCGGCGATGATCGGGTACTCGAACGGGATGGGCTGACCGCGGATGAGCCGCTGCATGAGCACCTGCTCGGCCATGGTCGGCACCAGCATCAGCGCGGGCGAGTCCGGCGCGGGCGCGAACGCCAGCACCATCCCGGGGAGCACCGGCAGCATCGTCATGAGCGAGAGGCTCGCCTGGGCCGCCTTGAACGACCGCGCCTGCGCCGCGACGAGGACCTGGAGCGACGCGGCGAGCGCGAGGAGCGGCAGCACGAGCAGACCGACGCGGAGCAGCACCCCGGGATCGAGCCGCATCGAGAAGCCGAGCGTGGAGATCGGGAGCAGCAGCGGGACCAGCGCGAACCCCGCGAGCGTCTCCAGCAGCGCGGCGCCGGCGAACGTCATCGTCGCGAGCACCTTCGCCGCGACGAAGTGCGATCGCGGCACGGGGTTGAGCAGCAGCGGCTCGAGCGACTGCCGCTCACGCTCGCCGGCGGTCGCGTCGATGGCGACGTACATCCCGCCGAGGAGCAGCGCGAGGACGACGAAGTACGGCATCACCGCGAGGAGCACCGCTGCGCGGCTCTCCGGCGTCGCGACGTCCACCGTCTCGACGGCGAGCGCCTCGGGGACCGACGGATGGATGCCGCGGGCGACGAGCCGCAGCGAGCCGACCTGGCGGCTCCAGCCCTCGAGCAGCGCGCGAGCGCGCATCACCTGCGGCTGGGCCGACTGCCGCGAGTCGTCCACGACCAGTCGCACCGGCGCCGGCCGGCCGTCGCGGAGGCGCGCCTCGTGCTCCGCGGGGATGACGAGCGCGACGTTCAGGCGTCCCTCCCGGACCGCGCGCTCGACGTCGGCGGGCGCCTCCGAGACCCGCGCCCCGTTCGACACCAGGAACGCGACGAGGTTCGGGGCGCGGTCGCCGCCCGCGATCGCGATCGGCACCGGGGCGTCGATCTCGCCCCGCGTCGTGCGCGCGACCGTGGAGACCAGCACGACGAGGATGAGCGGCCCGATGATCGGGAACAGGAGCGCCATCGCGATCGCGCGGCGATCGCGCAGGTTCTCGCGGACCTCCTTCTGGAAGAGCGCGCGGAAGCGGTTCACTCGAGGCCCTCCTCGGAGCCGATCGCCGCCACGAACGCGTCCTCCAGATCGGCCTGGCCGGTGTTCGCCTTGAGCTCCGCCGTCGTCCCGGCGGCGACCACCTTCCCGCGCGCGATGACGACGACCTCGTCGCACAGCGCGGAGACCTCCTGCATGACGTGCGACGAGAACAGGATGCAGCGTCCCTCGTCGCGCAGCCGCCGCAAGAGCGTGCGGAACGCCCGCGTCCCGGCGACGTCGAGGCCGGCGGTGGGCTCGTCGAGGACGAGGTTCAGCGGATCGTGCACGAGCGCGCGCGCCAGCGCGACGCGGAGCTTCTGGCCCTGCGAGAACCCGCCGGTGCGACGCTCCGCGACCTCCTGCAGGCCCAGCGCCTCGACGAGCAGCTCGACGCGCCCCGCGAGCACGCTCTCCTCGATCCCGTGCAGCCGCCCGAAGTAGAGGAGGTGCTCGCGGGTGGTGAGCCTCGGGTACAGCCCGAGCGCGTGCGGCAGCGCGCCGAGGCGCTCGAGCGCGGCTTCCCGGTGGCTCGAGAGGTCGATGCCGTCGACGCGCGCGGTGCCGGCGTCGGGCCTGAGCACGCCGTACAGCGTCCTCAGCGCGGTCGTCTTGCCCGCGCCGTTCGGGCCGAGCAGGCCGACGATGCGCCCGTCGGGCACCGTGAACGAGAGGCCGTCGAGGGCCTTCACCGGACCGAACGCCTTGTGGAGGTCCCAGAGCTCGATCACGGCGAGGGTCCCGTCAGGTCGAGGAACGGTGGAGCGGGCGCGATCCGGTCGACGCAGCTCACGTCGAGCGAGCCGGCGTCGGCCGTCTCGATGAATCGCGCGACGAGCTGCGGCACGCACCCGCGCACGAGCGAACCGTGCCCGTGGCCGCGCAGCACGACGTGCCTTCCTCGCGGGAGGCCCCTGAGCGCGAGCTCGCCCCACGACGGAGGCGTCGCCGGGTCGGCCTCGCCCGAGAGCAGCAGCGCGGGGACGTCGCCGCGGAACGGCGCCTTCCACGCGGCGTCGACCGGACGGCGGGGCCAGACACCGCAAGCCCGCTCGTAGCTCTCGCGCATCTGCCCGCCGAGGTAGCTCCCGTCCTCGGACGCGTCGCCCGGCGGCGGGAAGAACGGCACGTCCTCGCTGCACAGGACCGAGAAGTTGAGCGGTCGCGAGACGCCCGCCGCCACGTCGCCGCCGGCGAGCAGCGCCTGCGCGGCGAGCGGACCGACGTCGCCGTCTCGCGCGCGGAGCACGAGCGACGGCAGCAGCGCCGCCGTCTCCGGCAGGTACGACAAGAGGAAGACCGTGCCGCGCAGCAGGTCCGGCCTGACGGTGAGCTCCCGGGGTCCGCCGCCGATCGGGTCGGGGATGCGGACGCGAGGCGCCGCGCGCTCGAGCTGCGCGAGCAGCGCGCCCAGGTCGCCGCGCGGGTCGGGGAAGCGCGTCCGGCAGGCAACGTCCGCCGCGCAGCGCTTCGCGAGCAGCGCATACGCCCGCTCCGCGTCTCGCGCGAAGAAGCCGCCGATCGGCATCTGCGGCGGGGCGACTCCGTCGAGGACGAGCGCGCGCACGCGCTCCGGAAACCTGCGCGCGTAGACGAACGCCGCGCGGGTGCCGTACGAGGCGCCGACGAGGTCCACCTGCTCGTATCCGAGCGCCGCGCGCACGGCGTCGAGATCGCGAGCGAAGGCGTCCGTGCCGTAGGCGGCGACTCGCGGGCCCAGCGCTGCGGCGCACGCCCTCGCCCTGCTCAGGTCGTCCTGCGGCGCGGCGGCGAGGGCGTCGAGCGCGTCGGCGGGGCACTCGAGCGGCGCCGAGCGGCCGGTGCCGCGCTGGTCGACGACGACGATGTCACGGTGCTCCACGACGCGCACGAACGCGGCCGCGATGCCGACGAACTCGGCGCGAGCGGACTGACCCGGGCCGCCCGCGAGGAAGAACACCGCGTCGCTCGCGGGCGTCGTGCTCTGGGCCCGGAGGACGGCGAAAGCGATCCGGATGCGCGGGCCGTCCTGCCGCTCCCAGTCCTCCGGGACCTCGACGGTGCCGCAGCGGGCCGAGATGCGGCCCGGCATCGTCGCGTGCGCGAGCTGACACTCCTCGAGCTGCACGGCCGCGCGGCGCGCCCGCGGGTGCTCGCGCCTGCAGCCCGCGAGCGGGAGCGCGAGGGTCGCGGCGACGGCGAGCGTCAGCAGCGTGCGGGGCACCGCTCGGGTTTACCGCGTTCCGCGGAGGGCAGCGCCGAGAAAGCGCCGCGCGCGCCCCACCCGGCTCGCGGACCGGGGTCGGACGCCAGGGCCGGCGGCGACGATCTCCGCCGCGGCACCAGAGCTCAGTACGTCGCCGCCACCGGTGCCTCGGCGAAGCCGCTCTCGCCGGTGAGGAGCTCGGCGACCTCGGTCCGCAGCAGCCAGTCGTCCACGAACCCGCGCGCCTGCGCCGCGATCGCCTCGAGCCGCTCGGGATCGATCCGGCCCGACTCGCGCTGCTCTCGCACCTCGCGATACATCGCCGCGAGCGCGGGGTGGAGCGCCTCCGCCTTGTGGGCCCGCGCGCGCGCCTCGCCGCCGCTCTCGACCACCTGCGCGCCGAACCGGCGATCCCACGCGCCGGGGTCGGCCGCGCCGCCCGCGACGGACGAGAGGCCCTCCGCGACGGCGACGAGCGCGTGATCGGGGACGGCGAGCTCTCGCGAGCCGATGCGGGCGCGCAGCTCGGTCATCTCGCAGAGCGCGCTCGCGACGCCGGACCGCACCCGTCCCGAGAGCACGAGCCCGCTCGCGAGCTCGAGCTCCAGCAGACCCGCTTCGAACGGACGCGGTGCTCCGAACGCGACGACTGTCGGCAGGTCGAACGGCTCCGCGAGCGCGCGGCCGACGCGGGACAGCATCGACGGTCCGCCGACCACCGCGAGCGCGCTCTCGATGGAGCTCGTCGCGGGGCGCTCGCCGCGCTCGACGCCGCGGACCACGCCCGAGACCTCGAGCCCGTCCTCGAACCGCAGGTGGTTCACCGTGCGCGCCTCGAGGGCGCGCGACAGGCCGTAGTCACCGCCGCGCTTCCAGGCGAGCTGCGCGGCCAGCGCGTCGACGAGGCCCGGCAGCTCGCCGAGCTCGCGGGCCACGAAGAGCTGCGGCTGCATCCGCGTGATGTCGTACTCCCGATCGGCGCACGCGAGCGTGAGCGGGAGCTTCTCGACCGCGTCGGTGAGGCAGTGGACGCTCTCGCCGATGCTGGAGAGCAACCCGGCGCCGTAGATCTTCGGAGCGTCGAGGTCGCCGACGAGGCCGTACTCGGCGGTCCACCAGTAGAGCCGCGACGCGCGCGTGGACTCGGACGTGAACCGCCGGGCGCTGCTCGCGTCGGCGAGCCGCTGCTCGGCCGCGGCGACCTCCGCGTCGGACGCCGCCGGGTCCTCCTTCACGATCGACAGGCCGCGGATCGCCTCGAAGACCTCCTCGTCCTCGCGCGACGCGATGGCGCGGAAGCCGAGCTCGCCGGCGCGCTCGAGGAAGGCCGCGTACTCCGGCTCGGCGATGATCGGCGCGTGGCCGGCGCTCTCGTGGACGATGTCCGGAGCGGGGGTGTACTCGATGTGCTCGTGGGTGCGGACGTCGGCGGCGATCGCGAGCACGCGGATCGACTGCAGCTCGGTGAACACCGCCGGCGGGATGAAGCCGCGCACGCACACCGCCGACCAGCCGAGGCGCGCGAGCTTCACGTTCATCTCGTCGAGGGAGGGGATGCGCTCGGTGCCGATGCCGGTCGCCTCGAGGCCGCGCAGGTACGCCGGGTGCGCGCGCCCGGCGAGGTGTCGTACGAGTCGCCTCAGGATGTGGCGCCAGACCGCGTGGTCGCGCGCGGTGTACGCGTCGTAGTCCTGGGCCACGACGAAGCGGCGCAGGTGCGGCGGGAGGCGCGCCAGCGCGGCCTGGCTCGGCGTCGGCGATGCGGACCGCGACTGCGTTCCCACGAGGACCTCCCACGTCGGGGAGCCGCCGCCGTGGGCGGCTCACCCTTCATAGGGAAGGTAGCGCCGGTGTCGGGAGGCGGCTCTCCCCCCGGCGGGAGCGATCGCGGGCGGCGGACTGGGAGCGGCAGTCGCGGTTGGGCGCTCGGGAGCGCGAGCGCGAACTACGCCGCGGCGACGGCGGCCGACGGCTGCGGCTCGACGAGCTGCGCGTCACACAGACGATCGATGACGGCCTTCACGTCACCCGCGGACACGCCGCACGACTCGAGGTCGCGAGCGACGTCGGCGATGCTGCGGCGCCCCGAACGGAGCTCGCCGAGCACGACGCCGTCCTTCGGCTGGACGCCGAGCGGAGCCGCCCAGTTGCGCTCGGCGTTCTCGAGCGCCTCGCGACCGGTCGCACGCGCGTCGCAGATGGCGCTCCGGTACGCGGCCTCCGCCTCGAGGCCTCGCGCGGACAATCCGAACTTCTGACCGCGGGGCCACCTCTTACCTGCACGGGGCTTCAGGCTTTCGAGCATGAGGCAAGATCTGAGCCGATCCCGGGACCATGTCAACGGCCCCGACTTTGCCTTGACGGCACGACGAGCGCCCGCCCGCACGCCTCGCGGCCTCCTCCCGCGGTCGTCCTCGCGCCGTTGCGCTCGCGCGAGCGCCGTCCCCACCTTGGCTCGTGATCCGCGCCGCTCTGTTCGACATCGACGGGACGCTGATCGACACCGTCGATCTCCATGCCGCCGCGTGGCAGCAGGCGTTCGAGCACTTCGGCGTGGCCGTTTCCTACGACGAGGTGCGGTCGCAGATCGGCAAGGGCGGCGACAAGCTCATCCCGGTCTTCCTGAGCCCCGAGGAGGAGGAGCGCTTCGGGCCGGACCTCGAGGAGTATCGCAACGGGCTCTACCTCCGTGAGTACCTGCCGCTGGCGGTGCCGTTCCCGGGCGCGCGAGAGCTCCTCGAGCGCGTCGCCGGCGCGGGCATCGCGGTGGCGCTCGCGTCCTCGTGCAAGAAGGCGGAGCTCGAGCACAACCTGCGCCTCGTCGGAATCGAACAGCTCGTGAGCGCCGCCGTCACCTCCGACGACATCGAGGAGTCGAAGCCCGAGCCCGACGTCTTCGAGGCCGCGCTCGACAAGCTCGGCGTCGAAGGGCAGGCCGCGCTCGCGATCGGGGACAGCCCGTACGACGCGACGGCTGCGGCGCGCGCGGGGGTCCGCACGATCGGGCTGCTCTGCGGCGGGTTCCCGGCGGAGGCCTTGCGCGACGCCGGCTGCATCGCGCTGTACGAGGGCCCTGCCGACCTGCTGCTGCGATTCGATGCGTCGCCCCTGGCGCCGTGGGCCGCCGAGGAGCTCGCGGCGCCGCCGTGAGCACGCCGCCGAGGACCTCGCGAGCTGCTGGAGCACGGCGACCGGCGCGTGGCGACGCGCGGCAGGCCGACGCCGGATCGCGCGACCGCGCGCCGCGCGCCGCGCCCGGCTGGGGGAGGGCGGTGGTGCTCGCGATCGGACACTCGACGCGTCCGGTGGAGGAGCTCATCTCGCTCCTGCGCGCCCACGGTGTCCGGGTGCTCGCCGACATCCGGACGATCCCGCGGTCGCGCCACAACCCGCAGTTCGAGGCGAGCGCGCTCGCCCCCGCGCTCGCGGCCGCGGGCATCCGCTACGTGCACCTGCCGCGGCTCGGAGGGCTGCGCCGCGCGCGCGCGGACTCGCCCAACGGCGCGTGGCGCAACGCGAGCTTCCGCGGCTACGCGGACCACATGCTGACGCCCGAGTTCGCCGAGGGCCTCGACGAGCTCAGGGCGCTCGCGAAGGAAGGACCCGTCGCGATCATGTGCGCCGAGGCGGTGCCGTGGCGCTGCCACCGCTCGCTCGTGGCCGACGCGCTGTGGGCGCGTGGCGTCGTCGTCGGACACGTCACCGGGCACGGCACGCCGCGCCCGCACCGGCTCACTCCCTTCGCGGTCGTCTCGGGGCGCGAGGTCACGTATCCGGGAGAGCCCGGCGAGGATGCGAGCGGAGCCGCCGGCGGAGGCGCGCGCGAGCGCCGGGGAGCTACGCGGACGCGAGGCGCCGCGCGCCAGCCCCGGTCCGCGCCGCGCGGCGGCGGTGGTGCACCACGATCGCGAGCCCCAGGAGCGCGTTCACGAGCATCAGCGCGTTCGTGACGACGAACACCCAGTTGCGGACGAGCACGCTGTACGTCGTGAAGCCGATCGACGCGGCGAGCTGGCCGACGAAGAGCCACTTCGACACGCCGGCGCTGCTGTGCTCCCTCCATTGCTTGTGCACCTGCTTCGCGATCGTGACGACGAGGATGAACGAGCTGGCCCAGCCGACGAGTTCGGTCACGCCGTCACGATAAGCACGTCGCCGGCCGACGATCCG
>DASSQI010000255.1:0-14678 GCA_035702585.1 Anaeromyxobacteraceae bacterium
GGCGTAGATGCGCGCGAGCGCCTCGGGCCGACCGAGCGATTCGAGCAGCTCGAGCCCGTGGACGCGATCCAGGTCCTCGAACGAGATCGGCCGCGGCGACCGCAGATCGCTGGTGCGGATCGCGCCGCAGTCGCGCAGCCAGAACGAGACGAAGTCGGCGCGGCGGGGCTCCATCCCCACGCGCGACTCGAGCCCGGTGAGCGGCAGCCGGAACGACGGCGAGTACCAGACCGGAAGCCGGCCGCGCAGTCGCGCCCGGGCCTGCGACCACAGCCGTCTCGGCAGCAGGCGCACGTCAGCGCTGGACGTCGGTCCTGGTCGACGCGGCGCCCGCCGCGGCCGACGCGGCGTTCGGCTTCGCCTTCCGCGTCGCGAGCCACCACCCGACGGCGGTCTCGAGCGCGATCCAGCCGATCGCGTACCAGCAGGCGCGCTGGAGCTGCGCCACCGCCATCGCGTACCGGGCATACTGCTCGTCGAACGTGCGAGCCACGTCCACGGTGAAGGGCATCGAACGGACCGTGAACGCGACGATGAACACGAGGAACACCGTGCGCAGGAGAGCCATCACCTTGAGCATGGGCGCGAGTGTATATCCTTCGGGCGACGGAGGTGCTCGTGTCGGAAGCGAGTGAGCTGAGGGAAGCGTGCGCGGAGGCGGCCCGCCGCGGCGGTGCGGTGCTGCGCGAGCGCTTCGGGGCGAGCCGCACCATCGAGTACAAGGGCGGCATCGACCTCGTCACCGACGCGGATCGCGCGAGCGAGGGCGTGCTGCTCGACTTCATCCACGAGCGATTCCCGGGCGCCGCGGTGCTCGCGGAGGAGTCCGGCATCTCGGGCGGGGCGCACGTGCCGGCGGCGCTGCGCTTCATCGTCGATCCCCTCGACGGCACGACGAACTACGCGCACGGGCTCCCCCATTTCGCGGTGAACGTCGCGGTCGAGCGCGCGGGGCGGCTGCTCGCGGCCGCGACGCTCGATCCCCTCCGGGACGAGCTGTTCCTCGCGGCCGCGGGAGAGGGAGCGACGCTGAACGGGGAGCGGATCACGGTGTCGCGAGCGCACGAGCTGATGCGCAGCCTGCTCTGCACCGGGTTCCCCTACGACATCCACGAGGAGCACGACCTGCCGCTGCGCTTCTTCGGCGCCTTCCTGTCGCAGGCGCGCGCGATCCGGCGGCTCGGCAGCGCCGCGATCGATCTCGCGTACCTCGCGTGCGGCCGGTTCGACGGGTTCTGGGAGATGAAGCTGAAGCCGTGGGATCTCGCCGCCGGCATGCTGCTGGTGCGCGAGGCGGGCGGCGTCGCGACGGACCTCGACGGCGGCGACCGCATCTTCGAGACCGGCGGCATCGTCGCGGCGAACCCTGGGCTCCACGGGTTGATGCTCGACGTCTTGCGCGCGTCGCGCACGTCGGCACCGGCGTAGCGCGCGCCTTCGCCATCCGCGGGGCGAGAGGCCGTCCGCCCCCGAGCCTCAGCTTCCGGAGCCGAGCTTCAGCCGGAGCACCGCCTCGGGATCGACGTACAGATCGCCGATGCGCACGCCCCAGTGGAGGTGCGGCCCGCTCGCTCTCCCGCTCGCGCCCACGCGGCCGATGCGCTGGCCGCGCTTCACGACGTCGCCCTCCCGCACGAGCGACTTCGAGAGGTGGAAGTACACCGAGTGGACGCCGGCGCCGTGGAACACGACGACCGACAGGCCCGACGTCCACGCGTCGCGCACGAGGGTCACGCGGCCGTCGTTCGCCGCGAGCACCGGATCGCCGACGCGCCCCTTGAAGTCGGTGCCGTAGTGCTGTCCCTGCGTCTCCCCGTTGAAGGTCCGGAGGTCGCCGAAGCGTCCCGTGACGGCGGAGCTGCGGGGCGCGCGGAACGCCTTCGAGAACAGCGGCGGCGTGGGCGGCTGGGCGAAGGCGGCGAGGAACGCGGCCCGATCCTCGGCCACCTGCGCCTCGACCGCCGCGGGCCGCGGCTCGACGAACCGCGGCGGCACCGCGAGGCGAGTCTCCCTGAACCCCGGCGGCACCACCTCGAGCCGCGCCGTGCACGCGGGTTCGGGCGCGTCCGCGCCCGCCCGCAGCGGCACGTCGATCGGGCCCGCGAGCTGCTCGAGCGGGAGCGCGGCGATCGCGCGCCACACCCCCGGACGCGCCGGGTGGAACTCGAGCGCGCGGCCGGCGAGCTCGCCGCGAGGCTCGGACCTCGCGCCGCGCACCTCGAGCACGACCGGATCGCCGGGCCGCGCCGTCGGCGGACGGAACGTCGCGACGGGACTCGCCGCGAGCGCGAGCACGAGAGGGAGCGCGAGGCAGTGCACGGTTCCGCGATAGCAGCTGCGCGTAATTCGCGCCATCGGCCCCGCACGGCGCTCGACGCGGGCGCATCGCCGGCCCGCGACGCGACGCGACTGCGACGGCGATCGCGAAGGGACGATCGCGCAGGTCGATCGCGACAGGCGGGCGCGGAGCCCCGGGGCCGTTACGCTCCAGCGCCGGAATGGTGCACGCCCTCGCGGAACAACCTGTCCTGGTCCTGTTCCTCGTCGCCGCGATCGGGTTTCCGCTCGGCCAGGTCCAGGTGCGCGGGATCAGCCTCGGCGTCTCCGCCGTGCTGTTCGTGGGACTCGCCTTCGGCGCGGCGGATCCGGCGCTCAGGCTGCCCGAGATCGTCTACCTGCTGGGCCTCACGCTGTTCGTCTACACGATCGGGCTCTCCAGCGGCCCCGCGTTCGTCGCGTCGCTGCGGCACGAAGGCTGGAAGTACAACCTGCTCGCGGTCGTCGTCGTCCTGCTCGGGACGTTCCTCACGGTCGGAGCGAGCGCGCTCTTGAAGACGGACGCGGCGCTCGCGGCAGGGCTGCTCTCCGGCGCGCTCACGAGCACGCCCGCGCTGGCCGGCGCGCTCGAGACGCTGAAGCGCGCCGCGCCCCCCGAGCAGCTCGACCAGCTCCTGGCGGAGCCGGTGGTCGGCTACTCCGTGGCGTACCCGGTCGGCGTCGTCGGCGTCGTCCTCGCGATCGCGCTGTGCCAGCGCCTGTGGCGCGTCGACTACGCGGCGGAGGCGCGGCAGCTCCGCAAGTACGGCGGCGGGAACGAGCCGATCCTGAACCGCACGGTACACGTCCTGCGGCGTCGCATCGCCGGCTCGGCGCTCGGCGAGCTCGTGCGCGAGTACGGCTGGCAGGTGCAGTTCGGCCGCATCAAGCGGGGCGGCCGCTTCGTCCTCGCGGATCCGGACGAGCGGGTGCAGCTCGGCGACCTCGTCACGGTGGTCGGCACGGGCGAGGAGCTCGACCGCGTGACGGCGCAGCTCGGCGAGGAGAGCGACGACCACATCGACCTGGATCGCCGCGAGTACGATCAGCGCCGCCTCTTCGTCTCCAACCCGGACGTCGCCGGCCGCCGCCTCGGGGATCTCGACCTCGCGCGACACGAGGCGGTCGTGACGCGCGTGCGGCGAGGGGACGCCGATCTGCTCCCGAACGACGACATGGTGCTCGAGCTCGGCGATCGCGTGCGCGTCGTCGCGCGCCACGACCGCATGCCGGAGCTGACGGCGTTCTTCGGCGACTCCTACCGCTCCGTGACCGAGATCGACCTCTTCACGTTCGGGGTCGGGCTCGCGCTCGGCCTCGCGCTCGGGGCGATCCCGATCCCGCTGCCGGGCGGCGTCCGCGTGTCGCTCGGGTTCGCGGGGGGACCGCTCGTCGTCGCGCTGGTGCTCGGGACGATCGGCCGCACCGGGGCGGTCGTCTGGAGCCTGCCGTACGCCGCGAACATGACGCTGCGCCAGATCGGCCTCGTCTTCTTCCTCGCCGGCATCGGCACCCGCGCGGGCGGCACCTTCGTGAAGACCCTGACGGGCAGCGGCGGACTGGCGCTGTTCGCGGCGGGCGCGGCGATCACCTGCATCTCGGCGCTCGCCGCGCTGTGGATCGGACACAAGCTGATGGGCATCCCGATGACGCTCCTCATCGGCATGGTCGCGGGGATCCAGACGCAGGCCGCGGTGGTCGGGTACGCGCTCGAGCAGACCGGCAACGACCTGCCGAGCGTCGGCTACGCGGCGGTCTATCCGATCGCGATGCTGTCGAAGATCCTGCTCGTGCAGATCCTGCTGCTCGTGCTGCTGTGACGGCGGTGCCCGGCTGGCCCGATCCCGTCGCGACGCGCCCGCCCGCGCATCCACCGTGTCAAGACTTGTCCCGTCCGCGCGGCGCGTGTCAGAAGAGCGCCCCCCGTGCTCGACCTCTCCACGCTGAACGCCCCGCAGCGCGAGGCGGTGACGACGACCGAGGGCCCTCTCCTGGTCCTCGCGGGCGCCGGCTCCGGCAAGACCCGCGTCATCGTCCACCGCATCGCGTACCTCCTCCATCAGCGCGCCGATCCCGAGGCCATCCTCGCGGTCACGTTCACGAACAAGGCCGCCGGCGAGATGAAGGAGCGGGTCGGCTCCGTCGCCGGCGCCCTCGGGCGCGACGTCTTCGTCTCCACCTTCCACTCCTTCGGGCTGTGGCTGCTCGGCGAGGAGCACCGCGCCGCCGGCCTGCCGCGGCGGTTCTCGATCTGCGACGCGTCCGATCAGATCGCGACCGTGAAGCGCTGCATGCGCGAGGTCAGCATCGACGACCGCGCGTTCGATCCGAAGCGGGTGCTGTGGCTCATCTCTGCCGCGAAGAACGCGCTCAAGAAGCGCATCACGCCCAAGGCCGAAGGGCAGGGCGACGACTACGATCTCATCGCTGCCGAGGTCTTCCCGCGGTACCAGGCGGCGCTCCGCGCGCAGCGCGCGGTGGACTTCGACGACCTCATCGCGGTCCCGGTCGAGCTCCTGCGCACGTCGCCCGAGGTGCTCGCGAAGGTCCAGCGACGGTTCCAGTACCTCCTCGTCGACGAGTACCAGGACACGAACCGCTGCCAGCTCGAGCTCCTGAAGCTCCTCGCCGGCGAGCGGCGGAACGTGTGCGCCGTGGGGGACGACGACCAGGCGATCTACGGCTGGCGCGGCGCCGAGGTGCGCAACATCCTGCGGTTCGAGCGGCACTTCCCCGGCGCGAAGGAGGTGCGGCTCGAGCAGAACTACCGCTCGACCGGGCACATCCTCGCGTGCGCCAACGCCGTGATCGCGAAGAACCCCGAGCGCAAGGCGAAGAAGCTCTGGACCGCGAGCGGCTCCGGCGAGCCGGTGCGGATCGTGAAGCTCGACGACGAGGAGGACGAGGCGCGCTTCGTCGCGTCCGAGATCGCCCGCGGCCGCGCGCAGGGGCGGTCGCCGTCCGACTTCGCGGTGCTGTACCGCCTCAACGCGCAGTCGCGCGCGATCGAGGAGGCGCTGCGAGAGCAGGGCACGCCGTACCGCGTGCGCGGGGGAGCCGCGTTCTTCGACCGCTCCGAGGTGCGCGACGTGCTCGCGTACCTCAAGATCTGCGTATCGCCCGACGACGAGATCTCGCTCTCGCGCGTCGTGAACGTCCCCGCGCGCGGCATCGGCGATGCCTCGATGGAGCGGCTCCACGCCTGGGCCACCGAGCACCGGAAGCCGCTCTTCACGGCGCTCGAGGCGGCTCCGGGCGTCGAGGGCCTGCCGCGTGGGGCCGGGGAGCGCATGGCGGAGTTCGCGGCGCTGATCCGGCGGTACGCCGACGCGTTCCGCGGCGGCGCGATCGCTGCGACCGCGCGACGGCTGATCGAGGAGGTCGATCTCGTCGCGCACGCCCGCGCGACGGTGAAGAGCGCCGAGGCGGGAGCCCGCAAGGCGGACGGCATCGACGGGGTGCTGCGCTCGCTCGAGCAGTACGAGCAGCGCACCACCCGGAAGCCGTCGCTGGCGACCTGGCTCGCGCGGCTCGCCCTCGACTCGCGCGACGAGGAGGCGAAGGGCGAGGGCGCCGAGGGGGTGACCCTCATGACCCTGCACGCCGCGAAGGGCCTCGAATTTCCAGTGGTATTCCTGATCGGGATGGAGGAGGACCTGCTGCCCTGCTCGGGCATCCAGGGGGAAGCGCGCGATCTCGACGAGGAGCGGCGCCTCGCGTACGTCGGGATCACGCGGGCCCGCGAGCAACTCACCTTGACGCGCGCCGCGGTTCGGGCGAAACGAGGGAAGCTCCTGGCGCGGGTGGCAAGCCGCTTCCTGTCGGACCTGCCCGCCGGTTCCTTCGCCGAAGACGACGGAACGGTCCCGCCGCCCGCAGCAGAAGTGTCGTCCCGATCGGCCGAGGTGCTCGCTCGGTTGGCGGAGCGGCTGCGGCCTCGCCCTTGACAAGCCCCCCCGCCTTATCTAAAAGGCCCCTTTCCAAATTCCGGAAACTCAGGCATTTCCAAATGAACAACAGGACGCACAGCGCAACCAAGGGCGAGGCTCTGAAGGACCGGAAGTGGTGGGTCCTCGACGCCGCCGACCTCACCGTCGGCCGCGCAGCCAGCCAGGTCGCGAAGATTCTCAAGGGCAAGCACAAGCCCACCTACACGCCGTCGATGGACGTCGGCGACTTCGTGGTGATCGTGAACGCGGGCAAGGCCCGGTTCACCGGCAAGAAGGAAGAGGACAAGCTCTACTTCAGCCACACCATGCACCCGGGCGGCGCGAAGCTCACGCCGGCCAACAAGGTCCGCGCGCGCCACCCCGAGGACATCTTCAAGGCGGCGGTGAAGCGCATGCTGCCGCGCAACGCGCTCGGCCGCGCGATGTTCACGAAGCTGAAGGTGTACGCGGGCGACAACCACCCGCACGTCGCCCAGAAGCCCGAGCCGCTGAAGCTCGCGTACTAGAGGTCCTCGAACGATGGCTCAGCTCCAGATCTCCACCGGCCGCCGCAAGGAAAGCGTCGCGCGCGTGCGCCTCGCGCCCGGCACCGGAAACATCACCATCAACGACCGGACTCTCGACGAGTACTTCGGCCGCGAGACCTCGAAGATGATCCTGGTCGAGCCGCTCAAGCTGGTCGACCAGATGGGCAAGCTCGACGTCTTCGTGACGGTCCACGGCGGCGGCCTCTCCGGCCAGGCCGGCGCGATCCGCCACGGCATCACCCGGGCGCTCTGCGACTACAACGGCGAGTACCGGCCGGTCCTCAAGAAGGCCGGCTTCATCACCCGTGACGCCCGCGCCGTCGAACGCAAGAAGTACGGTCGCCCCGGCGCCCGCAAGCGCTTCCAGTTCTCGAAGCGCTAGACGCGCAGCGATATCGCATCTGCAACGGCCGGCCGCGTCACGCGCGTGCCGGCCGTCGCCTTTTGTGCGCGCGGTCCGTACCGCGGCGGCAACCTCCCACCGCCGCGTCCCGCGCCTCGACGTCGCCGGATCACAGGGCCGATGCTACGCTGCGCGGATGGAGCTGAACGACATCCTGCAGGTGGCGCAGCGCACCGGCGCGAGCGACATACACCTCAAGGCCGGCCTGCCCCCCATGGTCCGGGTCGACGGCCAGCTCGTTCCACTCAAGGACGGCCGCCGGCTGACGCCCGAGGACGTGGCGCGTGTCGGGCTCGGCATCATGAACGACTTCCAGAAGGAGAAGTTCAAGCAGACGAACGAGGTCGATCTCGCCTACGGGATCCCTGGCCTCGGCCGGTTCCGCGTGAACGTCTTCCAGCAGCGCGGCTCGATCGGCCTCGTGCTGCGCGTCATCCCGTTCAAGATCCGCTCGATCGAGGAGCTCATGCTCCCGAAGGTGCTCGAGAAGATCTCCGCCGAGCAGCGCGGGCTCGTGCTCGTGACGGGCACGACCGGCTCGGGCAAGTCGACGACGCTCGCCGCGATGGTCGATCACGTGAACGCCACCGAGACGTGCCACGTGATGACGATCGAGGATCCGATCGAGTTCCTCATCCGCGACAAGCGCTCGATCGTGAACCAGCGGGAGGTCGGCGTCGACACGATGAGCTTCGGGCAGGCGCTGAAGAGCGCGCTGCGGCAGGACCCCGACGTGATCCTCGTCGGCGAGATGCGCGACCTCGAGACCATCGAGACGGCCCTCGCCGCGGCGGAGACGGGCCACCTCGTCATGTCGACGCTCCACACGCTCGACGCGACCGAGACCATCAACCGCATCATCTCCGCGTTCCCGCCGTACCAGCAGAAGCAGGTGCGGCTGCAGCTCGGCTCGGTGCTGCGCGCCGTCATCAGCCAGCGGCTGGTGCCGCGCGCGGACGGGCGCGGGCGCGTCCCGGCGACGGAGGTGCTCCTCAACACGGCGCGCGTCCGCGAGCTCATCGAGGACAAGGACCGCACCAAGGAGATCCCCGACGCGATCGCGCAGGGGCACGTCTCGTACGGCATGCAGACGTTCGACCAGAGCCTCATGTGGCTCCTCAAGTCGAACGTCATCACGTACGAGGAGGCGCTCCGGCAGGCGACGAACCGCGACGACTTCGCGCTCCGCGTGTCGGGCATCTCGGGCACGAGCGACTCGAAGTGGGACAACTTCGAGAAGCCGCTCGACCCGCCGGCGCCGGGCAAGCCGGGCACCGCCGGCGCGGCGCCGCGTCCGGCAGGAGTCGCGACCACGGCGCGTGCCGCTCCAGCGGGCCAGGCGCCGCGCGCTGCGACGACCCCGGCTCCTCCCGGCGACGACGACTTCCAGATCGAGCGGTTCTAGCCGTCTCGGCTGCGGGAGGGCGCAGCCCTCGTCATCGATCGTGATTCGGAAACAGCGGAGATCCGCGCCGCAGGCGCGAAGCAGGGACGGCGCCACGAAGTCGCGCGTGGGCCCCTGCGAGCAGGAGGGGGTCCCAGACGGGCTCGGCTCGGCTGGGGTAGGGCGCAGCCCTCCTTCGATCGACAAGGCCCGGGCGCTCGCGCTGCGGGTGCTCGCGTTCCACGCGCGCTCCGAGGCGCAGCTCCGCGACCGGCTCGCCCGCGCCGGCCACGAGTCCTGCGCCGGCGAGGTGATCGCGTGGCTGAAGCGGCTCGGCTACGTGGACGACGCCGCGTACGCGCGCGGCCGCGCGAGGTCGCTCCTCGCGTCGGGGCGCGCCGGGCCGAGGCTCGTCGAGCGCCGCCTTTTCGCCGCGGGGATCCCGCGAGAGGATGCCCGGCGAGCGGTGGCGAGCGCGCTGCGGGAGGTCGGCTCGGAAGGCGGCTCCGGCGCCGCCGACGAGCTCGCGCTGTGCCGGGCCGCAGCGGAGCGGAAGCTCCGTGGCGCCAGGGCTACGGAGCTCGACGACAGGGGGCGGGCGCGGCTCGCGCGTCACCTGCTCGGCCGCGGCTTCTCTCCGGAGGTCGTGAGCCGCGTTCTCCGTATGGAAGACGCGGACTGATCTCCCGCCGGGGTCGCGGCGCTGGTCGTCTTCCGCTATGTTCCGCTCCCTCATGCGTCGCCTCTCGACCGCCTTCGCCCCTCTGCTCGCGCTCGCGCTCCTGCTCGGGTGCGGCAGCTCCCGCGTCTCGATCTCCGGCGAGATGAAGTACGGGAAGACCGCCGAGGAGAACTTCAACTTCGCCGAGGAGGAGCTGAAGGAAGGCAACGACGTCGAGGCGGTGAAGTTCTTCGAGTTCGTCCGGACGAAGTACCCGTTCTCGAAGTACTCGGCGCTCGCCGAGCTGCGCCTCGCCGACATGAAGTACGACAAGGGGCGCTGGATCGAGGCCGCCGACGCGTACAAGGACTTCCTGAAGCTGCACCCCACCCACGAGAACGCCGACCGCGCCGCCGTCCGGGTGGGACTCGCCCACTGGAACGACGCTCCCGGCGATCTGTGGCTGTTCCCGCCCGCGTACGAGAAGGACCAGGTGAGCGTGCGGGACGCGGCGAAGGAGCTGAAGGAGTTCCTCGAGAAGTTCCCCGACTCGAAGTACCGCCCCGAGGCGGAGAAGGTGCTCGCGCTGGCGCGGCGTCGCCTCGCCGACCACGAGTGGTACGTCGCGCAGTTCTACGCGAAGCGCGATCTCTGGGCGGGCGCCGCCGGGCGCCTCGAGACGCTGGTCCGCGAGTACCCCGGGACGCCCCACGAGCAGGACGCGCTCATCCGGCTCGCGGAGGTCTACGTCAAGATGGACGAGCGGTTCAGGGCACAGCAGGCGCTGCAGCAGCTCATCGTGAAGCACCCGGGGAGCCCGCGCCGCGCAGAGGCGGAGAAGCTCCTTGCGCAGCTCCGGTGATCGGCAGCGCCGCGGCCTGGGGCTCGGCCTCGCACCGGGCCAGCGCGAGCGGCTGAAGTTCGGGAAGAGCGGCGCGCCACATCTCGTCCCCATCACGCTCGCGCTCGCCGCCGTCGTCGTCGGCTGGCTGGCGTGGAGCCGCATCGGCTCCATCGGCGCGGTGTCGCTCGCCAGCCCCGAGACGCAGGTCCGCGAGGCGCTCGCGAACCAGAAGCGGGCGCTGCTGAACGACGTGTACGGCTTCAAGGCGGGCGGGACCGCGGAGCTCTACCCGCTCCACTTCTCGGACGTCGCGGTCACGTTCGAGAAGGGGAGGGCGCTCGTCGTCTCGATGCTCGACGGCGAGGGCCGGGTCACCTGGCGCGATCAGCAGGCGAAGCTCCGCTACCTCGGGCGCGAGCGGTTCCACATGCAGCCGTGCCGCATCGCGCTCTGGTGCGGTGAGGGCGACCAGTTCGAGCGCCTCCGCGGCGTGCTGCAGGCCCTGTTCCGCAGGCACGACGCCGCGAGCGCCGGGGACGACGCGGCGCTCGCGAGGCTCGTGTCGGATCGCTACTCCGACGCCGGCGAGGATCGCGCGCAGGTCCTCGCCAGGCTCGAGCGCGAGCTCGGTCCGGGAACCCCCGATCGCACCCGCATCGTGGCGTGGCAGGTCCGCGTCGAGCGCGATCGCGCCGAGGTCGGCGAGGAGTACGAGATCGAGTCGGCCGGCCGGGTTCAGCCCGCTCGCGCGCGCTACACGCTGACCTGGGATGGCGACCGCTGGACCTTCGTCGCCGGTCTCTGACGCTTCCTGCGGTCGAAAAGGAGACAGCTCTCGATATCGCGCCTACAGTGGCGCCCATGTCGCACACGGTCCGCAAGTACAACCCCTCGCTCGGCGTCGCGCGGACGTGCTTCGCCGCGAAGCACTACGAGCGCGCCGAACCGCTGCTGCTCCGCGTCGTCGAGGAGAACCCCGGGTTCGCCGACGTCCACAACATGCTCGGTGTCATCCACCACGAGCAGGGCGACTACCCGCGCGCGCAGAAGGACTTCGAGACCGCGCTCCAGATCAACCCGCGCTACACCGACGCGGCGCTGAACCTCGCGGTCCTGTGCAACGACACCGGCCAGTACGACGTCGCCCGCGACCTGTACGACCGCGCGATCACGCACGCGAGGAAGGGTCCGGGCGAGATGCCGCGCGGCGTGGCCGCGAAGCTCTCGAACATGCACGCCGAGCTCGGCGAGGCCTACACCGCCGCCGGCATGCACATGGAGGCCGCCGGCGAGTACGAGCACGCGCTCGCGCTCTGCCCCGACTTCGTCGACATCCGCAGCAAGCTCGCGAAGGCGCTGCGCGAGATCGGCGACTTCGACCGCGCCATCGGCGAGTACCAGGCGATCCTGTCGAAGAACGCGGCCTACGTGCCGGCGCGCGCGTCGCTCGGGCTCGTCCTGTTCCACGCCGGACGCCGCGCCGAGGCGATCGCGCACTGGCAGAAGGTGCTGCGCCTCGAGCCGGAGCACGCGGCCGTGACGAGCTACTTGAAGATGGCCGGCGTCGAGCCGAATCCCTGAGTCGACGGTCCAAGCTCGTTGCCCGGCGCCGGCTCCGCCGGTAGATGTCCTCCATGGACGAGACCGCGAAAGCCGTGCGGCTGACCTCGCTGAGCCACGGCGCGGGCTGAGCCTGCAAGATCCGCCCGGCGGATCTCGCGCACGTGCTGCGCGACGTGCCACGAACCACCGATCCGCGTGCTCTCGTCGGCCACGAGACGCACGACGACGCCGCCGTGTACGCGATCTCCGACGACCAGGCGATCGTCGAGACGATCGACTTCTTCACGCCGGTCGTCGACGATCCGTACTGGTTCGGGCGGATCGCCGCGGCGAATGCGCTCTCCGACGTCTGGGCGATGGGGGCGAAGCCGCTCTTCGCGCTGAACCTCGTCGGCTTTCCGATCCAGAAGCTGCCGAGGGAGACGCTCGCGGACATCCTCCGCGGCGGCGCGGACGCCGCGCGCGAGGCCGGCATCCCGATCCTGGGCGGCCACAGCATCGACGACCCCGAGCCGAAGTACGGCATGGCAGTCACCGGCCTGGTCCACCCGGCCCGCATCCTGCGCAACGTCGGCGCGAGGCCCGGCGATCGCCTGCTGCTGACGAAGCCGCTCGGGTCGGGGATCGTCTCCACCGCCATCAAGCGCGAGCTCGCCCCGAAGCCGCTGATCGACCGCATCATCGCCCTCATGGCGGAGCTGAACCGGACCGCGGGCGAGGCGCTCGCCGCGACCGGCGCGGTCTCGGCGCTGACCGACGTGACCGGCTTCGGCCTGCTCGGACACGCGTGGGAGATGGCGAGCGGCTCGAACGTCCGCCTCCGGCTCCGCGCGCGGGCGGTCCCGCTCGTCGACGGCGTGCTCGAGCTCGCGCGGCGCGACATCGCGCCCGGCGGGACGCGCGCGAACCTCCAGTGGGTCGAGCCTCACGTGCGCTTCGACGCGGCGCTCGAGCCGGCGCTGCGGCTCGTGCTCGCCGACGCACAGACGAACGGAGGCCTGCTCGCCTCCGTGGAGGGCGAGCGGGCGGGCGCGATCATCGAGACGCTCGGCGCCGCCGGAGTCGAAGCCGTCGCGATCGGCGAGGTCGTGGAGGGCGAGCCGGGCATCGAGGTCTCGGCAGGGTAGAATGCGCGCCGTGCTCGCGGCGCTGCTCACGACCCTCGCCCTCTCCGCCACCCCTGCCGCCTCTGCCCGCATCGCGCCGACCTACGTCGCCGTGCTCGACCCCGGCCACGGCGGCGAGCACGACGGCGCCATCGGTCCGACCGGCGCGAAGGAGAAGGACCTCGCGCTCGAGATCACGAGGCGCGTCGCGGCGCGTCTGCGCCGGCAAGGCGCGCTCGTGCTCTTGACGCGGGAGCGGGACGAGGCGCTCGAGCTGCCCGCGCGCGCGGCGCTCGCGAACCAGGCCGAGGCGGACGTCTTCGTCTCGATCCACCTGAACTCGATGGCGACGCGCGCAGCCCGCGGCGCGACCCACGGCGTCGAGACCTACTTCCTGTCGGCGGACGCGTCCGACGCGTCGGCGAACGCCGTCGCGGCGCGTGAGAACGCCGACCGGCTCGCCGGGACCGCTCCCGATCCCGCGAACCCCGTCTCCGCGATCCTCGACGACCTCTGGCACGTCGAGGCGCTGGCCGAGAGCTCGAGGCTCGCGCACGCGCTCCATGCGCGCCTCGTGTCGAGCACCGGCGCCGAGAATCGCGGCGTGAAGCAGGCCCCCTTCGTCGTCCTCGCCGGCGCGCGCATGCCGTCGGTGCTGGTCGAGGTGGGCTTCGTCAGTCACGACACCGAGTCGAGGCGGCTGTCCGATCCGGCGTACCAGGAGCGGATCGCGGCCGGCATCGCGGAAGGGATCGCCTCGTTCCGCGCCGGGCTCGCGCGCGCGTCCCGTCCGTAGCGTGACGCCGCAGGCCCGCGCCGGGCGCGGGCCCTGCGCTTCGACGTGGTCACCGGGCCGTCGCGCCACTATCATCCCGCGCTCCATGCGCAATCACGGCCGCGGCGACGTCGACCTCCGTCCCATCACCCTCGAGACCGGCGTGTCGAAGCACGCCGAGGGCTCCTGCCTCGTCCGCTTCGGCGACACGCACGTCCTCTGCACGGCGTCGCTCGAGGACCGCGTCCCGCCGCACGTGTTCGGCACCGGCGCGGGGTGGATCACCGCGGAGTACGGCATGCTGCCGCGGTCCACGCACGACCGCATGGCGCGCGAGGCCGCGCGCGGCAAGCAAGGCGGGCGCACCCTCGAGATCCAGCGGCTCATCGGCCGCGCGTTGCGCGCCTCGACCGATCTGCGCGCGCTCGGCACGCGCACGATCACGATCGACTGCGACGTCATCCAGGCGGATGGCGGCACGCGCACCGCCGCGATCACCGGCGGCTTCGTCGCGCTCGCGCTCGCGGTGCGAAAGCTCCAGAAGACGCGCGTGCTGACCACGAGCCCCGTGAAGCGGCACGTCGCGGCGGTGAGCGTGGGGATCGTCGACGGAGGCGTGCGGCTCGATCTCGACTACTCGGAGGACGCGACCGCGGAGGTCGACCTGAACGTGGTCGCGACCGGGGAGGGCGAGCTGGTCGAGGTGCAGGGCACGGCGGAGGGAAAGCCGTTCCGGCGCGAGGACCTCACGCGGATGGTGGACGTGGCGCTCTCGGGCATCGCGCGGCTGAAGGAAGCGCAGGCGCAGGCGATCTCGGCGGCGGTGGCGTGATGGAGCTCTTCTTCGGTACCGGGAACGCCGGCAAGCTCCGCGAGCTGCGGCGGCTCGTGGCGGGGCTGCCGCTGCGGGTGGTCTCGCCGGAGGACCTCGGGCGCGCGCTCCCCGAGGTCGAGGAGGATCAGGACACGTTCGAGGGGAACGCCGCGAAGAAGGCGGCCGCCTACGCGCAGTTCGCCGACATGCCGGCGCTCGCGGACGACTCGGGGCTGTGCGTGGACGCACTGGGAGGCCGTCCTGGCGTGCACTCCGCGCGCTATGCCGAGGGGGACGACAAGGCGCGCTACCAGAAGCTGCTCGCCGAGCTGTCG
>DASSQI010000256.1:0-26354 GCA_035702585.1 Anaeromyxobacteraceae bacterium
CGATCCGCGAGGTCGGCCGCCAGGTCGAAGGCCCCATCGTATGCAGCCTGTCGCGGTGCACCCGCGGTGACATCGCGGCCTCCTGGGAGGCGCTGAAGGACGCGCCCCGCCGCCGCTGCCACGTGTTCCTCGCCACGAGCCCGATCCACCGCGACTTCAAGCTGAAGATGGCGCGCGAGAAGTTCGACGACGTCGAGTTCTCGACCGAGGACGCCGCGCGCACCGAGCTCGAGTTCCTGGCCGAGGTCGTGGAGCGGGCGATCGAGGCGGGCGCGTCCACGCTGAACATCCCCGACACCGTCGGGTACGCGCTGCCGCAGACGTACGCGGAGACGCTGTCGTACCTCCGCAAGCACGTCCGCGGGATCGAGAAGGTCGTCATCTCCGTGCACTGCCACAACGACCTCGGCCTCGCCGTCGCGAACAGCCTCGCCGGCGTCATGGTCGGCGCGCGACAGGTGGAGTGCACGATCAACGGCATCGGCGAGCGCGCCGGCAACGCGTCGCTCGAAGAGGTCGTGATGGCGATCCGCACGCGCCAGGACGTCCTGAACGTGCGCACCAGCATCCGTACCGATCGGCTGTACCCGACGAGCCGGCTCGTGTCGCAGGTCACCGGCATGCACGTTCAGCGGAACAAGGCGATCGTCGGCCAGAACGCGTTCGCGCACGAGGCGGGCATCCACCAGCACGGCATGCTCACGCACCGCGAGACGTACGAGATCATGAAGCCCCAGGAGGTGGGGTTCACCCGCTCCGAGCTCGTGCTGGGCAAGCACTCCGGCCGCCACGCGCTGAAGGAGCGCCTCGTCTCGCTCGGCTACGCGCTGAACGACGAGCAGGTCGACAAGGTCTTCGCGGACTTCAAGGTGCTCGCGGACAAGAAGAAGGACATCTACGACGCCGACATCGAGGCGCTCGTCATCCACGGGCAGATCCTCGGCGGCAAGCAGCAGCTCTGGGACCTGCTCGCGCTCTCGACGACGAGCGGCACCGGCACGCTCCCCGCGGCGTCCATCTGCCTGCAGAAGAGCGACGGCTCCCGCCACCAGGAGGCCTCCGCGGGTGACGGCCCGGTCGACGCCGTGTTCAAGGCGATCGAGAAGATCACCGGCCTCACGGTCCAGCTGCGCGACTACCAGATCGCGAGCGTGTCGACGGGCGAGGACGCGCAGGGCGAGGTCACGCTCGAGGTCGAGCACGACACCGGCGTCTACCGCGGCCGCGCGCTCTCGACGGACATCATCGAGGGGAGCGCCCGCGCGTTCCTCGACGTCGTGAACCGCATCGCGCTGAAGACCGGCAACGGCACGCCGGCCGCGGAGCGCGTCGAGACGATGGGGACCGTCTAGCCGATGGCCCAGCGGACCCTGTTCGAGAAGGTGTGGGACGCGCACGTCGTCCGGCCGGAGACGGCCGACGCGCCCGCGATCCTCTACGTGGACCTCCACCTCGTGCACGAGGTGACGAGCCCGCAGGCGTTCTCCGAGTTGAAGGCGCGCGGCATCGGCGTGCGGCGTCCCGAACGGACGCTCGCGACGATGGACCACTCCACGCCGACGCTGCCGCCGGTGAAGGGGCGATACCCCTTCGCCGACGCGCAGGCCGAGGCGCAGGTCGCGCGCCTCGCGGAGAACTGCCGGGAGTACGGGGTCGAGCTGCACGGGCTCGGCGACGACGCCCAGGGCGTCATCCACGTGTTCGGCCCGGAGATGGGCGCGACGCTGCCCGGCAGCACGGTCGTCTGCGGCGACAGCCACACCGCGACGCACGGCGCGTTCGGCGCGCTGGCGTTCGGGATCGGCACGTCCGAGGTCGGGCACGTGCTCGCGACGCAGTGTCTGCTCCAGCGACGCGCGAAGACGCTCGCGGTGAGGGTGGACGGCCGGCTCGCGCCCGGCGTGTCGGGCAAGGACCTCATCCTCGCGGTGATCGCGCAGATCGGCGTCGGCGGCGGCACCGGCCACGTCATCGAGTACGTCGGCCCGGCGATCCGGGCGCTCTCGATGGAAGGCCGGATGACGGTCTGCAACATGTCGATCGAGGCCGGCGCCCGCGCCGGCATGATCGCGCCGGACGACACCACGTTCGAGTGGCTCGCCGGCCGGCCGAAGGCGCCGAGCGGCGCCGCCTGGGATCGCGCGCTCGCGTCGTGGCGGCAGCTCCCGACCGACGAGGGCGCCCGGTACGACCGCGAGGTGACGATCGACGCGTCGGCGCTCGAGCCGATGATCACGTTCGGGACGAACCCCGCCCAGGGGATCCCGGTCACCGCGCGCGTGCCGGATCCCGCGTCGGCGTCCGACGCGGCCGCGCGCGCGTCGCTCGAGGGCGCGCTCCGGTACATGGGCCTCGCGCCCGGCGAGCCGCTGCTCGGCCGCGCGATCGACGTCGTGTTCATCGGCAGCTGCACGAACTCCCGCATCGAGGACCTGCGCGAGGCTGCGCGGATCATGAAGGGGCGCAGGGTGAAGGTGCGCTCGCTCGTGGTCCCGGGGTCGCAGGCGGTGAAGCGCGCCGCCGAGGCGGAGGGGCTCGACCGGATCTTCAAGGACGCGGGCGCCGAGTGGCGCGAGCCGGGCTGCTCGATGTGCATCGCCATGAACGGCGACCGCATCGAGCGCGGTCAGGTCTGCGTCTCGACGTCGAACAGGAACTTCGAGGGACGCCAGGGCGCTGGCGGGCGCACGCTGCTCGCGAGCCCGCTCACCGCGGCCGCCGCGGCGGTCACCGGGACCGTCGCCGACCCGCGCCGGCTGGAGGTGCGGTGATGGAGCCGATCCGAGTCATCGAGAGCCGCACCGTCGTCCTCCCACGCTCGAACGTCGACACCGACCAGATCATCCCGGCCCGGTTCCTCAAGGTGACCGACAAGGTCGGCCTCGGGAAGGCGCTCTTCTCCGACTGGCGCTACGGCGCGGACGGCAGCCCCGTCCCGGAGTTCCCGCTGAACCGGCCCGAAGCGCAGGGCGCGCGCGTGCTCGTCGCGGGCGACAACTTCGGCTGCGGGTCGTCGCGCGAGCACGCCCCCTGGGCGCTCGTCGACTTCGGCATCCGCGCCGTGATCTCGACGCGCATCGCCGACATCTTCCGCAGCAACGCGCTGAAGAACGGGCTGTTGCCGGTGGTGCTGGAGCCGGAGGAGCACGCGAAGCTGCTCGCCGCGCCGGGCGCCGCCGTCCGGATCGACCTCGAGTCGCAGACCGTCACGCTGCCGGACGGCACCGCGGCGAGGTTCCCGATCGACGGCTTCTCGCGCACGTGCCTCATGAATGGCGTCGACGAGCTGGGCTGGCTGCTCGCGCAGGACGAGACGATCTCGGCCTACGAGCGCACGCGGAGGGCGCCGTGAGCGGACGTCACGCGAAGATCGCGGTGCTCGGCGGCGACGGGATCGGTCCGGAGGTCGCGGCGCAGGGCGCGCGCGTCCTCGAGACCGTCGCGGACGCCTTCGGCCACCGGTTCGAGCTCGAGGAGGCGCTCGTCGGCGGCGCGGCGATCGACGCGACCGGCGCGCCGCTGCCCGACGCGACCCTGCGCCTCTGCCGCGAGGCGGACGCGATCCTGTTCGGCGCCATCGGCGGCCCGCGGTGGGGACCTTCCGCGAAGGTGCGCCCGGAGCAGGGGCTCCTCGCGCTGCGCAAGGAGCTGGGGCTCTTCGCGAACCTGCGGCCGGTGAAGGTGAGCGCCCGGCTCGCCGCCGCGTCGCCGCTCAAGCCGGAGATCGTCGCGGGCGTCGACCTCATGGTCGTTCGCGAGCTCACGGGCGGCATCTACTTCGGCGAGAAGCGGCGGGAGGGGAAGGTCGCGTTCGACGCGTGCACCTACTCCGAGGGCGAGGTCGAGCGCGTCGTCCGCGTCGCCGCGCGGCTCGCGCAGGGCCGCCGCAAGAAGCTCACGAGCGTCGACAAGGCGAACGTCCTCGAGACCTCGCGGCTGTGGCGCGAGGTCGCCGAGCGCGTCGTGAAGGCGGAGTTCCCCGGCCTCGCGCTCGATCACCAGCTCGTCGACTCGTGCGCGATGCAGCTCGTCCGCCGCCCGGCGGACTTCGACGTCGTGGTCACCGAGAACATGTTCGGCGACATCCTGACCGACGAGGCGTCGGTCGTCGCGGGATCGATCGGACTGCTGCCGTCCGCCTCGCTCGGCGACGGCTCGCGCGGGCTGTACGAGCCGATCCACGGGTCGGCACCGGACATCGCAGGGCGCGGCGTCGCGAACCCGTACGGCACCATCCTCTCCGCGGCGATGCTGCTCCGACACTCGCTCGGCCTCGAGCGGGAGGCGGCCTGCGTCGAGGCAGCGGTCGATCGCGCGCTCGAGCAGGGCGTCTTCACTCCGGACCTCGACCGCGGCGGCGCGAGCACGAGCGCCGCGGGCGCCGCCGTCGTAGCAAACGTCAAGGTCCTCGTAGGCTGAGAGGGGAGGTCATCCGCGGTGGACCGGCGCCCGAGCGCCGGTCCGCGAAGCGATAGCGATCGTCGCAGCACACCGGAGCCGAAGCGATGCCGTTCGATCCACGCCACAAGAGCCGCGCCCTCTACGAGGGCTTCGACCGCGCGCCGGCGCGCGCGATGATGCACGCCGTCGGCTTCTCGCGTGAGGATCTCGCGAAGCCCATCGTGCTCGTCGCGAACACGTGGATCGAGACGATGCCGTGCAACTTCCACCTGCGGCGCCTCGCCGAGGTCGTGAAGGAGGGCATCCGCGCCGCCGGCGCCACGCCGATGGAGTGCAACACCATCGCGATCAGCGACGGCGTCACGATGGGCACCGAGGGGATGAAGGCCTCGCTCGTCTCGCGCGAGATCGTCGCCGACTCGATCGAGCTTGTCGGGCGCGGCCACCTCTTCGACGGCGTCGTCGCGCTGGTCGGCTGCGACAAGACCATCCCGGGCGCGGCGATGGCGGTCCTGCGGCTCGGCCTGCCGGGGCTCGTGCTGTACGGCGGCTCGATCGCCCCTGGGCACGTCGACGGGCGCGACATCACGATCCAGCACGTCTTCGAGGCGGTCGGGTCGTACGCCGCCGGCAAGATCTCGAAGGAGAAGCTCGAGGAGATCGAGGACCGCGCCTGCCCCGGCGCGGGCGCGTGCGGCGGCCAGTACACCGCGAACACGATGGCGCTCGCGCTCGAGTTCCTGGGGCTGTCTCCCGTCGGCTACAACACGATCCCGGCGCTCGACCCGCGCAAGGAGGACGCGACCCGCGAGGCGGGGCGGCTCGCGGTGGAGCTCCTGAAGCAGGGCCGCACGCCGGCGCAGGTCGTGACGCGCACGTCGTTCGAGAACGCCATCGCGGGCGTGGCCGGCACCGGCGGCTCGACGAACGCGGTGCTGCACCTGCCCGCGATCGCGCGGGAGCTCGGCATCCGGCTCGGGCTCGACGACTTCGCGCGCGTCTCGAAGCGCACGCCGATCGTGACCGACCTCATGCCCGGCGGGCGCTACACCGCGCCGGACCTCGACGCGGCCGGCGGCGTGCGCCTCGTGGCGAAGCGGCTCATCGAGCTCGGCTGCGTCGACGGCTCGGCCGCGACGGCGGACGGGCGCTCCTGGGCGGAGCACGCGCGCGAGGCCCGCGAGCTGGACGGACAGGAGGTCGTGTCGACGCGGGGCGAGCCGTTCAAGGCGACGGGCGGGCTCGTCATCCTGCGCGGGAACCTCGCGCCGGAGGGCGCGGTCGTGAAGATGGCCGGCCACGAGCGTCCGCGGCACACGGGGCCGGCGCGCGTCTTCGAGCGGGAGGAGGACGCGTTCGCGGCCGTCGCGAAGAACGAGATCAGGCCCGGCGACGTGGTCGTCATCCGGCACGAGGGGCCGCGCGGCGGCCCCGGCATGCGCGAGATGCTCGGCGTCACCGCGGCGCTCGTGGGGCAGGGGCTCGGCGAGTCCGTCGCGCTCCTCACCGACGGCAGGTTCAGCGGCGCGACGCGCGGGCTCATGGTCGGCCACGTCGCCCCGGAGGCCGCGGTCGGTGGTCCGATCGCGGCGCTGCGCGACGGGGACGTCGTCACCATCGACACCGAGCAGAACCTGCTCTCGGTCGAGCTCACCGACGCGCAGCTCGCGGAGAGGCTCGCCGGCTGGACGGCGCCGCCGCCCCGCTACACCTCCGGCGTGTTCGCGAAGTACGCGGCGCTGGTGAGCTCCGCCGCGGAGGGCGCCGTGACGGCGCCGCCCCGGGAGCCGGTGGCCGTACGCGAGCGGCGTGGCCCGTAGCGCCCGGGGCCGCGCCGCCGCACCGCACCACCAGGGTCGCGAGACACGAAACGAGACACGGACGAATCGGGAACGGAGACACAGATGGCGAAGGAAAAGATGACGGGCGCACAAGCGGTCGTGAAGGCGCTCGAGGCGGAAGGCGTCGACTGGCTGTTCGGGATGCCAGGCGGGACGATCCTGCCGCTGTACGACGCGATGTGGGAGTCGGAGAAGCTGAAGCACGTGCTCATCCGGCACGAGCAGGTGGGCGGCCACGCCGCGGAGGGCTACGCGCACGCGACCGGCAAGGTCGGCGTCTGCATGGGGACCTCGGGCCCCGGCTCGACGAACCTCGTCACCGCGATCGCCGACGCGTACATGGACTCGGTGCCGCTCGTGGCGATCACCGCGAACGTGTCGCGGGCGCTCATCGGGACCGACGCGTTCCAGGAGGCGGACATCACCGGCATCACGATGCCGATCACGAAGCACAACTACCTCGTCACCGACCCCGACGAGATCCCGCGCGTGATGAAGGAGGCCTTCTACATCGCGCGCACGGGGCGCCCGGGCCCGGTGCACGTCGACTTCCCGAAGGACGTGCTGCAGGCGACCATCGACTTCGAGTACCCGGAGTCGGTCCACATCCCCGGCTACCTGCCGGTGATCCGCGAGGAGCCGCGCGTCGCCGACGCCGCGTCGCTCATCCGCTCCGCGCTGCGCCCGGTCATCTACCTCGGCGGCGGCGTCCGCAACTCCGACGCGTTCGCCGAGGTGTTCGAGTTCGCCGAGCTCGTCGGCGCGCCGGTCGTGACGACGCTGCACGGCAAGGGCGCCTTCCCCGAGACGCACCGGCAGTGCCTCGGCATGTTCGGCATGCACGGGTCGCGGTACGCGAACTACTCGGTCCAGAACTCCGACCTCATCATCGCCCTCGGCGCGCGGTTCGACGACCGCGTCACCGGGAAGCTGTCGACGTTCGCGCCGGAGGCGAAGATCGTCCACCTCGACGTGGACCCGGCCGAGATCTCGAAGCTCGTCACCGCCACGGTGCCGCTCGTCGGAGATCTGAAGGCGCTCTTGCCGAAGCTCACCGCGACGGTCCGCGAGGTGTTCGGCGCGCGCGGCCGGCCCGACCTCGCCGCGTGGTGGCGGCGCGTCGACGAGTGGCGCGACAAGCACCCGTTCCGGATCAAGCAGGAGGGTGAGCGTTACATCCTGCCGCAGACGGCGATCCAGCGGATCTGGGACAAGTGCGGCGGCAACGCCATCGTCACGACCGGCGTCGGCGAGCACCAGATGTGGGCGGCGCAGTTCTGGAGGGTGGCGAAGCCGCGGCAGTTCATCACCTCCGGCGGCCTCGGCACGATGGGCTTCTGCCTCCCGGCGGCGATCGGAATCCAGCTCGCGCGTCCCGGCGAGACGGTCATCGGCATCGACGGCGACGGCAGCTTCCAGATGACGCTCCAGGATCTCGCCACGGCGCGGGACCTCGACCTGCCGATCAAGATCTTCATCCTGAACAACCGCTTCCTGGGCATGGTGCGCCAGTGGCAGGAGCTGTTCTACGACAACCGCTTCAGCGAGACGCCGCTGTCGGACTGCCCCGACTTCGTGAAGCTCGCCGAGGCCTACAAGTGCAAGGGGCTGCGGGCGCGCGAGCTCGGTGAGCTCGACGGCGTCATCGAGGAGGCGCTCGCGTACCGCGAGGGCCCCTGCATCGTGGACATCCGCGTGAAGCGCCAGGAGAAGGTGTATCCGATGGTTCCCGCCGGCGCGCCGCTCAACGACATGATCGGGGGGGAGTGAAAATGGCACCCGAGAAGAACGACGCCGGGACGAACGGCGAGAAGACGCACACCCTTTCGCTGCTCGTCGAGAACAAGCCGGCGGTGCTCCACCGCATCTCCGGTCTGTTCTCGCGGCGCGGCTACAACATCGAGAGCCTCGCGGTCGGACCGACGGAGCGCCCTGCGTACTCGCGCATGACGATCGTCGTGCGGCTCGAGGCGAAGCCGGTCGACCAGGTGATCCGGCAGGTGCAGAAGCTCGTGCCGGTCGTCGAGGTGAAGGAGCTGCCTCCGCACGACTACGTCGAGCGTGAGCTCCTGCTCGTGAAGATCAAGACTCCGGAGCGGAACCACGCCGAGCTGCGCGCGATCGCCGACACCTACGAGGCCCAGATCGTGGACGTGTCGCCCGACGCGCTCATGATCGAGGCGACCGGAACCGCCGCGAAGCTCGACGCGCTCGAGGAGCGCCTGGGCACCTACGGGATCCAGGAGCTCTGCCGCTCCGGACGCATCGCGCTCGAGCGTGGCTTCAAGACGCTGGCGCCGCCGCACCTGAAGGAACACGCCCCCGCGGAATGATCGCGGGTCACCACCACCACAAGCGAAGAACGGAACCGAAATGGCGACGATCTATTACGAGAAGGACGCGAACCTCGACCTCATCAAGGGCAAGAAGGTCGCGATCATCGGCTACGGCAGCCAGGGCCACGCGCACGCGCTCAACCTGAAGGACTCGGGCGTGGACGTCCGCATCGGCCTGCAGCCGGGCTCGAAGTCGAAGGCGAAGGCCGAGGGCGCCGGGCTGCGCGTCGTCACTCCGGCGGAGGCCGCGAAGGAGGCCGACGTCGTCATGGTGCTCGCGCCCGACCAGACCCAGAAGCAGATCTGGGACGCGGAGCTGGCGAAGGGCATGACGAAGGGGAAGGCGCTCTTCTTCGCGCACGGCTTCAACATCCACTTCGGCCAGATCCGCCCGCCCGAGGACATCGACGTGCTCCTCGTCGCGCCGAAGGGCCCCGGCCACCTCGTGCGCCGGCAGTTCCAGGACGGCCGCGGCATCCCGTGCCTCATCGCCATCCACCAGGACGCGACCGGGCAGGCGAAGCAGCTCGGCCTCGCGTACGCGCGGGCCATCGGCGGCGCGCGCGCCGGCGTCCTCGAGACCACCTTCCGCGAGGAGACCGAGACGGACCTCTTCGGCGAGCAGGCCGTCCTGTGCGGCGGCGCCGCGGCGCTCGTGAAGAACGGCTTCGAGGTGCTCGTCGAGGCGGGCTACCAGCCCGAGAGCGCGTACTTCGAGTGCCTGCACGAGCTGAAGCTCATCGTGGACCTCATGTACGAGGGCGGCCTCGCCTGGATGCGTCACTCCATCAGCGACACGGCCGAGTACGGTGACTACACGCGCGGGCCGCGGGTGGTGAACGCCCAGTCCAAGGACGAGATGCGCAAGATCCTGCGCGAGATCCAGACCGGCCAGTTCGCGAAGGAGTTCATCATCGAGAACCAGGTCGGCCGGCCGGTGTTCGAGAAGTTCCGCCAGGCCGAGGCCCAGCACCCGATCGAGGAGGTGGGCAAGCGGCTCCGCGACATGATGAGCTGGATCCGCGAGGCCAAGAAGGACTCCAGCGATCCGAACGCGAAGTAGCGAGCGGCGCGGCTGCCGCCCCCGGGCACAGCCGCGTTGACTTTGTCCTCGAAATCTCTAATCTTACGCCCCTTCGGCGGCCGTTCTCGGCCGCCGAAGCGGGGAAACACGAGTCATTACGGGGCGTTTTGCAGCAAGGCGCTCCCTTGACGGAGGCATCGAGCCATCGCCATTCCACAGAGAGACAGCCGCAGCACGAACCGCGACGCACGTACCAACCGCCGCATCAAGGCGCGCGAGGTTCGAGTTGTAGGCCCGGACGGTGAGCAGCTCGGGGTCCTCCCGATCGAGCAGGCGCTGGCGCGCGCGCAGGAGCTGGGCATGGACCTCGTCGAGGTCAGCCCGACCGCGAAGCCGCCGGTCTGCAAGATCATGGACTACGGCCGCTTCAAGTACCTCGAGAAGAAGAAGCAGAACGAGGCGAAGAAGAAGCAGGTCGTCGTCCAGCTCAAGGAAGTGAAGCTCCGGCCTCGGACCGAGGAGCACGACTACGACACGAAGGTCCGGAAGGTCCGCGAGTTCCTCGAGGAGTCGAACAAGGCCCGCATCACGGTGATGTTCCGCGGCCGTGAGATGAGCCACCGCGAGCTCGGCCAGAAGGTCCTGCAGCGCGTGATCGAGGACCTGAAGGACGTCGCGGTGATCGAGTCGGCGCCCCGCATAGAAGGGCGCCTCATGTTCATGATCCTCGCGCCGAACCCGAAGATGCTGCAGCGCCTCCGCGAGGCGAAGGCGAAGGGCGAGACCGCCCCCGCCGCCGCCGCGCCGCCGGCCGGCGGCAGCGCTCCGGCTCCCGCCGCGGCCGCGCCGAAGCCCGCGGCCACGCCGGCTCCGGCGCCGGGTGGAACGCCGGGGACGAGCGCCCACTGATTCACAGGGCGCGACGCGCCCACACCCAGGAAAACACGACGATGCCCAAGCTGAAGACGAAGAGCGGCGCGAAGAAGCGCTTCCAGGTGAAGAAGAGCGGCCAGGTGAAGTTCCGCCGGGCCGGAGTGCGCCACCTCGCGACGTTCGGGAAGACGAAGAAGCAGAAGCGGCACCTCCGCGGCGTCGATCACCTCGAGCCGATGGACGCAAAGAAGATCAAGGAGTGCTTCCCCTACGCGCGATAGCGCGAGGGTGAGCCGGACGTAGACCGCCCAAGCGGGGAGAACAAGCGCGGTCCCAGGCGTCGCCCGAGGTGGGCGAACCCGGGGACGGCCTCCCGCCGGCAACCAGGAGAACGAGATGCGCGTCAAGAAGGGTTTCAAGGCTCGTCGTCGCCGCAACCGCGTACTGAAGCTCGCGAAGGGCTTCCGCGGTCGCCGCAAGAACTGTTACCGCCGTGCGAATCAGGCCGTGGAGCGCGCGCTCGACTTCGCGACGCGCGACCGCCGCCAGAAGCGCCGCGACTTCCGGAAGCTGTGGATCGTCCGCATCAACGCGGCTGCGCGCCAGAACGGTACGACCTACTCCCGCCTCGTCTCGGGGCTGAGGAAGGCCAACGTCACGCTCGACCGGAAGATCCTGGCGGACCTCGCCATCTTCTTCCCGGGCGACTTCGCCGCGATCGCGAAGACCGCGCAGGCCTAGATCCATGGCCGACCTCATCGGCCAGCTCGAGGCGCTCGCGGCTTCCGCGCGCGCCTCGATCGTTTCTGCCGACGGCGAGCGGGCGCTGGAGGATCTCCGCGTCCGCTACCTCGGCAAGAAGGGCGAGCTCTCCGCCGTGCTGCGCGGCATGGGGCAGCTCACGCCCGAGGAGCGCCCGCGCGTCGGCGAGGTCGCGAACCGCGTTCGCGACGAGGTCGAGGCGATGCTCGCCCAGGCGCGCGCGCGCCTCGAGCAGGTGAAGCTCGACGCCGAGCTCGCGGGTCCGCCCATCGACGTGACGCTCCCCGGGCGGCAGCTCCTGCCCCGCGGCCACCGGCACCCCATCACCCGGGCGATGGAAGACATCGCCGCGATCTTCGCGGGGCTCGGCTACGAGGTGACGAGCGGCCCGGAGATCGAGCTCGACTGGTACAACTTCGACGCGCTGAACGTCCTGCCGGACCACCCCGCGCGCGACATGCAGGACACGTTCTACGTCGCCGAGGAGACGCTCGGTGCGCGCGAGGCTCGCGGTGAGCGCGACGCGGCGACCGGACAGGTGCTGCTCCGGACCCACACGTCGCCGGTGCAGATCCGGTCGATGCAGCGCGCCGGCAAGCCGCCCGTGCGCATCATCTGCCCGGGCCGCGTGTACCGGTCCGACTACGACCAGACCCACTCGCCGATGTTCCACCAGATCGAGGGGCTCTGCGTCGATACCGGCATCACCTTCGCCGATCTGAAGGGGACGCTCGCCGCGTTCGCGCGCGGCTTCTTCGGCCCGAGCACGCGCACCCGGTTCCGGCCCAGCTACTTCCCGTTCGTCGAGCCGGGCGCCGAGGTCGACGTCTCCTGCGCCATCTGCGGTGGCGCCGGGTCGAGGGAAGGGCGCCGCTGCGGCACGTGCAAGGGATCGGGCTGGCTCGAGGTGCTGGGCGCCGGGATGGTGCACCCGACCGTGCTCCGGAACGTCGGGTTCGATCCGTCGAGCTGCACCGGGTTCGCGTTCGGCTTCGGAGTGGAGCGCATGGCGATGCTCCGGCACGGCATCGACGACCTGCGGCTCTTCTTCGAGAACGACCTCCGCTTCCTCGCGCAGTTCTAGAAACGACATGCGTATCTCCTGCAAGTGGCTTTCGGACTACGTCGACGCGCCCGCCGCCGAGGAGCTGGCGCGGCTGCTCACCGGCGTCGGCCTCGAGGTCGAGGCGGTGGAGCGGCTCGGCGCCGAGCTGACCGGCGTCGTCGCCGCGCGCGTCGTCGCGTCCGAGAAGCACCCCAACGCCGAGAAGCTGTCGGTCACCCGGATCGACGCCGGCGGCCCCGATCCGCTGCAGATCGTCTGCGGCGCGAAGAACTACCAGGTCGGCGACGTCGTGCCGCTCGCCACGATCGGCACGGTCCTCCCCGGCGGCATGAGGATCGAGCGGGCGAAGCTGCGCGGCGTCGAGTCGTTCGGGATGCTGTGCTCGGCGAAGGAGCTGGGGATCGACGCGGACGCGAGCGGGCTCCTCATCCTGCCGCGAGACGCGAAGCCTGGCACGCCGGTCGCCGACGTCCTCGGGCTCGCCGACGTCGTCCTCGAGGTGAACGTCACGCCGAACCGCCCCGACGCCCTCTCGCACGTCGGGATCGCGCGCGAGGTCGCGGCGCTGCTCGGGAAGCCGCTGCGGCTCCCGCAGCCGAAGCTCGACGAGCGCGGCGCGCCCGCGTCGGACGCCGTCCGCGTGCGCATCGAGGCGCCCGACCGGTGCGCGCGCTACGCCGCGCGGGTGGTCGAGGGCGTCCGCATCGGGCCGTCCCCCGGGTGGCTCGCGCGCCGCCTGGAGGCGTGCGGCGTCCGGTCGATCTCGAACGTCGTCGACGTGACGAACTTCGTGCTGCTCGAGCTCGGGCACCCGCTCCACGCGTTCGACCTCGACCGCGTCGCCGGTCACGAGATCGTCGTGCGCACCGCGCGGCCCGGCGAGCGGATGACGACGCTCGACGGCAAGGAGCGCGCGCTCGACCCGGAGGACCTGCTCATCGCCGACCGGGATCGCGGCAGCGCGCTCGCGGGCGTGATGGGCGGCGGCGACTCGGAGATCTCGGCGGGCACGACGCGCGTGCTCATCGAGTCGGCGTGGTTCAGCCCCGCCGGCATCCGCCGCACCTCCCGGCGTCACCAGCTGCGGAGCGAGGCGTCGTTCCGGTTCGAGCGCGGCGCCGATCCCGGCGCCGTCATCCCGGCGCTGAACCGCTGCGCGGAGCTCCTCGCGGAGCTCGCGGGCGGCGCGGTGCGGCCGGGCATCGTCGACGCCAACCCGCGCCCGTTCACGCCCGGGAAGGTCCGGCTCGCCTGGACTCGCCCGGCCGAGGTCCTCGGCGCGCCCGTCGAGCTCGCGACGACCCGCCGGATCCTCGGCGGCCTCGGGTTCGTCGAGGCGAGCGCGGACGAGCAGGGCGCGACGTTCGAGGTGCCTTCGTGGCGCGTCGACATCGCCCACGAGGAGGACCTCATCGAGGAGATCTGCCGGACGCAGGGCTACGACGCCATCCCGGAGCGGTTGCCCGCGGCGTCGGTCGAGCCGCCGGCGCCGGCGCCGGACCGCGTCGCGCTGACGCGCGTGCGCGACGCCCTCGAGGCGGCGGGGTTCTCCGAGACGGTGACGTTCAGCTTCGTCTCACCGGCCGACGTCGAGGCGGTCGAGCCCGGCGCGCGGCCGATCGCGCTCGCGAACCCGATCAGCGCCGACCTGGCGGTGATGCGGACCTCGCTCGTCGGCTCGCTGCTGCGCAGCGTCGCCCACGACCGCCGGCAGGGGCTCGACAGCGCGCGCGTCTACGAGATCGCGTCGGTGTACCGGCCGCGCACGGACGGCGCCCGGAACCCGCCGGCCGACGAGCGTCGCCGGATCTGCGGCGTCCTCGCGGGCCGCCGCAGCCCCGTCTCGTGGGGCGTGTCGGGCGATCCGGTCGACTTCTACGACGCCAAGGCGTCCGTCGAGGCGGTGCTCGCCGCGATCGGCGTCGGCGACTCGCGCGTCGAGATCGACCGCGCGACGACGTGGCTCCACCCGCGCTCGGCAGGCGCGGTGCTGCTCGCGGACGGCACGCGCGTCGGCGCGCTGGGCGAGATCCACCCGCGCACCGCGGCGGCGTTCTCGCTGCCGCGCGGCGTGTTCGCGTTCGAGCTGGAGGTCGGGCCGCTCGTCTCGGCGATGGAGCTCGTGGCGAAGTACCGGCCCGTTCCGCGGCTCCCGGCGCTGCTCAGGGATCTCGCGGTCGTCGTGTCCGACCGGGTGCGCGCCGCGGACGTCCTCGCGGCCGTCCGGACCGAGCCGCTCGTCGAGGACGTGACGCTGTTCGACGTCTACACCGGCCCGCCCATCCCCGCCGGAAAGAAGAACCTCGCGATGGCGATCAGCTATCGTGCCGCGGACCGCACCCTCACCGACGCGGAGGCGGACGCAGCGCATGCCCGGATCCTCGAGCGACTCCGGACCGATCCCGCAGTCGCAGCCGAGCTCCGGGCCTGACGCCACGGCGCCGGTGCGGGGGACGGTCTTCCCGCTGGTGCTCGCCGTCGCGGCGGCGGCCTCGTGCTGGAACCTGCTCGGCGCGCCCTTCGCGGTCGTGACGGCGGTGGTGGCGCTGATGCTGGCGCTCCGCGTTCGCCCTCCGCCGGGGCGGGCGCGCATCCGGGTGCGGATCGCGACCGCGCTGTCCGCGATCGCGCTGATCTGGGCGGTGCTGGTGCTCGCCACGTCGTTTCGCGGCGCGACCCCCGGCGCTGCCGTCCCGGGAGCGCCTGCGCCCGGGGCCGCGGAGGCGAGACGGGTGCTCGACGACGCCGAGCGGCAGACCGCCGAGCGGCGCCAATCGGCGCGCCGCGAGCTGGAGCGCGAGGGATCCCCTCCCGATACGCAATCCGGCGCTCTTCGTTGACACCCTTCAGGGATTCAGCTAACGATGCCCGGTACTTACCCGGTGATCCGAGGACTCCGTGACCAAGGCCGACATCATCGAGAGCGTGTACGAGAAGGTTGGCTTCTCCAAGAAGGAGGCCGCCGACATCGTCGAGATGGTCTTCGACACCATCAAGGAGACGCTCGAGCGCGGCGAGAAGATCAAGATCTCCGGGTTCGGCAACTTCATCGTGCGCGAGAAGAAGTCGCGCGTGGGCCGGAACCCGCAGACGGGGGAGGAGATCGAGATCTCCGCGCGGCGGGTGCTGACCTTCCGGCCGAGCCAGGTCCTGAAGAACGCCCTCAACGCGTCGGCCGAGGCCGCCGAGGCCGCTGCGGCTGCGGCCGCCTCGCAGTCCACGTCCGGCAACGGCTCCGCGAACAGCGGTCCGCAGTAGCGCCCGCGCGATCCGCGCCGGCGCCGCGCTGCGCCAGCCCCGACCTCGCCGCGAGCCGAGCTCGCAGCGAGGTCTTCGCTTTTCGGCTATGACCCCGCTCATGGCGATCGACTACACGGATGCCCGTCGCATGCGGCTCGAGGTGGACTTCCAGTTCGCCGCCGCGCATCGGCTGCCGCGCTACGACGGCCCGTGCTTCCGCATGCACGGCCACAACTACCGCTTCCGCGTGGCCCTGGACGGCGACGTCGATCCGCGGACCGGGATGGTCGCCGACTTCGGGCGCGTCCGGGAGATCGTGCAGGAGCACGTGCTCGCTCGCGCCGATCACCGGAACCTGAACGACATCCTCGAGAACCCGACCGCCGAGAACATCGCACGCTGGATCTGGGAGGAGCTCGCGCCGCGACTCGCCGGGCTCGCCGAGATCACGCTCTGGGAGATCCCGGACTGCTGCGTCGTGTACAGAGGGCCGCATGCCGGCTGAACGCGCGGCGCGCGCTCGCGCGGAGAGCTCGGAAGCGGGCGCCGGAGATCCCTCGTCGCGGCTCGTCGCGGCGATCGAGCAGTTCCTCGACGCGCTCGGGCTGCCTGCCGAGGTGCGCAGGGGAGAGCACCTCGCCGACACGCCGCGCAGGGTCGCGGAGGCGTGGCGCGACGACCTCGTCGACGGGTACCGGGCGGATCCCGCCGCGCTGCTCTCCGACTCGATGCCGGCGGCCGGGCGCGGCCTCGTCGTGCTCACCGGCATCGACTACCACTCGATGTGTCCGCACCACCTGCTGCCGTCGCGCGGTAACGCGCACGTGGCCTACGTGCCGGGCGATCGCGTCGTCGGCTTCGGCCAGCTCGCGCGGCTCGTCGACTGCTTCGCGCACCGGCTCGTGCTCGAGGAGGACCTCGCGCGGAACGTGGCCGACGCGCTCGTCGAGCACCTCGGCGCGCGCGGCGCCGCCTGCGCGCTCGACGCGGAGCAGACGTGCCTCACCGTGCGCGGCGAGCGGCGGCGGCACGCGCGCGCTCACGCCCAGGCGTTCGCCGGATCGATGGCGCGCGACCGCGCGCTGCAGCGCCGGTTCCTCTCCGCGATCGCCGCGACCGCGGCGTCCGGCAAGCGAGCGTCGCGCGGCGAGGGAAGGGGCATCTCCAGGACGGTCGCGGCGTCCGAGAAGCGAGCATCGCGCGGCGAGGGGAATGCCGGCGCCAGGCCGGTGGCCACATCCGCTGCGGCGTCGCGCGGCGGCGCTCGCGCACGCTCGACGCCGCGCCGGAGGCGTCGCCCGTGAACCTCGCCGGCGCGGGGGTGATCGTGACCGGCGGCGGCCGCGGGATCGGCGCCGCGGCGGCGCGCGCGCTCACCGCGCTCGGCGCGAGGGTCACGGTGTTCGCGCGGACGGCGGGGGAGCTGGACCGCGTCGTCCTCGAGCGCGCCGCCCTGCACGCCGTCGCGGGTGACGTCGCCCGCGAGGATGACGTCGCGCGGCTGTTCGCCGAGCACGCGCGCGCCGTCGGAGACTGCGACGTGCTGGTGAACGACGCCGGCATCACCGACCGCGCGCTCGCGGAGGAGCTCTCGCCGGAGCGCTTCCGCCGGGTGATCGACGTGAACCTCGTGGGGCCGTTCCTGTGCGCGCGCGCGGCCATCCCCGGGATGAAGGCGCGACGGCGCGGCCGGATCGTGAACGTCGCCTCGATCAGCGCCACGCTCGGGAGCGCCGAGGGGAGCGCCTACAACGCGTCGAAGTGGGCGCTCGTGGGCCTCACGAAGTGCCTCGCCGAGGAGCTGCGGCCGTTCGGTGCGCAGTGCCTCGCGGTCTCGCCCGGGAGCGTCGACACCGCGATGCTGAGGCAGACGCCGTACGCGCCCGAGATGACGCCGGAAGACGTCGCCAGGGTCATCGCCTGGTGCGCGGGAGAGGCGCCCGACGCGATGACCGGCGCGAACGTGGAGGTGTTCGGGTGAGCGCGACCCAGCGGCAGGTCGAGGCAGGAGAGGTGGCAGCCATCGCCGACGAGCTCTCGCGCGCGCTCGGCGCCGCGCGGGTGATCGTCGACCACGAGCGGCTCGAGCCCTACGGGAAGGACGAGTCGGAGCTCGGGACGTTCCCGCCCGACGTGCTGGTCTTCGCCGAGAGCGCCGAGGACGTGCGCCGAGTGTTCGAGATCGCGTCGAGGCGGCGCGTGCCGGTCGTGCCCATCGCCGCGCGCAGCGGCAAGTCGGGAGGGTCGGTCGCGCTGCACGGCGGCATCGGCCTCTCGCTCGAGCGGATGGACCGGATCCTCGAGATCTCACCCGAGGATCTCGTCGCCCGGGTGCAGCCCGGCGTCATCACCGGCAAGTTCCAGGAGGAGGTCGAGAAGCACGGCCTCTTCTATCCGCCCGATCCGAACTCGCTCGAGCTGTGCACGCTCGGGGGCAACGTCGCAGAGAACGCCGGCGGGCCGCGCGCGCTGAGGTACGGCGTGACGCGCGAGTACGTGCTCGGCCTCGAGGTCGTGCTCCCCACCGGCGAGGTGCTCCGCACCGGGCGCAGGTCGATCAAGGGCGTCGCGGGGTACGACCTCACGGCGCTCATGGTCGGCAGCGAGGGGACCCTCGGTGTCGTCACGGAGATCACGCTGAAGCTGCTCCCGCGGCCGCGCCACGTCGGGACGGCGCTCGTCGTGTTCCGCAGCGTCGCCGAGGCGGCGCGCGGCGTGAACTCGATCCTGCAGGGCGGCGTCATCCCGCGCTGCCTCGAGCTGCTGGACGACGTGTCGCTCGCGGCGTGCGCCCGCACCGCGCCGTACAAGTTCCCGGCGGACGCGGGCGCCGCGCTGCTGGTCGAGACCGACGGCAACGACGAGGAGGCCGTCTTCGCCGAGGTCGTCCGCATCGCCGAGCTCGTCCAGGACCTCGCGGCGGGGGAGGTCATCGTCGCGCAGAACGAGGCGCAGCGCCGCGACATCTGGCAGACGCGCCGCTACCTGTCGGTGAACCTCAAGGCGCTGCACCCGCTGAAGCTCAGCGAGGACATCGCGGTGCCGCGATCGCGCATCCCGGAGATGGTCGCGAGGACGCGCGAGATCGGCGCGCGGCACGGGTTCCTCGTCGCGACCTACGGCCACGCGGGCGACGGCAACCTCCACGCCAACGTGCTGTTCGACCGCGAGGACCAGCGGCCGGCGGTCGAGCAGGCCGTCGGGGAGGTCCTGCGCGCCGCGGTGGACCTCGGCGGCACGATCACGGGCGAGCACGGCGTCGGGCTCGCGAAGCGGGACTTCCTCGAGTACGAGCAGGGCGCGGAGCTGGTCGCGCTGCAGCGGCGGCTCAAGGCGCTGTTCGATCCGCTCGGGATCCTCAATCCGGGAAAGATCTTCCCGCCGCTGCCCGGATCCGGCGCGCGTCCGGATTGACCCAGATCAACCCCCTTCGCGTGCCTGCGACAGTTCGCCGCGTCGGAACGGAATGTTCGATGCCGCACGCGAGTTTACGTGTGGGGAGACGTCGGGCTGCCCCCACGACCGCTTGACCGGCGTCACGGCAAAGAGATAAAGACGCTGCGGCGTTTTGGCGCGCCCAGCCCTCACACAATCAAAGCCGCTGGTTCCCTCGGGGATCGCTCAGCGGCCGCTGCATCCACGGCGAGCATCGCGACATCCCCGCACCAGGAGACGAACGGCCCCATGTCCACGGAACAGGTCCAGAAGGTCGAGACAGTCACCATCCGATTCGTCGGAGACTCGGGTGACGGCATGCAGCTCACCGGCACGGAGTTCACGAAGGCGTCGGCGCTGGCCGGCAACGACCTCGCGACCTTCCCCGACTATCCCGCCGAGATCCGCGCGCCCGCGGGCTCGCTGTTCGGCGTCTCGGGCTTCCAGATCAACTTCGCCTCGAAGGACATCCACACGCCGGGCGACCAGCCCGACGTGCTCGTCGCGATGAACCCCGCCGCGCTCAAGACGAACCTGCCCGACCTGCGCCTCGGCGGCATGCTCGTCGCGAACGTCGGCGCGTTCACCGCCGGCAACCTCGAGAAGGCCGGCTTCAAGTCGAACCCGCTCGAGGATCCGTCGCTGAAGCAGAACTACAAGCTGCTCCTCATCGAGATGGACAAGCTGACCCAGTCCGCCGTCGCGGGCATGGGGCTCGGCTCGAAGGACGCGGCGCGCTGCAAGAACTACTTCGCGCTCGGCCTCATGTACTGGCTCTACAGCCGGCCGATGGAGCCGCAGCTCGAGAACATCAAGAAGAAGTTCGCGAAGAAGAACCCGGCGATCGCGGACGCGAACATCGCCGTGTTCAAGGCCGGCTACGCCTACGGCGAGACCGCCGAGGTCGGGATCCAGCGGTACCAGGTGCCCTCGGCGAAGCTCCAGGCCGGCACCTACCGCAACATCACCGGCAACGCCGCGGTCGCCCTCGGGTTCGCCGCGGTCGCGAAGACCACCGGTCGCACCGTGTTCCTCGGCAGCTATCCCATCACGCCGGCGACCGAGATCCTCCAGGAGATGTCGCACTTCAAGGAGCACGGAGTGATGACGTTCCAGGCGGAGGACGAGATCGCGGGCATCGGCTCGGCGATCGGCGCGGCCTTCGGCGGGGCGCTCGCGTGCACCTCCACCTCGGGCCCGGGCCTCGCGCTCAAGTCCGAGATGATGGGCCTCGCGGTCATCATGGAGCTGCCGCTCGTCATCGTGAACGTGCAGCGCGGCGGTCCCTCCACCGGCATGCCGACCAAGACCGAGCAGGCCGACCTGCACATCGCGCTCTTCGGCCGCCACGGCGAGGCGCCGATGCCGATCATCGCGGCGCAGAGCCCGTCCGACTGCTTCTACGCGGCGATCGAGGCGATGCGCATCGCGGTGAAGTGGATGACCCCGGTGATCCTCCTCACCGACGGCTACCTCGGCAACGGCTCGGAGCCGTTCCGCGTCCCCGGCGAGTCGGAGCTGCCGAAGGTCGAGCCGAAGTACCAGACGGCGCCGAACGGCCCCGACGGTGAGTACCTGCCCTACAAGCGCGACGCCAAGCTCATCCGTCCCTGGGCGGTCCCCGGCACGCCGGGCCTCGAGCACCGCGTCGGCGGCCTCGAGAAGGACTCGCTCACCGGCATGGTGTCGTACGACGGCAGCAACCACGAGCGGATGGTGAAGACGCGCGCGCAGAAGATCGCGAACGTCATCGAGGACGTGCCTGACCTGACGGTCGACGGGCCGGCGAAGGGCGAGGTGCTCCTGCTCTCGTGGGGCGGCACGTACGGCTCGGTCCGCACCACGGCGGAGAAGCTGCGCGGGCAGGGGAAGAGCGTCGCGCACGCGCATCTACGCTGGATGAACCCGATGCCGAAGAACCTCGACGCCGTCCTGCGCTCGTACAAGAAGGTCATCGTGCCGGAGGTCAACGACGGTCAGCTCGCGGGCGTCATTCGCATGCGCCACCCGGGCGTCGACCCCCTCCAGTTCAACCGGATCAACGGCAAGCCCATCAAGGTCGCCGAGCTCGCCAGCTTCGTCCTCGAGCAGCTCTAGGCCACGGAAAGGAACCACAGAACATGAGCACGACAGACGTGGCCGCGACCCCCGCCGTCCCGGCCTACACGAAGAAGGACTTCGAATCCGGCGTCGATCCGCGCTGGTGCCCCGGCTGCGGCGACTTCTCGATCATCAACCAGGTGCAGCGGCTCATGCCGACGGTCGGCGTGCCGCGCGAGAAGATCGTCTTCATCTCGGGCATCGGCTGCAGCTCGCGCTTCCCGTACTACATGAACAACTACGGGATGCACACGATCCACGGGCGCGCGCCGAGCTTCGCCTCGGGCCTCAAGATCTCGCGGCCCGACCTGCAGATCTGGATCGCGACCGGTGACGGCGACGCGCTGGCCATCGGCGGCAACCACTTCATCCACGCGATGCGGCGCAACACGGACATCAAGATCCTGATGTTCAACAACCGCATCTACGGTCTCACGAAGGGGCAGGTCTCGCCGACGTCGGAGATCGGCAAGAAGACGAAGACCACGCCGCAGGGCTCGCCGGACCACCCGTTCAACCCGCCGGCGCTGGCGCTCGGGGCCGACGCGACGTTCGTGGCGCGCACGATCGACATCGAGGGCCCGCACATGGCCTCGGTGCTGAAGGCGGCGGCCGCGCACAAGGGCTCGGTCTACGTCGAGATCTACCAGAACTGCCCGGTCTTCAACGACGGCGCGTACGAGTCGATCACCGACAAGGCGGTCAAGGCGGACGCGCAGGTGCGGATGGAGCACGGCAAGCCGCTGCTCTTCGGCAAGGACAACAAGAAGGGCATCCGCTTCAACGCCGCGACGATGGACCTCGAGGTCGTGACGGTGGGCGAGAACGGGATCACGGAGAAGGACGTGCTCGTGCACGACGCCCACCGCGACGACCCGACCCTCGCGTTCATGCTCGCGAACCTGTCGACGCGTCCGGGGTTCCCGACGCCGATCGGCGTGTTCCGCGACGTCCGCCGGCCGACCGTCGACGAGCTCACCTGGCAGCTCATCGACGAGCAGAAGGCGAAGAAGGGCGGGACGAGCCTGAACGCCCTGCTCAGCGGCAGCGACAACTGGAAGATTGACTAACTGCTGAGGCGCGCAGCGCCGAAGCTGCATCGTTCGAGCGGGGCACGGTCATCTGATCGTGCCCCGCTCTGCGTTTCGGCGCAGAGGTTGCGCGCCGCGAGCGCAACTATGCCGCGCAATCAACAGAAAAAAGCGCGCGGTGGCAGAAAAACGCACCCCATTGACCGTCGCCAAGGACTCTCCGTGCGGCGCTTTGCTACACGACTCGTCCCCAAGCGGGGATCCGGCCGGAGCCGGCTCCTCCAGGAGCGACGATGACGAGTGCGCCAACCCCAAAAAAAGACAAGAAGTTCCAGGGTGTCGTGGTGGTGAACCGCGAGACCTGCAAGGGCTGTGGTTTCTGCGTCGAGTTCTGCCCGCTCGAGGCTCTCGAGCTGGAGAAGAGCTACAACGCCAAGGGCTATCACCCGCCCTTCCTCGCGAAGCCCGAGAAGTGCAACGGCTGCGACATGTGCGGCCTGTTCTGCCCGGATTTCGCCATCTTCGGCTATCGCGAGAAGCTCGAAGGCGCCACGGCGGCGGCATAGGGAGCCACGACAACCATGTCCAACGCACTCTCCGGCGGAGTCCTCACCGGCAGCCACTACCTCGACGGCGACCACGCCTGCAGCGAGGGCGCGATCGCGGCCGGGTGCCGCTTCGCGGCCGGCTATCCCATCACCCCGTCCACCGAGGTCGTCGAGCGCGTCGCTGCGCGCTTCCCGTTCGTCGGCGGCCGCTTCCAGCAGTTCGAAGATGAGCTCGGCGCGTCGATCGCGCTCCTCGGTGCGGCCTGGGGCGGCGCCAAGGCGCTCACCGTCACGAGCGGCCCCGGCTTCTCGCTCATGATGGAGCACATCGGCTACGCGGCCATCACCGAGACGCCCTGCGTCTACATCAACGTGCAGCGCGCGGGCCCGTCCACCGGTCTCCCGACGCAGCCCGCCCAGGGCGACATGATGCAGGCGCGGTTCGGGTCGCACGGCGACTACCGCCTGATCGCGCTCTGCCCGAACTCTCCGCAGGAGTGCTTCGACCTCACGTTCGAGGCCTTCAACCTCTCGGAGGAGTTCCGCGTGCCCGTCCTCGTCATGCTCGACGAGGTCGTCGGTCACATGACCGAGAAGGTGGTCATCCCGGAGGCCGCGCAGCTCAAGGTCACGGAGCGCCGCTACACGAAGAAGTCCCCGGCGGAGTTCAAGCTCTTCGCGCCGGCCGAGGGCAGCCTCGTCCCCGAGATGGCGAAGGTCGGCGACGGCTACAACGTCCACGTCACGGGCCTGACGCACGACGAGCGCGGCTACCCGGCGATGACCGTCCCCGCCCACGAGAAGATGCAGAACCGCCTCAACGACAAGATCGTCCTCAACGCCGACCGGATCGTGAAGTACGAGGCGAAGGACCTCGAGGGCGCCGAGGTGGTGGTCGTCTCCTACGGCATCACGTCGCGCATCGCCGAGAAGGCGATGCAGATGGCGAAGGACAAGGGCGTGAAGGTCGGCTCGTTCCGGCTCATCACCGCCTGGCCGTTCCCCGAGAAGCAGATCATCGACCTCGCCAAGAAGGTGAAGGCCTTCGTCGTTCCCGAGCTGAACCTCGGGCAGATGTCCCTCGAGGTGGAGCGCATCTCGGCCGGCGTCTGCAAGACGGTGCCGGTCCCGCACGTCGGCGGCACGGTCCACAACCCGCAGGTCATCCTCGACAAGATCCTGGAGGCCGTTCGATGAGCGCGCCTGTTCGTGAGAATCCCGTCAACAAGTACCTGCGCATGGAGCGCATGCCGTCGATCTGGTGCCCGGGCTGCGGCATCGGCACGACGGTGAACTGCTTCACGCGCGCGCTCGACGAGTCCGGCTTCGACCTGAAGCAGGTGTCGGTGGTCTCCGGCATCGGCTGCACCGGCCGCGTGGCGGGCTACCTGAAGCTCGACTCGTTCCACACGACGCACGGCCGGGCGATTCCGTTCGCGACCGGCCTCAAGCTCGCGCGTCCGGACATGAAGGTCGTCGTCTACTCCGGCGACGGTGACCTGTCCGCCATCGGCGGCAACCACCTCATCCACGCCGCGCGCCGCAACGCGGACCTGCTCGTCGTCTGCGTGAACAACTTCACGTACGGCATGACGGGCGGCCAGGTGACGCCGACCACGCCGATGCCGGCGATCGCGTCGACGACGCCGTACGGCGCGTACGAGGAGACGTTCAACCTGCCGCACCTCGTCGCGTCCTCCGGCGGCGTGTACGTCGCGCGCTGGACGGCGTACCACGTCCGTCAGCTCGCCAAGACGATGCACGAGGCGCTCAACAAGAAGGGCTTCCGCTTCATCGAGATCATCGCGCCGTGCCCGACGCTGTACCTGCGCCGGAACAAGCTCGGCGAGGGTCTCAACGAGATGAAGTTCTACCAGGAGAAGAGCGTCATCAAGCACGGCGCCGACACGCGCGACGTCGGGCTCGACTACCGCGAGGAGATCGTCGTCGGCAAGTTCGTCGACGTCGAGCGGCCGACGCTGGAAGAGGCGATGGAAGCGCGCATGACCAAGGCGCTCGGCGCGAAGTACGTGCCGTACGTCTCTCCCGGCAAGGCGTAACGAGGAGACACGAACATGGCTACTACTGAGATCAAGATCGGTGGCCTCGGCGGCCAGGGTGTGATCCTCGGCGGCATCATCATCGGGAAGGCGGCCGCGCTGTTCGACGGCAAGCACTCCTGCCTGACGCAGGCGTTCGGCCCCGAGGCTCGCGGGTCGGCGTGCAGCGCGCAGGTGGTGGTGGACGACAGCCCGATCCTCTACCCGTACGTGCACACGCCGCACCTCATGGTCGCGATGAGCCAGGACGCGTTCAACAAGTTCGCGCCCGAGCTCCGCCCCGACGGCGTGCTCCTCATCGAGGAGGACCTCGTCACGGTGAAGGGCCTGCCCTCGACCGTGAAGGTGTTCGCGGTCCCGGCGACCCGCATCGCCGAGGAGCTCGGCAAGAAGATGGTGCTCAACATCGTGATGGTCGGCTTCTTCACCGCCATCACCGGTCTCGTGAGCGAGAAGGCCGCGAAGGAAGCCGTCGCGGATTCCGTCCCGCCGGCGACCGTCGAGCTGAACATGAAGGCGTTCGAGCGCGGCTTCGCGTACGGCAAGGAGCTGCTCGCGAAGGCGTCGCGCTCGTAAGAACGAAGCTCGAAGCCCGCGAAACATCGGCCGCGCGCGTTCTCCTCGTGAGGGCGCGCGCGGTTCTTGTTTTCAGGGATGGGCAACGACCGCGGCCAGGCTCTGACGGCAACGCGCGTCGCTCGGCGCCACGCGGACGCAGGCGCGGCAGGACTCGTCCGCTTCCGCGAAGCGGCCCAGGCGAGCGAGCGCCGCGCACGCCCCGTGATGCGCGTCGGCGTACGACGGGTCGGCCCTGGCGGCGCGCAGGTAGCTCTCCGCCGCGCGCTCGAGCCGCCCGCCCTCGTGGTCCATGAAGGCGAGGTCGTGGTGCGCCTCGGCGAGGTCGGGGTCCGACTCGAGCAGGTGGAGGTACTCCCGCCGCGCCCGGGACCAGAGCTCGTCGCGCCGCGCTGGCGTACGGCGACCGCGGTGCAGCAGCGCCCGCGCGAGGTTCAGGCGCGCCGGGAGGAGATCGGGATCGATCGCGAGGGCCTCGCGAAAGCGCTCCTCCGCCGCGTCGTGGCGACCCTCGGCTTCGTCGACCTCGCCGAGGTTCACGAGCGCCTCGGCGAAGTCGGAGTGCGCCGTGAGCGCGCGCTCGAGCAGGCTCCGGGCGGCGCGCAGCTCCCCGCGACGCCGCGCGACGATCGCCGCGCCGTTCAGCGCCTCGGGGATCTCGGCGTTGAACGCCAGGGCGTGCTCGAACGCCACCTCGGCGCGCTCGAGGTCGTCGGCCCCGAGATACGCGTAGCCGCGGCGCACCTGCTCGGCGGCGCGCGGGTGGACGCGGCGACTCGGGACGCACCCCGGCGACGAGAGGAGGACGGCGACGCAGACGAGGAGGAGAGGGACTCGCATGGCGCGCCGTACTCCTCGAACCGTGCCGGCGCGACTGCGCCTCGTTCACGACGCACGCCGGACGTCGCGCGGACGGTGGTCCGCGCGGCGGGCGGGAGTCGGCGCGTTGGAGGAAGATGTGACCTCCGTCGCGACGCGGAGCCCACGCTTCATTGACAGTACGTGCATGGTCACATACGTTCACTGACCATGGCGCGGAAGAACGTCTCCACGACCATCTA
>DASSQI010000257.1:0-32474 GCA_035702585.1 Anaeromyxobacteraceae bacterium
GACGTCGGACGGGCGGGTCCCAGGCCCGAACCCGGCGTCGAAGCCGAGCTCGACCGCCATCCGGTGATCGATGCGCGGACCCCCCAGGATCGCGATCACCGACGAGCGCACGCCGAGCCGCTCCAGCTCGTCGATGAGCTGCCGCGCGTTCTCCTTGTGGACGTCGCGCTGCGTGACCACCTGCGAGACCAGCACGGCGTCGGCGTGGAGATCGCGGCACTCGCGCGCGAGCCGCACGTTCTCCACCTGCGACCCGAGGTTCCGCGCGTCGAGCATCGGGTAGCGCTCGAGCCCGTAATCGCCGGCGTACCCCTTCATGTTCATGATCGCGTCGATGCCGACCGCGTGCGCGTCGGAGCCGGTGCAGGCGCCCAGCACCACGATCCTGCGCCCCACCTCCCGCTCGACGATCGCGTTCAGCTCGTCGAACGTCTTCTTCCGCAGCACCACCTCGGGGACGTCGATCGCGGCGTAGTCGATCGCGACCCCGGTCCGCCCGTACACGACGAAGAAGGTGTAGCCGTCGGCCGCGCGCTCCATCGCCGCGACCTGCACGCCGGCGAGCCCGAGCTTGCGGGCGACCTCCATCGCCGCCTCCCGCGCGCGCTCGCCGGTGGGCACCGGCAGCACGAACGACAGCTGCACGACGCCGTCGTCCTTCCGGTCGCCGTAGGGGCGGATGAGCTGGGGCTCGCGTTCGTCCACGTCTCCGCCTCACCGCGGCGCGATGCGCGCGCTCTTCGTGAACGCGCGCCACGCGCCGATGACGTCGGGGGCGACGGGAGCGCGCCCCGAGAAGAAGATCCGGTACTGCGTCCCGCCGTCGCAGACCGCCCACGCCCATCCGTGCCACGCGCCCTGATCCGCCTCCTGCGTGATCGCCGGCCGGCCGCCGAACGTGCTGTGGTGCCGCCGCACGTTCTGGAAGCTCCTGTCGCCGCGCGCGAGCGCCTCGGTGCCGGCGGCGAGGCACGCCTTCTCGTCGGCGAACCGCTGCTGGACCGCGGTGACGTCGAGGACCCCGATCTCCTCCGGGTGCGTGAGCTTCACCGCGCGAGGGCTCCCGCCGGCGCGCCACGCCGACGGCATCTCGAACGACAGCCCCTCCACCGCGTAGCGCGTCGTCCCCGGCGCCGAGCCGGCCGAGGTCTCGGGGCCGCGCAAGCCCGCGCAGGCGGCGAGGAGCAGGAGCGCGGCGGCCATGACGGGCGCCGTCAGCCGCGCGGACGCATCCTTCCAGCCGAAGATGACTCGCGCGCTCAAGCCATCGCCTCCAGTATTTCCAGGAATGGGTTGAAGTACTCCGGCGTCTTCTCGACCACGCCCGCGAGCCCCTTGCCGCCGTCCTCCGCGCGCGCCACGTCGCCGAAGCGCGCCTTGCCGATCGCGGTCATGAGCCCCTCGCGCGCGACCTCCTCCAGCAGGTCCATCGCCTCGTGCAGGTTCTGGTTCGCGCGGCGCTCGACCATCCCTCCCGGCGTGAACTGGATCTCGGCGCCCATGCTGCGCCAGGCGCGGTACGCGTAGTCCGCCGTCTTCAGCGCCACGTAGCGGTCCATGAGGAGGGGGTTGTGCATCGCCTCCGTCATCATCCCGAGGAGCTGGATGCTCTGCCCGGTGAGCTGCGCGACCACGTCCGCCATCGTGTCGTAGGCGTGGCTGAAGAAGATGTCCCCCTGCTTGTGCTTCGTGGGCGGCATGTACTTGATCGGCGCCGCGGGGAACAGCGTCCGCACGAGCAGCGCCTGCGCGATCTCGCGCGCCATCGTGTCCTCGCGCTGCGGATCGATCTCGAAGCTGTGGCCGAGCCCGATGAGCTCGTCTCGGAGCCCTGCGCGGTGCGCGAAGCTGTGGTTCACGAAGTGGGACGCCACGACGGTGTGGGCCGCCTCGTCCGCGTCGGCGGTCGTGATGTAGTTGTCCTCGCCCGTGTTGATGACGATCCCGGCGAAGGCGCAGATCCGGCGCGAGAAGTGCTGGTCGCAGAGCGTCCGCCGCATGTTGATGTCGCGGAAGAGGATCCCGTACATCGCGTCGTTGAGCAGCATGTCGAGCCGCTCCCACGCCGCCGCGAACGCGATCTCGCTCATGCACAGGCCCGACGAGTAGTTCGTGAGGTGCACGTAGCGGCGCAGCGCCTTCGACTGCTCGTCGAGCGCCTCGCGCATGATGCGGAAGTTCTCCTGCGTCGCGTACGTCCCGCCGTAACCCTCGGTCGTCGCGCCGTGCGGCACGTAGTCGAGGAGCGACTGCGCCGTCGACCGGATCACCGCGATGACGTCCGCGCCGGCCTGCGCCGCGGCCCGCGCCTGCTCCACGTCGTCGAAGATGTTCCCGGTCGCGACGATGAGGTAGCGGTGCGGGCGCGGCCCCACCCCGAGCTCGCGCTTCAGCGCGTCGCGCCTCGCGACCCGCGTCCGCAGCTCCTCCGCCGCCGCGCGGGCCTCCGCGCGCATCTCGTCCTCGATCGCGCGGGCCTCGGCCGCGTCGACCGCGGGCAGCGTGCGTGGGAGCGCCGCCGCCATCGCGGCCAGCCGGTCGGGATCCCTCGCGCCGCGACGCAGGAGGTAGCCGAGCCAGAACGCCGCGCCTCGTCCGACCGCTCCGCGCGCCGCGAGCTCGTCCACGACGAGGTTTGCGTGTGGCACGCCGCCGGGGCCGGCGCCGTGCAGCCCGAGCAGCCGCAGCACGGTCCGCTCGATCGAGACGGTAGTGCTCCCCCGCAGCGCATCGAGCACCTGGGCCGTGATCCGGTCGGCGAGCGCGTGGCAGCGATCGACGACGGTTCGATCGAGCTGGAGGTCTGGAACGATGCGTCCGTCGGCGATCTGCACGGACCGATTCGTAGGCCCGGATGCGTTCCCCCGCAAGGACTCGGACGGCTCCTACTCGCCTGGGACCTGTGCGCTCACGGGCGCTCGCGCCGCAGGTACCTCGCAGTCACGCGCGCTCACGTGCGCTCGCAGCGAAGCGCCTCGCCCTCCCGCGCGATAGCGCGCAGCCTCGCCGCGCGGCCGCGCGGCGGCGCTCCCTCGTCGCCGACTCGCCAGCGCGCGAGGACGCCCTCGCGCGTCGTGCCGCGCGCCTCGCCACCCGCGACGCGCTCCACGATCGCCTCCACCTCGCGGCCCGCGAGGCCGTCCACGTAGCCCATCCATGCGCGCGCCGAGACCTCGCGCAGCTCCGCCGCACGCTCCTTCGCGAGCGCCGCGGGCACCTGATCCGGCATCGTCGCCGCGTCGGTGCCGGCGCGCGGCGAGAACGTGAAGACGTGCAGCGCCGCGATCGGGAGCGCGCGCACGAGCTCGACGGTGGCGCGGTGGTCGGCGTCGGTCTCGCCGGGGAAGCCCGTCATGACGTCGGCGGCGATGCACGCGCCGCTCATCGCGCGCGAGATCCGCTCGACGACGTGCGACACCTCGCGCGCGGAGTACGGCCGGCGCATGCGGGCAAGGACGCGAGCCGAGCCGCTCTGCAGCGGAAGGTGCAGCTGACCGCATACGATCTCCGCCGCCGGCCCGGAGAGCACCTCGAGCGGCACCTCGAGCGGATCGAGCGAGGACAGCCGGACGCGATGGACGAGGCGCCGTTCGGCGATGGCCGAGATCAGCGCGCCGAGGCTCGGCGGTGGCGCGCCGTCAGCGCCGCGAGCGCTGGCCCCGTGCACCCCGGGCTCCGGCTTGTCCGCGCGAAGGTCAGCGCCGTACGCCCCGAGGTGGACGCCCGCGAGCACGACCTCGTCCGCGCCGCGCCCGAGCGCCTCGACCCGCTCTAGCGCGGCGGCGAGCGGCATCGAGCGGGAACGCCCCCTCGCGAGCGGAACCACGCAGTAGGCGCAGCGCCGATCGCAGCCGTCCTGGATCTTGAGCGTCGGGCGGGCGCGGAGCAGCGCGGCCGTCGCGCGCGAGGTCTCGACCTCCGTCGCGTCGACGTACCCGGCGGCGCCGTTCGCACCCGACCCTGCTCCGCGTCGCGCCGCCACCGCCGCGACGAGGGCGCGCGCGGCCTCCTCCACCTCCCCCGGCCCGAGCACCGCGGCGACTCCGTCCAGCCGCGCCAGCTCCCGGCGGAGCAGCGCGCCCGCGCAGCCGATGACGACGATCGGCACGCCCGGATGATCGCGCGCGGCGCGCCGCACCGCCTGGAGCGCGGTCGACTCCGCGTCGGCCGTGACGACGCAGGTGCTCACCAGCACGGCGTCGGCCCCGCCTGCGGGAGGCCGAGCGCCGCACGCCTCGAGCACCGCCTCCGCGTCCGACTGGCTCACCCTGCAGCCGAGGCGCACCAGCGCGACCCGCGGGGCGACGCCGGGGGTCGCCCGGGCGGCGGCGCGGACTCGGTCGGCGTTGAAACCAAGGCCTGCCATGCCACGGCCCTCAGACGATCCGCCCACCGCCGAGGACCTCGTCGCCGTCGTAGAACACCGCCGCCTGGCCCGGCGCGACGCCGCGCACCGCGCGCGCGAACCGCACGTCCGCCGTGCCCGACGGCCCTGCCGTCACGGTCGCCCGCTCGCCTTCGTGCCGGTGCCGCACCTTGACGACGCACTCGACGGTGCGCGCGGGCGGCTCCCCCGCCACCCACGACACGTCACGCACGGCCATGCTCGCCTGCGACGCCTCCGCCGCGCTCCCCACGACGACGCGCGCGCTCGCGGCGTCGATCGCGACGACGTAGCGCGGCTCGGGAGAGGCGATGCCGAGCCCGCGGCGCTGGCCCACGGTGAACCGGTGGACCCCGTCGTGGCGCCCGAGCACCTCGCCCGACGTCGAGACGATCTCGCCGCCGCGCAGGCGGTCGGGCGCGCGCAGCTGGACGAAGTCGCCCGCGTCGCCGCGGGTGACGAAGCAGATCTCCTGCGAGTCGGCCTTCCGCGCGTTGGCGAGGCCGTGCCGCTCGGCGAGCTCGCGGACCGCAGGCTTCTCGAGGTCGCCCACCGGGAACAGCAGGTCTGCGAGCGCGTCCTGCCCGAGGCCGTGGAGGAAGTAGCTCTGGTCCTTCTCGGGATGGCGCGCGCGGAGCAGCCGGTAGCGCCCTCCTCGCCGCTCGATGCGCGCGTAGTGGCCGGTGGCGAGCTTCGCCCCGATGGCGCGCGCCCGGTCGAGCAGCCAGTCGAACTTCACCTCGGTGTTGCACGCGACGCAGGGGTTCGGCGTGAGCCCCGCGACGTAGTCGTCCACGAACCGGTCGATCACGCGCTCGCGGAAGCGCTCCTCGACGTTCGCGACGTAGAACGGGATGCCGATCCGCCGCGCCGCGGCGCGGGCGTCGTCGAGATCGTCCGGCGCGCAGCACGAGCGGCCCCGCGCCGGGTCCGAGTAGTCGAAGACGCGCATCGACACGCCGACGACCTCGTGGCCCTGCGACGTGAGGAGCGCGGCGGCGGCGGAGGAGTCGACTCCCCCCGACATGGCGACGAGGACGCGCACCGGTGCACCGTAAGCGAGCCGGGCGGCTCAGGTCGAGCTGGCCCGCACCTCGCGGGCGGCCGCCGAGGCGACCGCCGGCAGCTCCAGGATGAACTTGCAGCCGGTGAAGTGACGCGAGCCGGAGCCGGGCTGCGACAGCGGCGGGCTCTCGACCCGTACGCGTCCGCCGTGCGCCTCGACGATGCGTCGCGCGACCGGCAGCCCGAGGCCGGAGCCCGGCTGCCGCGCCTCTTCCCCGCGCGGCCGCGAGGCGTGGAAGAACGGCTCGAACACCCGCTGCGCGTCCGCCGCCGAGATGCCGGGCCCCTGGTCGTACACCGCGACGCGCAGGTTCCCGCCGTCGCGAACGAGCTCGACGAGGATGTCGCCGCCGTGCGGCGAATACTTCACGGCGTTCCCGATCACGTTCGCGAGGGCCTGCCGCAGCTTTCGCCGGTCGGCCTGGATCGGCCCGCCGCCCGACTTCCGCACCTCGATCTGCACGCGCGCCTCGCGCGCGCCGGGCCGCAGCTCCTCGACGATCTCGTCCACCAGCGCGTCGGGATCGACCGCGCCGGGCATGAGCGTCGCCTGGCCGGCCTGCAGCGTCGCGAAGTCCGACAGGTTGTCGATGATGCGCGTGAGCTTCGTCACCGCGCTCGACATCGCGTCGACGACCTTGCGCTGCTGCGGCTGCAGCGGTCCGAGCTTGTCGGACTGCAGGATCTTGAGGTACCCGGCGAGCGGGGTGAGCGGCGTGGACAGCTCGTGCGCGACGTCGTGCATGAACGCGCTGCGCAGCCGGTCCGAGTGCGCGAGCCGCTCCCGGAACCGGCTCTCGCTCGTGACCGCGGACTCCAGGTGCTGCGCGAGCGTCGCGGACAGCGCGCGCAGGCTCCTGCGCTCGCTCTCCTCGGTGAGCGTCTCGTGCCTGCCCTGCAGGAACGAGCGGATCTCCGCCGCGAACGCGCCGGCGTCGAGCGGCTGCTGCACGAACCCGTCGGCGCCCGCGGCGATGGCGACGTCGCGCTCGTCGGGCACGAGCCCGACGGCGACGAACGGCACGCGCTGGAGTGAGGGCTCCTGACGAAGCCGCGCCATGAGCTCCGGGCCCGCGAGGTCGGGCAGGTGCGTGTCGGCGACGACGACGTCGGGCGTCAGCGCGAGGGCGCGGCTGATCCCCTCGAGCGCGGTCCCCGCCTCCTCGACGGCGAACCCGTCCGCCTCCAGCAGCCGGCGCATCATCGCCCGGACCGACTCGTCGTCTTCGATGCAGAGTACCCGGTGCATTTTCTCGAACGCCTCGGCCGGAAGTATAAGACGCCGCGCGCGCGCCGCCCCCGAACCGCGCGGAGTCGCCCGTCGTCAGCGCCGGTCGTCGCCGCGCGCGCTCCACCACGCTCGAAGCTCGGACTCGAGCGCGGCCGGCGTATTCAACGACGGCTCCTCGAGGACGCGGTCGAGGAGGTGCTTCAGCGCGTCGCCCACGGCTGGCCCCGGGGGGATCTGCAGCACCGCCATCACGCGCGCGCCGTTCAGCTCGAGCTCGGCGCTCGTCAGGGGTGGACGCGCGCGCAGCACGCGCGTGACCCTAGCGCGCCGGCGCTGGAGCTCCGCCTTCGCGGTTCTCGCGGCTTTCGCCGGAAGCGCGCGCGCATCGGCCGCTCCGAGCGCCAGCACGGCGGGTGCGTGCCGCGGGCCGACGCGCGACAGCCACCGTCGTATCGCGGCGTCGGTGTCGGGCGGGGTCTCTCGCGAGGGCGAGAGGAAGCAGCCGTGCTCTCGGACGATCGCCGCCACGTCGTCCGCGACCTGCGACGGGAAGCGCAGGCGCGTCAGCACGTCGCGCAACCCGCGCGAGACGACCTCGGCAGGCTCGGCGACTGCGAGCGGATGTAGCAGCGCCGCCAGGCGCAGCGCCAGCGGCGAGACGCCGCCCGGGATCGCGCGATCGGGCCGGGCCGCTGCGACGCACGCGACCGCGTGCGACCTCGAGCCGCGATCGAGCATCGCGACGCCGGGGAACACGAGCGCGAGGAGGCCGGTCCGCTCCATGAGGACCAGCGCCCGCGGCGCGTCGGGCGCGAGGAGGAGCCGGGAGATCTCCTCGCAGATCCGCTCCGCCGAGACCTTGGCCGTCACCGTGAGCGCGCCCGGGATCGCGCGCTCGGTGAGGCGCTCGAGCGCGAAGCCGAGCTGCGCCGCGAACCGCACCGCACGAAACGGCCGCAGCCCGTCCTCCGCGAACCGCTGCACCGGATCGCCCACGGCGCGGATGAGCCCGCGCGCGAGGTCGTCCCGCCCTCCGAACGGATCTCGCAGCTCGCGGGCGATGGGATCCCAGGCCATGGCGTTCATCGTGAAGTCGCGCCGCGCGAGATCGCCGTCGATATCGGTCAGGAACGTCACGGACGACGGGCGGCGGCCGTCGCGGTACTCCCCCTCGCCGCGGAACGTCGTGACCTCGACGTGAGAGCGGCCCGCGAGCACGGTGACCGTGCCGTGGTCGATTCCGGTCGGGATGACCTTCCGGAACAGCGCCATGACCTGCCGAGGCGTGGCAGGAGTCGCGACGTCGAAGTCCGACCCGGCGCGGCGGCGCCGGAGCAGCACGTCGCGCACGGCGCCGCCGACGAGCCACGACCGGTGGCCGGCGCGGTCGAGCGTCTCGAGCACCTCGACGACCTCGGCCGGGAACTTCGCGCGGGCGAGCGCAGCCGGGGCCGTGGCGGCGCGCCGTGGGCGCTGTCGATCGCTCCTGGTCCGCTGCATGGGTTCGGCGAGTGTAGCCCGCGGGCGCTCGCGTGGAAGCGTTCTCGCCTGCGTCGCGCGCCCTGCGCCTCGGCGCGCAACCCCATACGGCAGGGCGCGGCCGGCGCGACGTTACCCGATGATGCGCCGCGGCGTTCAACTGTTCGCAGGGTCGGAGACGCCTCGCCATCGACGGTACGCCCGGAACGTCGTACCGTCTCGCGGACCTCTCTCCCCCCCGGAGGAAACCGTTGGCACAGAAGCCCCGAGACTGGACTCGACACCCGCTCAGCATGGCGGGCGCGATCCTCACCACCCTCTCCGCAGTACTGATCCTCGCCGTCGTCGTCGCCGGCCTCTCCGGATGGGAGGGCGGCCCGTACATCGGCATCGTCGCGTTCCTCGTCCTCCCCGCCTTCTTCATCCTCGGACTGCTGCTCATCCCTGCCGGCGCCGCGCTGCAGCAGCGCCGTGAGCGCGTCGCCAGCGCCACCGGCGCCACGCTCCCCGCGCTGCCGATCTTCGACCTCAACAGCCGCAGGACGCGGGGCCTCATCATCGGCTTCGCGGCGCTCAGCGCCGTGAACGTCGTCATCCTCGCGGTCGCGGGGTACCACGGGCTGGAGCTCATGGACTCGCCGAAGTTCTGCGGGTCCTGCCACAGCGTCATGGCCCCGGAGTTCACCGCCTACGAGCGCTCGCCGCACTCGCGGGTGCGCTGCGTCCAGTGCCACATCGGGCCGGGCGCGAGCTGGTTCGTGAAGTCGAAGCTGTCGGGGTTGTGGCAGGTGGTCTCGGTGTCGCTCGACCTCTACCCGCGCCCCATCCCGACGCCCATCCACAACCTGCGCCCGGCGCGTGACACCTGCGAGCAGTGCCACTGGCCGGCCAAGTTCGTGGGCGATCGACTGAAGGTGAAGACGCGCTACGCGGACGACGAGGCGGCGACCGAGACCAAGACGGTGGTCCTCCTGCACGTCGGCGGGGGCACGAAGCCCGACAGCCCCGGCATCCACTGGCACGTGAACCCCGGAGTCAGGATCCGGTACCTCGCGGACGACAAGCGCGAGACGATCGCGCGCATCGAGGCGACCCTGCCCACCGGCGAGGTGCGTACGTACGAGTCGAAGGCGAACGGCGCGAACGGCAAGACCGCCAGCGTGTGGCGCGAGATGGACTGCGTCGACTGCCACAACCGGCCGACGCACATCTTCCGGGCGCCGGACGACGAGGTGGACGACTCCATCTTCGCAGGGCGCATCGCGCGCGACCTGCCGTTCATCCGCCGCGAGGCCGTCAAGGCGCTGAAGGCCGAGTTCCCCTCGCACGACGCCGCACGCGCTGGCCTGCGCGACGGGCTGCGCGCCTTCTACACGCAGCAGTACCCCGCGATCGCGACGCAGCGCGCGGCCGACATCGACGCCGCGGCGAACGAGCTCGGCGCCATCTACACGCGCAACGTGTGGCCGTCGATGGCGATCAAGTGGGGCACCTACCCGTCGCACCTCGGCCACGAGGCGACCGACGGCTGCTTCCGCTGCCACAACGACGAGCACTCGACGAAGGACGGCAAGACGCTGTCGCAGGACTGCAGCCTCTGCCACACGATCCTCGCGGACCGGGAGAAGTCGCCGCCCATCCTCAAGGAGCTGCTGCCGGACACCTGATCCGGCGCTCGAAACGATTTGGGGGCGAACGGCCCGTCGCCGTTCGCCCCCAGGTTGCCCGGGCGCCCCCCGCCTGCCCAGGGCACCGCCGGTGATTCGGATTCAGGCGCGCACGGTGTGGCCGTGAGCCGCGTGATGCGGCGGCGGCACGATGGGCGTCGTCTCCTCACCCTCCCAGCGCGCGCGGCGCGGACTGACGAGCGAGAGCGCGACCAGCACGCCCGCGGTCACCACGTTGCTGAGCCGCGCGGCCCACGACAGGTCCGGCAGCACGAGCGAGACGATCGCGAACAGGAGCGCGATGGCCGTGATGGCGTAGCGCGCGAACGGCTTCGCCTGCGCCGCGATCGACGCCGCGAGCACGATCACGGCGACCGAGTAGCCGAGGATGATGGATGGGGCTGTCTGCGAGAAGACGAAGCAGGACACCATGAGCCAGGTGCCCAGGGCGAGGTTCCAGGTCAGAACGCGCATCTCGTTTCCCTCCGAAGGGCCGACGTCACGCTGCTGCGAATCCCGGTACGCCTTGTCTGGTGACTGTGGTTTCAGCTTGAGCCCGCCATCGAGCCGCGTCAATACGCCACACCTTCCTCGCCTCGAATCGGCGCCCGAGGCGTCGCCCGCGCAAGTCCACGACGTTTGCGCTTAGTCAACCCAACCCGAAATACGCCAAAGACGACGCCGGGCAGGTTCGCTGCCCGGCGGCGGGTCCGTTCGTACTGGGAGGAGCGACCCCGGCGTGACTCGAACACGCGGCCTAGTGTTTAGGAAACACTCGCTCTATCCGGCTGAGCTACGGGGTCAGTTCGAGCCGGACTTCTTACGCCACTTCGAGCCGGATTTCACGCCCTCGCGTCAGCCGACGCGCGCCTCGTCGTGCGACGTCAGGAAGCGAGCGCGCGGTGCCGCTGAGCGCTGCGCCCGATCGCCACGGCGGCCGCGCCGAGCAGCACGACGACGACGAGCGGCGACGCGACGAGGACCGCGTAGCAGAACAGGACGCCGACCACGCCCGCGAGCAGCACCCCGGCGGTGGTGACGATCATCGCTGTAGCGAAGCTCGCCAGCTCGCGCAGCGTCGCCGCGGCGCTGCTCCGCGCGATCCTCTCCTCGATGTCCACGATCTCGCTCTCGAGCTGCTGCTCGAGCTGGACGATCTCGGATCCTGCCTCGACCACGACCGACGACTCGTGAGGTTCCATCGCCGCGACCTCCGCCGGATGCTCGTGCGCTGCGGGGATGTCGGTCGCGCCTACTCGTCTGCGGCCGATTACACGGCGAGCGCGCGGCCCCGTATCGCTCCCGCGTGGAGCGCGGCGGAGGGGTCAGGCCGCAGGCGGCATCGACCTCCGCGGTGGAGATCACGGGTCCGCCGCGCAGGAGATCGGTCGGATTGCCGCAGGGAGGCTCGATCGCGTTGAACGCGGTCCAGCGCGGCGCGCGCGCCGCGGTCCCCCGTCCTGCTCGGCCCGCGAGCCCCAAGAGGGACGCGCCGCTTCACCGGCCGCGGGCGATCGCCTCGAGCGACGTCAGCGGGATGGGCTCGGCGTCGACCTCCCGGCCCCGGTCGTCGTCCTTTCGCGCGCGATCGCCACGCCTCACCGCGACCCACCGCCCGTCGGCGGCCGGCCGCATCACGGAGTGGACCTTCAACGGAACGCGCGAGCCGCGCGGGTCGACCTCGTGGTCGAACGGCAGGTTCAGGTAGAAGAGCCGCGTCTGCGTGCCGAAGCGCATGCGCCAGAGCGGCGCGCCGCCGAAGTCGTCGGTCGAGTACTCCTCGCCGCGCGCGTGCGGCAGGTTGTGCCGGGGGCCGATCACGACGGACGAGGCGCCGAACGATCCGGGCGCGGCGAGCCCCTGGAGCTCGCTCTGGTCCGAGCAGTTGCCGAACACGGTCACGGTCTCGCGCACGCCGGGGGTGTCCTCGAGGTACTCCCCGTAGAATCCGGACAGCACGTCCCGGTACACCGGGTGCTCCGGCTTCGGGTTCGTCTGGACGACGAAGAGCGCGCTCAGCGTCTGCCGCGACTTGAAGAAGAGCTGGTTGGCGTGATCGACGATCTGCCGGATGTTCGACGCGTACAGGCTCCGGTACACGTAGTCCACGCAGACGAGGACCATGAAGTTGAACGGCGTGAGGCGGTTCCGGAACAGGTAGAAGTGACGGCCGCGGTACAGGTCGTCGTTCGAGTCCAGGAACTCCTCGCCGTGAAACGGGTGGCTCTTCGCCTCCAGGAACACGCGCAGGCGGCCGTCGTGCTCCTTCACCGCGACGCAACACCAGTTCACCGGCACGTCGAGCACGTCGCCGGAGTCGATGTCGCGATCGACGAGCGTCAGCGCCTCCGCGTTGTCGTCGCGGTACCTCGCCAGGAACTCGCGGTAGATCCGCAGGGGCACGTGCTCGATGCCGAACATCGTGACGGTGTTCGGGCGGAAGCGCGAGCCGATCGTCTCGAGCAGCTGGTCGACGCGCGCGACCGGCACGGAGCTCTCGGGGAACAGCAGGAAGTGGAGGCGCTTCAGGTTTCCGCGGCCCTCGACGACGAGGTCGAGCACCGACTCGATGGTGCGCCACTGCGCCGGGGGATCGGCGATCGCCCAGCCGAACGTCGAGCGCCTGAGCCGGTTCGGGATCTGCGCGATGAGGCAATGCAGGTGATGCCCGGGCGGATAGGCGAGGCGAACGCCGGTCTCGATGATGCGGGGCATGACTGCGACATAGTGTCACCCGCCACGCGACGGATTGTCGGCCCCGGCCGGGTCCCGCTCCGTTCGCGCCCCGATGCGCCCTGCACGCTCCGGCACAACGTGAGGCGCGTGCGATCCCTCGGCCCGGCGCTGCTCTCGACAGGGCTCCTGCTCGTGCTCCCGATCGCGCCCGCGCCCGCGCACGCCCAGGACGGGCGCTCTCCACCGCCGCCCGCCGGGGCCGCGGAGACGTCCGTTCCCACCGCCGACGCGGCGGACAGCGCCAGCGCCAGCGACGTGGACGTGGTCGTCGTGGCGCCGCGCGTGCCCACGCTGCTCGAGCGCGCGCCCGCGGCCGTCTCGGTCGTGGACGTGCAGCGGGAGCTGTCGGGCCGCGCCGCGGTGGGCCTCGACGAGGCGCTCGTGCAGGTGCCCGGGGTGATCGCGCGGGGCGCGACGAACTTCGCGCAGGACCTCCGCCTCTCGGTCCGCGGGTTCGGCTCGCGGGCGACGTTCGGGATCCGCGGCATCACGCTCGTCGTGGACGGTTTTCCGGAGACGCTGCCGGACGGGCAGGCCCAGGTGGACTCGATCGACGTCGAGGGCGTGGAGCGCATCGAGGTCATGCGCGGGCTCGCGTCGTCGCTCTACGGCAACGCCGCCGGCGGTGTCGTGCGGCTGCAGACGATCCGACCCACCGCAGCGACGCGAGTGGCCGTGCGCGCCTCCGCGGGCGAGGACGCCTTCGCCAAGGTGTTCGCGCGCGCGAGCGGCCACGCCGGGTCGGTCGGCTACGCGGTGTGGGCCTCGACGCTGCGCACCGACGGCTGGCGCGCGCAGGCCCGCGCGGAGCAGACGGTCGGGAACGCGCTCCTGACCGCGCCGGTCGCGGGCGGCGAGCTGCTCCTCGCGCTCGCGCTGGCCGACGCGCCGGTGGCGGACGACCCCGGCGGCCTCACGCGCGCGGAGGTCGACGCGGACCGCCGCCAGGCCTCGCCGCTCAGCCTCCGCTTCCGGACCGGCGAGTCGCTCCGCCACGGCCGCCTCGGCGTCGCCTGGCGCGGCGCCGTCGGGCGAGGGCAGTCGCTCGAGCTCACGGCCTGGGGCGCGCAGCGGTCGTTCCGGAGCAACGTGCCGTTCACGGTGGTCGAGTTCGACCGGGACGCGGGCGGCGCCGGCGCGCGCTGGGCAATCCGGCATGACCTCGGCGCTGCCGACGCGCGGTTCACGCTCGGTGCCGAGGTGCAGTCGCAGCTCGACCGCCGCACCAACCGCCCGAACGAGGACGGCGTCGCCGGGCCCGCGCTCACGCTCGCGCAGGACGAGACGGTCACCGCGGCGGGCGTGCACGCGCAGGAGGAGGTAACCCTCGGCGCGCTGACGCTCGTCGCCGGGGGCCGGCTCGACCAGTCGCGGTACAGCGCTCGCGACCGCCTGCTCGACGACGGCGACGCGAGCGGCGCGCGAATCTTCCGGCAACCGACGGGCCGGATCGGCGCGATCTGGGCGCCGCGCCGGGCGCTGGCGCTCTACGGCTCCGTCTCGCAAGCTTTCGAGGCGCCGACCACCACCGAGCTCGTGAACCTGTCGCGCGGCGGCTTCGATCCCGACCTCAGGCCGCAGCGTGCGCTCGGGTTCGAGCTCGGCGCGCGCGGTCGCGCCGCCGGCGCGTGGTGGGACGTCGCCGCGTTCACGACGCGCATCACCGACGGCCTCGTCCGGCAGGAGGACGCCCAGGCGCGCGCGTTCTACGTGAACGCAGCCCGGAGCACGCACCGCGGCGCCGAGGCGAGCGTCGGCACGCCGCTGCCCGCGTCGCTCGAGCTCCGCGCCACCTACACCTTCATCGACGCGCGGTTCGACGAATACGCCCCGAGCGGCGTGGACCTCTCCGGGCGCCGCGTCCCCGGCATCCCGAGGCACTCCGCCGCCGCCGAGCTCGCCTGGCACAGGCGCGGGGCGCCGCTCGTAGCGGTCGAGGTCCGCTCGGCGGGCGGGTGGCACGCCGACGACGAGAACGCCACGTTCGAGCGGGCCGCGTGGATCGTGGGCGCGCGCTCCTCCTGGTCGATCGCGCTCGGCCGGACCACGCTCGCGCCGTTCCTCGACGCGGAGAACCTCTCCTCGACGCGCGCGAGCGACGCCGTCCGGATCAACGCGACGGGCGCCCGTTACTTCGAGCCCGCGCCGCCGCTCCGGGTCCGCGGCGGCGTCGCCGTGAGCTTCGACGGCGGAGCGCTGCGATGAGCCGCGCCGGCGCGGCCGCAGCCACCTCGCGCGCGCGTGGCGCCGCGCCAGTCGCCGCGGCGCCGCGCGGTCCCGGCGCATGGACCGCCCTGCCCCTCGTCGTCTTCGCGGGCCTCTTCGCGCTGCACATCGCGGAGCCCCGCGCGCTCGTCTTCGACGAGATCCACTACGTTCCGGCGGCGAAGGCGCTCGCGCACCTGGCCGACGACCTCAACTGGGAGCACCCGCCGCTCTCGAAGTGGATCATGGGGCTCGGCGCGCGGGTCCTCTCGGAGCAGCTCGGCTTCCTCGCCGAGCCGGCGGTGTTCCGCGTGATCGCTGCCGCGTTCGGGCTGTGGGCCCTCGCCTCGGTGGCCGCGTTCATGCGCGAGCTGCGCTTCCCGGAGTGGGCGGCGCAGGCCGCGGTGTGGCTCACCGGCGCGAACGTGCTGTGGTTCGTGCAGAGCCGGACCGCGATGCCCGACGTCTTTGCGGTCGCCTTCGCGCTGGCGGGTCTGCTCCGCGTGCGCCGCGGCGGCGCAGGCGCCGGGCCGTGGGTGGGCTGGGCCGAGCTCGGCCTCGCCATGGCGTGCAAGTGGTCGGTCGCGCCGCTCTGCACGATCGCCGTCCTCTGGTCGGACGGTGGCGCGCGGCGACGGGTGGCGGGCGTCGCCGTCTCGCTCGCGGCGTACGCGCTGCCGTTCCTTCCGCTGGCGCTGCTCGCCCAGCACGCGACGTCGCCCCTCGACCTCGTCGGCTACCAGGTGCGGATGCTCGAGGGGTTCGGGCGTGTCGACCTCTCGCACCACCCCTACTCGTCGCGCGCGTGGCAGTGGCCCACGCTCTTGCGGCCGATCTGGTACCACTACGAGCCGTCCGCGACGGGCGACCGCTACGTGTGGGCGGGTGGCAACCCCCTGCTCTACGCGTGCGCGCTCCCTGCGACCGCGCTGCTCGCGATCCGGGTTCTCCGCCGCGGCGCCGCCGGTGGCGATCGCGCGATCGCGCTGCTCTACTGGACCCCGCTCCTGTTCTGGGCGGTGCTGCCGCGGGCGCAGCTCTACTACTACTTCCTCGCCTCGTCGCTCTGGCTCGGGCCGGCGGTGGTCGCCGCGGCGCTCCCGTTTCGCCGGCTGCGCCCTCTCGTCGTCATCGCGATCCTGACTATCGCGTGCCTCGCGCTGTTCCTGTGGTTCTCGCCGCTGTTCGACGGGCGGCTCGCAGCGCCCGGCTCGTACGGGAGGTACATGTGGCTGCGCAGCTGGCGTTGACGAGCGCCGTGCGCGGGGATGAACGCCGTACGTCGGGGCGAACGTCTCAGCGCGCGCGGCGGCCGGACGGTGCGTCGGACGCGACGCCTCAGCGCGCCGGCGGAGGGTGCGTCGGCAGCGACACCGTGAAGGTCGTGCCCTCCGCCTGCGAGGAGGTCAGCACCACCGTCCCGCCGTGCGCCGCCACGATCTGCCTCACGATGTAGAGGCCCAGGCCGACGCCTCCGGCTCCGTGGGACTTGCCCTCCCCGCGCTTGAACGGCTCGAAGATGTGCGCCTGGAGGTGCTCGTCGATCGCCCCCTCGTTGTGCACGAGCACGAGCGTCCGGCCCGCGTCCTCGCGGATCGTGACCGACACCTCGCTCTCCGGCGGGCTGTAGCGCAGCGCGTTCGTGAGCAGGTTCCCGAGCACCTGCTGCATCCGCAGCGGATCCCACTCGCCCTGCGCGCCGCCGAGCGTCTCGAACGCCACGCGCCGGCCGGGGTGGCTCGCCTTCACGTCGTCGATCACGTCGCGCGACAGCCGCTCGAGATCGACAGGCTCGACCTGCACGCGCAGCCCCTGTCCGAGGCGCGCGCGAGAGTAGTCGAGGAGGTCGGCGATGAGCCGGTTCATGCGCGTCACGCTGGCGAGGGCACGCCCGAGCGCCCGCTCGCTGCGTTCGGACATCGTCTTGTCGCGGAGCGCGATCTCCGTGGAGGTGGAGATGACCGCGAGCGGCGTCCGCAGGTCGTGACCGACGATCCCGAGCATGTGCGCCTGGACCTCCTGCGAACGGCGGCGCTCCGTCACGTCGCGCAGGTACACCGTGAGGCCCCTGCCGTGCGCGAACGCGCGCACCTCGAGCCAGCGCTCCTCGGGGGTCGCCACCTCGAACGTCACCGGGACGCGCTCCTCGGCGGCGCGGGTGAGGTAGCGCCGCTCTTCGGCGCCCAGCCAGGGGCAGTGCTCCCAGAGCGAGTTCCCGACCAGCTCGCGGCGCGAGGCGCCGACCAGCCCCTCGAGCGCGGAGTTCACGTAGATGAAGCGCCACTGCTGGTTCACGGCGAAGAACGCGTCGCCGATCGTCTCCAGGATCGCCGCGCTCCGCGCGAACGCGTCGCGCGAGCGGTTCTCGTCGCCGAACTGCTTGCGGCGGAGCTGCGCGCGGACGCGGGCGCGCACCACCTCGAGCCCCTGCGACAACCCCACGTAGTCGTCGGCGCCGGCGTTGATGACCTCGACGAGCCGCTCCTGCTCGCCCTCGCGGCCGACGACGACGAGCGGGATCTCGCGCCAGCTCGCGTCGCTCTTGAGGCGCCGCGAGATCGAGAGCGCTTGATCGAGGCCGGCGGTCCCGTCGACGAGGATGCCGTCCACCCCGCGATCGACCGCGAGCAGCGCGACGGCCTCCTCCTCGTCGTGCGCGAGCACGAGCTCGTGGCCATCCATCCGCAGCCGCTCCGAGACGTCGCGGAGCGACGCCTCGTCGCCGCCGATCGCGAGGATCCGCTTCGGCGACAGGATGCCGGCGGCGCCCATCGTGGCCCTCGGCCCCGACGAACGGATCAGCGCCTGGATCCGCGCAACGACCACGTCGTGACCGTCCTCCTTGAGGAGATACGCGTCGGCGCCCGCCTCGAGCGCGCGCAGCTCGCCGCCGGCGGTGGACGCGGTGAGCAGGATGCAGGGCGTCGTGCGCAGCGCCGCGTCGGCCCGGAGCTGCCGGACGAAGCTGGCGCCGTCGATCCCCGGCATCACGCCGTCCACCACGATCGCGGACGGACGGCGGTCGGCGGCGACGCGCAGCCCCTCCTCGCCGGATGCCGCCGTCACCACCTCGAACCCGGCCGCCTCGAGGGTGGCGCGCAGCTCCTCGCGCGCCGTGAGGCTGTCGTCCACGACCAGGACCGGCGCGACGCCGACGTCGGCGGGGGGCGCCGTCCTCCGCACGAGGTCGTGCGCCCGCGCGATCACGTAGGTCGCGTCGTACGGCTTGCCCACGTAGTCGTCGGCGCCGGTGCGCAGTCCGCGGATCCGGTGGCGCACCTCCGCTTCAGTCGAGAGCATCACCACGGGCGTCGCTCCGTGGACGGGATCCACCTTCATCTCGCCGAGGAGGTCGATGCCGTCGCCGTCCGGCAGGAGCACGTCGAGGACCACGAGCGAGAAGCGGCGTCGCGCCAGCTCCGCGCGCGCGCACGCGAGGTCGTTGCACAGCGTCGGGTCGAACCCGGCGGCGGCGAACGCGTCCTTGAGGTCCATCCGGACCGTCAGGCTGTCGTCGACGATGAGGACGTCTCTCACGGCGTCCTCCGCTGCCGCGCCGCCGCGACGAGCGCCGGCCCGATCTCCTGCATGGGGAGCACCTGCTCGGCGGCCCCCATCAGGATCGCCTCGCGCGGCATGCCGAACACAACGCTGGTCGCCTCGTCCTGCGCGATGGTGGTTCCCCCTGCGCGGCGCACCGCGAGCAGCCCTGCGGCGCCGTCGCGCCCCATGCCCGTGAGCAGGCACGCGATGGCGTCGCTCCCGACGTCCGCCGCCACCGACTCGAACAGCGTGTCGACGGAGGGGCGGCAGCTGTGCCGCTCGGGCGCGCTCGACAGCCGGATGACGCCGCTCTCGAGGACGAGGTGCCTCTCGGGAGGCGCCATGAGGACCCGCGCGTCGGGGAGCCCCCACGGACGCTCACCGTCGCGCGCGTAGCGGACGCGGAGCGGCGACTGACCGTCCAGCCACTCCGCGAAGGCCGCGCCGAACGGCTCGTTGATGTGGATGACGAGCAGCACCGGGCAGGCGAGATCGCGCGGCAGGCGCCGCAGGATGTCGACGATGACGCCGGGGGACCCCGTCGAGCCCCCGATCGCGATGACACGCGAGGCGCCGTCGCCCTTCCGGTCGCGAGCCGCGGAGCTCACCTCGCGGCGCGTCGCCGCGAGCCGCGCGCGCGGGTGGGTGATGACCTTGATGCGCGAGACGAGCTTCACCGCGTTCCGGAGCCGCTCCTCCCACCCGGTCTCGGACTGCTTCGTGCCGGGCTTGTCGAGGACGTCGATCGCCCCCGCCGCGAGCGCGTCGTACGTCCGGAACAGCTCGCCGCGGTTCGTCGACGCGGACACGATCAGGATCGGCGTCGGGCAGTACGCCATGATGTACTCGGCGGCAGCGACGCCGGTCATCACGGGCATCATCATGTCGAGCGTGACGACGTCGGGGCGCAGCCGCTCGCAGAGCTCGATCGCCTGCTTGCCGTCCTCGCCCTCTCCGATGACCTTGAGGGCGGGATCGGCCGAGAGCACGTCGACGATGCGCTTGCGCACCGTGAGTGAATCGTCGACGACGAGGACGCGGATCGGCACGGTCACCCCATGAGCTCGCGGATGGTCGCGAGCAGGCGGTCCTGATCGAACTCGCCCTTGACGATGTACGCGCTCGCCCCTGCGTCCATTCCCTGCTGTCGATCCTCCGCCGCGCTGCGGGACGTGACGAGGATGGCGGGCGTGACCGAGAGGCGCGCGTCGGCACGCGTCACGCGCACGAACTCGAACCCGTCCATCCCCGGCATCTCGACGTCCACCACGAAGACCCCGAACCGGCGCGCTCGCGCCTTCGCCAGCGCCTCCTCGCCCGAGACCGCCAGCTCCACTTCATAGCCGGCCGATTCCAGGATGCTCTGCTCGAGCATGCGCGTGGTGAGGGAGTCGTCTATCACGAGGATCGGCGGGCGCACCCGCGGCGCGACCTCCTCGACGGCCCGCTCGCGCGACGAGGCGGTGGCGACGAGGCCCGCGGGATCCAGCACCACCTGCGGGTTGCCCTCGGCGTCGAGCGACGCGCCGGCGACGGCGGCGTGCGCCTCGACGAACGACGGCAACGGCCGGACGACGACGTCCGAGGTCCCGCGCAGCCGGTCGGCGCCGACGGCGACGACCTGGCCGCCGGCCGCGACGAAGATCGCCGACCAGAAGCGGCGCCGCTGCTCCGTGGGCGGTCGGCCCAGCACGTTCGCGAGCGGCAGGAACGGGACGAGCTGGCCCTCCCAGCTCACCCCCACGCCGTCGCCGGTCCGCGCGATGCGCGAAGGCTCCAGGAACGCCGTGGAGCGGACGCCGTCGAGCGGCAGCGCGACGACGACGCCGTCGACCTCGGCATGCAGCACCGTCATGGCCGCGAGCGACATCGGCACGACCATCTCCACCGCCGCGCCCACGCCGGGCTCGCTCTGGATCGCAACCTGCCCCTCGAGCCTGAGCACCGTCTCCCGGACGACGTCCAGGCCGACGCCCCGGCCCGCGAGATCGCTCACCTCCGGCCGCGTGGTGAGGCCGCCCTCGAGGAGGAGCCGCGTGAGGGCGTCGCCCTGAAGCGCCGCGGAGTCGCCTGCCTGCAACAGCCCCTTCCTCACAGCCGCCTCGCGCACGGCTTCGACGTCCACGCCGCCGCCGTCGTCGCGGCACATGAACGCGAGCCGGTTCCCGCGACGCTCGACCGACACGCGCACGCTCCCGACCGGCGACTTGCCGCGCCGCTGCCGCTCGCCGGGGGGCTCGATCCCGTGCACGACCGCGTTGCGCACGACGTGCATCAGCGCGGCGCGGACGCGCGACAGCACGTGCGCGTCGACCCTGAGTTCGCCGCCGGCCGTCTCGAACGCGACCGCCCGCTCTGTCGCGCGCGCGGCGTCGCGGCACGCCCGCTCCAGGGAGCCGAAGACGGCGCGCGCCGGCAACAGCCGCAGGCGGTCGGCGGATCCCCGCACCTGCGCGATCTCACGCGTGGCCTGGTCCGCGCTCGCCGCGAGCGCCTCTCGCGTCTCCGCGACCGACCGCCGCAGCTCGCCCGCGAACGCTCGCGCGCGCACCGCCACCGGGTCCTCGCCGGCGCTCCGCGCGAGGTGGTCCGACAGCGCGCGCGCCAGCTCCTCCGCGCTCTCCAGGCGGTCGAGCTGCTGCGTCAGCGCCGTCATCTGGACGCCCGCCTGGAGCACCGAGTCGAGCACGGTGTCGAGCTCGCCGAGGTCGACGCGTACGCTGCGGAAGTCCTCGATCGACGGGCCGGCCGCGGCGGTCGCCTCGGCGTGAGCCCCTGCGGCCGCCGCGCCGGCCGGCCGCCCTGCGGTCCTGTCCTCCGCGCCGGCCGTTTCGGCGGGGTGCGCCGGCTCGATCGAGGAGAGCTCGCGGACGACGTCGTCGACGATCCGGAGCAGGACGTCCACGCGCTCGCGCGGCACCGGCGGCGACTGCGGGTCGCGATGGGGACCGAGCGCGTCCTCCGCCGCGTGCGCCAGCTCGGCGATGAGCGGGAGCTGCACCACGCGCGCGGCGCCCTTGAGCGTGTGCGCGAGGCGCAGCAGCCTCGCGACCAGCTCGCGGTCGGCGGGCGCCTTCTCGAGATCGAGCGCGCCGCGCGAGAGCCCGTCGAGCAGCTCGCGCGCCTCGATCCGGAAGTACTTGTAGCGGTCCTTTGCCATCGGTCAGGCGGCCGCCTTCGACTGGACGAGCCGCGACAGGTCGCGCGACATGCCCGCGAGCTGGGAGGCCGTCTGGAGCGTCTGGCCGGAGCTCGCCTCCGCCTCGCGTGTCGCCTGCGCGACGTTCGTGATCGCGAGGTTCACCTGCTCGACGGCCGTGGACTGCTGCTTCGTGGAGAGCTCGATCTCGCGGGCCGCGTCGGTGGTCGTGCCGACCAGCCGGGCGATGTGGGCGAACGACGCCGCGACCTCGCTGAACTGGCGCGCGCCCGCCTCGACGGCCTTCGAGCCGCTCTCGGTGGCCATGACCGTGGTGTTCACCGCCGAGCGGACCTCCTCGATGAGGACGCGGATGTCCTTCGTCGAGCCGCCGACGCGATCGGCGAGCTTCCGGATCTCCTCGGCGACCACCGCGAACCTCCGCCCCGCCTCGCCTGCCCCGGCGGCCTCGATCGTCGCGTTGATCGCGAGGATGTTCGTCTGCTCCGAGAGCTCGTTGATGATCTCGAGGATGCCGCCGATCTGCTGCGACTTCCGTCCGAGGTCGAGCATGTGGTTCACGATGAGCTCGACCTGGCGGCGGATGGTGCCGATCGACTCCTGGCTGCGCTGCACGGTCTGATCGCCGGTCCGCGCGGCGCCGCCCGTCTCGGTCGCGATCGCGACGACCCGCTGCGCGCTCTCCGCGATCTGGCGCGACGTCGCGAGCAGCTCGGTGATCGTCGTCGTGATCTCGGCCATCGCGGTCGCCTGCTCCTTCGCACCGGTGGCCTGCTCGCCCGCGGCGGCCTGGAGCTCCGTGGACGACGTCTGGACGTGCCGCACCGCCATCGAGATCTGGCGCGAGAGCGTGCGCGCGAACCCGACCGAGAGGATGACCGCCGCGATGACGCCGAGCGCCGCGAGCACGAGCACGACGCGGATCGCGGCGCGGGCGGACTCGGAGCTGTCGGCGCGCCCCTGCGCGAGCAGCCGCTCCTCGCGCTGCACGAACCCGTCGATGAGCCGGTCGAGCTGCTCGCGGTGCGGTCGCACCTCCCGCTCGACGCGGATCGAGAGCTCCTCCAGCGAGGTCCCTCGCGCGGTGAGCGGCAAGAGCGCGTCGACGGCGTCGCCGTGGGTCGCCTCGACGCGCGCGAGCTCGTCGACCATGCGGCGCCCCTCGTCCGTCCGCGAGGTGCGACGCAGACCGTCGATGAGCGCCCGCAGCTGCGTGCGGCTCTGCCGCACCGCCTCCGCCCGGGCGGGATCCCGCGTCATGAAGTACGCGCGCGCCTCGAGCCCCTTCTGCATGCTGAGCGTCCGCAGCCGCTCGGCCTCGAGCAGCCGCTCGGCGCGGTGGTTGATGAGGTCGTCCTTCACCTCGACGACGTGGTTCATCTGGTACGCGGCGAACCCGGCGATGAACGCCGAGAGCAGCGCCACGGCGACGAACGCGGCTGCGAGCTTCTGCGAGAAGGTCATGTCGGTGATCCAGTTCTCCGGTCGGACGCCGCCTTGACGGCTTGCACGATCGCAGGGACGTCGAGGATGGTTCGGGGCGCCGCGCCCGTCTCGAGGACGCCCGAGACGAGCCGGCTCTCTCGCGGCGAGGCGGCGGCGTGGATGGCGCCCGGCGCGACGCGGAGGTGCCCCTCGAACTGCGCGAAGGCGAGCCCGATGCGGTCGGGGCCGCCCGCGAGCGCGATCCAGCGCGGCTGCTCGCTCTCCGACAGCCCGGCGACGCGCGCCAGGCTGTAGATCGGGATCACCGCGCCGCGCAGCCCGATGATGCCCACGAGGTCGGGGCGCCGGCTCGGGACCGCGACGATCCTGCCGGCCTTGACGAGGCCGAGCGTGTCGTGGACGCGCAGCGCGATCGAGTCGTTGCCGACGCGGATCGCGAGCAGCGCCACCTCGTCGGGCCGCGCGCCCGCCGGCGCGACGGCGAACGACGAGTCGAAGGCCTCGCGGAGCGCCTCGATGGTGGCGGGGATCGTGTCGCGATCGCTCACGGCGCGCCTCCACATGCCCTGAGCTCGGCGCGCGCGAGGTCGCTGAGCGCCTCCCGCCCGAAGCCGCCCCCGAGGAGCAGGATGCGCGGGGCGTCCTCCGCCGCGAGCAGCGCGACCGCCCGGGACAGCTCGCGCCGCGCGCCGTCGAGGTCGCCGGCGCGCCTCGCGAGCAGCCCCAGGTGGAGCCGCGGCATCGCGAAGGTGGCGTCGAGGTACAGCGCGTAATGGTCCTGGTTCGCCGCGCCTGCGAGATCGCCCGCGTGCTCGCGGCAGAGCGCCTTCACGTAGTGAGCGTCCGCGTTGAGCTCGTCGAGCGCGAGGATGCGCTCGCAGACCTCCTCCGCCGCGGCGGCGTTGCCGCTGCTCACGAGCAGCACCGCCCTGAGCAGCAGGACGTCGGTGTCGGTCTCGTCCTCGAGCGGGGCCGCGCCGAGCGCCGCGAGCGCCGCCGCGAACCGCTCCTGCTTGAGCAGCTCGCGCGCCTGGGCGACAGGCTGGACCGGCGCCACGAGCGGCGCTGGCGGCGTGGCCGGGCCCGAAGGCTCGGCGCGGGCGGCGGCGCCCCCACCCTGCGCGCGCGCCGCCTGCGCGGTCGTCAGCTCGGCGATGCGGTCCGACGCCTGGCGGATCGCCTCCATCCAGTCCGCGTCGGTCGTGGCCGGCGCAGGCTCGTCGGCCGTGAGCGACGCCGCCGGGCCTGGCGTGAGGAGCACCGGATCGAGCTCGCCGTCGCGACGCTGGTAGTAGAACGTCCCGTGCGAGTGGCGCAGGTGGAATTCGGTCGACACGCCGCGCAGCGTCTCCGCGTGGCCGAGGAAGAGGAACCCGCCGGGCGTGAGCGACGCCGCGATGCGCGCGACCACGCGCCGGGTCACCTCCGGCGCGAAGTACATCATCACGTTGCGGCAGAACACGACGTCGAAGGCGCCCGGCCCCCAGAACGCCGGATCGTCCATGACGAGGTTTCGCTGCTCGAACGAGACCCGCGCCCGCACCTGCTCGAGGAGCCAGTATTCGCGGCCCGCCTTCCTGAAGAAGCGATCCCGCGTGTCCTCGGGCGTCTGGCGCAGCGACCACGCGCTGTAGCGCGCTGCCGTCGCGCGCGCGATCGCGGCGGGGTTGAGGTCGATGCCGGTGATCCGGACGTCCCACGTCGCGAGCTCGGGCACCTGCTGCACGAGCATCGCGATCGTGTACGGCTCCTCGCCCGACGAGCACCCCGCCGACAGGATCCGCAGCCTCCTCTGCCCCGCCCGCGCGCGGATGCGCGCCGGGAGCACCACGCGCACGAAGGCCTGCAGGTCGTTCGTGTTGCGGAAGAAGTAGGTCTCGCCGACGGTGAGGCGCTCGGCGAGCGCGCGGACCTCCTCCGGATGCGCCGCCTCGATGCGGGAGACGAGCTCGTCGAACGAGATGCGCTGCGCGGCGAGGCGCTCCCCGGCGGCCGCCGCCAGGACGTCCATGCGCGCGTCCTCGAAGTTGAGGCCCATCCCGCGGACGACCGCGAGCCGCAGCCGCTCGAGCTGCGAATGGTCGTGGACCGCGCTCACGGAGCCTCGTGCGTCGCTCACGGTGCCCCCCGTACGTCGACGGCGCGCCAGACCTCTTCCGGCACGAGCCGGGCGGCGTCGAGGACGGCGAGCAGGTCGCGATCGAGCGAGCCCAGCGCGGCGAGCGTCCCTCCCGCAGCGCCGGACAGGAGCGGAACGTCCCCCGCGCGCGGCGCCGGCGCGACGCCGAGCACGTCGTCCACCGCCAGCAGCGCGCGCCGCTCGCCGACCGTCAGCAGCACGAACCGCCTCGGCGCGTCGGCGTCGCCGCCGAGGAGCGCGCCCAGGCGCACGACGGGCGCGACGTGACCGCGCACCACGGCGGCGCCCTGCACGAACGGGGGCACGTCCGCGAGCGGCGACACCGGCAGCGGGCGCAGCGTCTCCGCGACATGGCGGAGCGGCAGCGCGCAAACCCGCGTGCCCGCCCGCACGAGCAGCACGTTGTCGGAGCCTCCCTGAGTCATTCGACGACCCGAAATAGCGCACCCTGGACGCCGGGCCGCTCCTTTGCTCGGCGTGGCCCCCAACTGGGGGTACCGCGATGGGTCGGCGCGCACTCGTCGTCGAAAGCAACCTCGATCGGTCTGCGCGTACTCGTCGTCGAACGCAACCGCGATGGGTCTGCGCGCACTCGTCGTCGAACGCAACCTCGATCGGTCCGCGCGCACTCGTCGTCGAACGCAACCGCGATCGGTCTGCGCGCATGCGTCGTCGAACGCGCGCGCCGGTGAGCCTACGGGCGCGGCCGCTTCGGAGCGATCTGCGGCCGCACGCGATCGACGAGGTCGTCCACCCAGGAGATGACCGCCTCGACGCGCGGGGCACGCCGGAGATCGCCGTGCACGAGCAGCCACAGCTCGTGCGGCACCGGCTCGGGCCCGGCGAGCTTCACGAGATCCGGCGTCGTCACCGCCACGAACACCGGCAGCATGGCGATCCCGGCGCCGCTCCGCGCCGCCGCGGCGAGCGAGGCCGTGCTGTTGCAGCGGAACACGACGCGGCGCTCCGGTGCGACGCTCGCGATCCAGCGCTCCTGCGGGACGCTCGCGAGGCTCTCGTCGAACGCGACGAACGGGTCGGTCGCGAAGTCTACCTCGCGCCGCTTTCCGACGAGCGCGGGCGACGCGTAGAAGCCGTAGGCGATGTCGGTGAGCTTGCGCGTGACGAGCCCCGCGTCCCGCGGCCGGCCCATCCGCAGCGCGAGGTCCGCCTCGCGGCGCGTCAGATCGAACGTGCGCTGGTCCGCGGCGATCTCGAGGACGAGGCCGGGGTGCGCGCTGCGCAGCGCCTGAAGCGCCGGAGCGAGCAGGTACGCCGAGATGTGCGTCGCCGTCGTGAGCCGGACGACGCCGGTCAGCTCCTGGCGATCCGCCGCGTCGGCCCTGCGCGCGAGCGTGAGGACGTCCTGCTCGACGCGCGACGCGAGCTCCGACAGCTCTCCGCCCGACGCCGTGAGCGTCCATCCCTGCGGTCCGCGCTCGAACAGCTCGAGCCCGAGCTCCTGCTCGAGCGCCGCGATCCGTCGCGCGACCGTGGCGCGATCGACCGAGAGGCGCTGCGCCGCGCGCGAGAGGCTCCCGGTGCGAGCGAGCTCGAGGAAGAACCTGAGATTCCCCCAGTCGAGCCCCGTGCGTTCTTGCACGGGGGCGGGGCTCCGCTGCGCATTTTGGCGAGTGACGGGCATCGCTACTCCTCCCCTATCGCCGGAACCGACCACAACTCGGCGTGAGGGAGTCACCGATGACGTCGCATTCGCAGCAGACAGTGTCAGCGCCCTTCTGGGGCTTCGCGAGCCGGAACCACCTCGGCGGCCCGGCGCTCATCGCGTTCGCCGTCGCGCTGTGGGTGCTGTTCCTCGGCAGCGTAGGCGCGCCGCTCGACGTCGGCGCCCACCACGCTGCGGGCGGGGCGGCGGTGGCGAGCGGACGTTGACGAGCGCGGCCGGCGAGGAGTGGCAAGCGCTCGCGGTCACGCGCGTCGGGTCGCCAGGCCCCCCCGTCGGCCGGCGTCGGGCCTTCTAGCCCCGTCCCGTTGCAGACTGGACGGACATCCGTTATGATGGATTCACCATCACGACGGAGCGAGGGACGCGGCCCGACGACCTCCGGCCAACACCGGCAACAGCCGGCAGTGGCAACGCCGCTCTCGATGGTGATCGCATGGCCGTTCCCGCTCGTATCTCGCGTTCCTCCGCTGACGTTCCCCCTCGTGTCTCGCGCGCTGCCGGTGACGTCGTTCGCCTCCCCACTGGCGGCCGGGAAGGCAGCTCGCTCCCGCTGCGCGACTGGAAGCGCGCCTTCGCGCTCGTCGACGCGCTGAAGGCCGCGTACCGCGGCGCTGCGTGGTTCGGCGGTGTGCGCGCGTTCCGCGAGCCCGGCACGGGCGACATCCGGATCGAGGTCGAGGTCTCCGACGGCGACGCGCCGTCACGGCTCTTGCCGGAGAGGCTCCTCGCGCTCGGAGTCCGCTTTCGACGTGTGGCGCCCGAGGCTGCCGCCTCGCCGGCGTTCTGACGAACCGCGGCGCTCAACGACCGGCTGCTTCGGCGTTCTGACGAACCGCGGCGCTCAAGGACCGGCTGCTTCGGCGTCCTGCCGAACCGCGGCGCTCGACGACCGGCTGCGAGCTTCGCGATCCCGTCGCTTGCGCGCGAGCTAGGCGTCGCCGCTTCCGGGCGTCGCGATCGCCGGCAGCCGCGCCGGCGGGGCGAGCTCCGGGAGGAGCAGCTCGGCTTCGTCGTCGACCGTGTCCGGCGTGAGCGGCTTCACCTTGTCCGGACGCACGCGGGCGCCGAGCTTCACGAGATCGCCGGCGCGCTTCATCACGTTGCCCCTGCCCGTGGCGAGCTTCGCGCGAGCCGTCGCGAAGCTCGCCTGCGCCTGACCGAGGCGCTCGCCGACGTCGTCGAGGTCCTCGACGAACGCGCCGAGCTTCTCGAGGAGCTTGCCGGCCTCCTCGGCGATCTTCTGCGCGTTCTGGTTCTGCTTCTCCGAGCGCCAGACGTGGCTGATGAGCTGCAGGGCCGCGAGCAGCGTCGTCGGGCTGCAGAGGACGACGCGCTGCCGGAACGCCTCCTCGTAGATCGACGTGTCCCGGCCGATCGCGGCGTGGAACGCCGCCTCGTTCGGCACGAAGAGCAGCACGATGTCGAGCGTCCGCTCCTTCACCACGTCCTGGTAGCTCTTCCCCGAGAGCGACTTCACGTGCGTGCGCACCGACGCGACGTGCGCGTCGAGCGCCGCCTGCCTGCCTTCGTCCGTCTCCGCGCGCATCGCCTCGACGAACGCGGTGAGCGAGCACTTCGCGTCCACGATGACGACCCGATTCCCCGGCAGGTACACGAGCGCGTCGGGCCGCTTTCGCCCGCCCTCCTCGTCGACGTGGTTCACCTGCAGGTCGTACTCGCGGCCCTCCGTCAGGCCCGCGGTCTCGAGGACCCGCTCGAGCACGATCTCGCCCCAGTCGCCCTGCGCCTTCGAGTCTCCGGTGAGCGCTCGGGTCAGGCTCTCGGCGTCCTTCGTGAGCTTCGCCTCGGCCTCGTGCAGCTTCTGCAGCGCCGTGAGCATCGAGGCCCGGTCGCGGTTCTCCTGGTCGTAGGTCTTCTCGACCTTCGCCTCGAACTCGCGGAGCTTCTCCGCGACGGGCTTGAGCAGCGCCTCGAGCCCCTCGCGATTCTGATGGAGGATCGCCTTGCCCTTCTCGTCGAGGAGGCGTCCGGTGAGCACCTGCACCTCCGCCCTCACCTGCTCCCGCGTCCGCTCCGCCTCGGAGACGCGCTCGGCCGACGCCCTCCGCTCCGCTTCGGTCTCCGCCTTCGCGCGCGCGAGATCCGAGACGAGGGCCACGACGCGCTGCCGCTCGGCGCCGAGCCGCTCCTCGTACTCGCCGATCTCGGCCCGCAGCTCCGAGGCGTTCTCGTCGCGAGCCTTCAGCTGCTGCTGCAGGACGGCGACCTGCTGGCCCAGCTGCTGCTGCATGACGGCGACCTGCTGACCCAGCTCCTGACGGACCTCGAGGCCGGCAGCAGCACGCGCCTGCCTGACGAGGAACAGTCCGATCGCCAGACCGATCGCGAAGAACACCACTCCGCTGACGATGAGGATCACAGCGCCAATCCTACAGGGCACCCCGGACACTCCCTTCCGCCGGCGCGGCGCGGAATGACGCGGCCACTCGGGGCACCCCGACACGCGCTGCGACCCGAAGTGTTGGGTTCCCCCCATCCTGACCGCTTGTCGGACCCGGCGGGCTCGGTGCTCCTGTACGCACCGCGCGATCCGCGAGGACCGATCGGCGATCCCGCCGCGCGGGGGGAGATCCCAATGCCGAACAGCACCTACAAGGTCATCGAGATCATCGGCTCGAGCCCCGACTCGTGGGAGAAGGCCGCCGCCAACGCCGTCGAGCAGGCCTCGAAGTCGCTGCGCGATCTGCGCATCGCCGAGGTGGTGTCGCTCGACCTCCACCTCGAGGGCGGCAAGGTCTTCGCGTATCGCACCAAGCTGAAGGTCTCGTTCAAGTTCGAGGGCGAGTGAGAACCTCGTCAAGGCTCCGGAGATGACGCGCGGGCGCCGTTCGGGCGACCGCCGGCGGTGCGCGCCTTGCGACGCGCGAAATGCACGTCGATTCGTGCTTCAACCGGTTGAAGCGGGCTTCAACCGGTTGAAGTGAAATCTGCTTCGCTGCCTTGCGGATCAACCACTTGCGTGGTCTTTGCTGACGTCAGTCATATGTCGTGCGTCAAATGGTGGTTCATCCGGATGAACCAGACTTGCGCCGGGCACGCGGTTCATCTGGATGAACCAGACTTGCGCCGGCACCCCGGCTCATACGGGCCCGGCGGTGGCATTGCCCTCTGCGAAATCGCTCCCGCACAGACGTCCTCGCCCCGCCCGACCGTGTCCGTGCCCTGCGTACTCTCCTCTCTGGACTCGCGAGGAGGTGCCGATTGAAGCCGTCGAAACGATTGATGAAGTTCCTCTCCGACGAGGGCTACCGCCCCTCGCTCGAGCAGGAGGGCGACGACGCGAGCAGCGCGGTCATCCGGTTCAAGTCCGAGGGGCGGACGTTCCTCGCGCTCGTGGACCTGAGCGATCCGCTGTACCTGCACATCGAGCTCGGGTTCTCGCTCCCCGAGGGCTGCGACCTGGCGATGCTGATCTCGGCAGCGAACGACCTCAACCAGTCGCGCAAGGTCGTGAAGACGATCGTCGACGCCGAGAACAAGGTCGTGGAGTTCCACGCCGAGCTGTTCCTCGCGGACGAGGCGCCCGACGCGGCGCTCCTGCAGCGCATCCTCGGCGCCCTCCCCGCCGCGGCGGAGGAGTTCTTCGAGCGCCGCTGCAAGGCGCCCGAGCTGAACGCCTGACTCAGTCGCCCCGAGCTGAACGCGTGATTCACTCCCCGAAGAACTCGCCCAGGAAGAAGGCGAGCGCGGCCGCGACGGTGCGCTTGCTCGCGAAGTCACCGCAGCAATTGCGGACCGATCCCCACGTCCGGCCCTGCTGGCGGATCGTCCCGTCGTCCGCGACCTCGCCGACGGCCCTGCCGCGGTGCCGGAGCGTGCCGTCGCGCTCGACGCGTCCCACGACGCGCCCCGACCGCCGGATGTCACCGCTCGGCTCCACCTCGCCGGCGCTCCTCCCCTGCACGCGGACGTCGCCGTCCGGCTCGATCCGGCCGACGGCGCGCCCCTCGATCCGGACCGTGCCGTCGTCCTCGATCGTCGCCCACAGCCGCCCTCCGCGCCGGATGTCCAGCTCGGCACGAGCAGGCGCCGCCGCGGCGAGGAGCGCCGTCGCGAGGCAGAGCAGCATCGGCCTCGCAGTCATCGAGAGCAGTGCAGACCTCATGTAGACCTCCGGCTTCATGCGGCCGAGGCTACTCGCGCCACGGACGTGCGCGCGGGAGCGGAATTCACCGTGCGAGAACGTCAGCGCGAGGAGCACGACCCCTCCGCTCCCAAAACGTCGCCCTTCCGATCGGTACGAGTACACTGGCGCCGTGTCGTTCACACCGGGACTGTGGCCGCGTGAGGAGATCAGGCCGGCGAAGTCGTACGCCGAGCTCGCAGTGTACAAGGCGCTCCGCGCGAACCTGCCTCGCGGCTGGTCGGCGTGGCACTCGCTGCGGGTCCGCGATCGCAACAACCTGCTCGGCGAAGGCGACTTCGTCCTCGCGCACCCAGATCGCGGCGCGCTCGTCCTGGAGGTGAAGGGCGGCGCCGTAGAGCAGCGCGACGGTCGCTGGTACTCGAACGCCGTCGCGCTCGACAGGGCTCCGCTCGATCAGGCGATCGGGTACGCGAAGCGGCTCGCTGCGCGGTGCCACGAGATCGGCACGCCGCTCCCGTCGTTCGGCGCCGCCGCGTGCTTCCCCGACGTCGCGGTCGATCGCCAGCCGTCCGAGGACGACCTCGCCGGCGTCGTGCTCGGGAAGAACCACCTCGCCTGGCTCGCCGAGGCGCTCCCCGGCATCGCCGATCGCGCCCTGCCACAGCCGCGCGAGGTCCGAGCCGGCTGGATGGACACGCTGCACCGCCTGTGGGGCGAGACGTGGGTGCCGACCCTGTCGCTCGGGACGCGCGCGAAGGATCTCGGGGACCGCTTCGCGTTGACCGAGCAGCAGCTCGACACGCTCGAGGGCCTCGCCGAGAACGACCGCGTGCTCGTGCAGGGCGGCGCCGGATCCGGCAAGACGCTGATCGCCGCCGAGGCCGCGCGGCGCGAGGCGGCGGCCGGCCGGCGCGTGCTGCTCCTGTGCTTCACGAAGCCTTTGCGCCAGTGGCTCGCGGCGCGGCTCGAGGGCCACGGCGTCGAGGTGAAGACCGTGAGCGGGCTCGCATGGTCCGTGGTCAACGACGCCGGCCAGGGCACCGCCGCGCGAGACGTCACCGAGACCGACTACTGGAGGGCGACGCTGCTGCGGGCCGGCGACCTCGCCGAGGGGCGCTGGGACTCGGTGATCATCGACGAGGCCCAGGACCTCCTCGAGGAGGCCTGGCTCTTCGTCGCGAGCATCGTCGGCGCCGGCACGCGGCTCTGGGCGTTCTACGATCCGGCGCAGGGATTCTGGCCCGAGAGAAAGCCTCCTACCGACCTGTTCGAGCGCGCCACGCGCTACCGGCTCGTTCGCGGCAAGCGCTGCCCGCCCGGGATCCAGGCGCTCGCGAACCGCTGGATCGGCGAGCCGCACGACGAGGCCGCGATCGCGGCCGCCTTCGCGAACCGCACGCTCGCGCTCGTCGAGAGCCCGAGCGCGACCGCGCTGCACGACAAGGTGGGCGCGGAGATCGATCGGCTCCTCTCCGACGGCCTCACGCCCGGCGACATCGCGATCGTCTCGCTCCGGGGCCACAAGGCCGCCGACGCGATCTTCAACGCTCCTGCCATCGGCCGGCACGCCTTCGTCGGCGCCGACGCGCCCGACATGGAGGAGCGACTCGTCGCGGACTCGTT
>DASSQI010000258.1:0-4023 GCA_035702585.1 Anaeromyxobacteraceae bacterium
GGAGCCGGTCCTCGTCTCGTTCCACACGACCACGTTCACGGTCCTCCCGTGAGGTCCCGGATGACAACGCGCCGCCTCGTCGCCGCCGCCCTCCTCTCCTCCGCCGTCGCCGCCCTGCTCGCCCCGCGCGACGCCGCCGCGATCCCCGCCTTCGCGCGCCGCTACGGGCTCTCCTGCACCGCCTGCCACCAGCCGTTCCCGCAGCTCAAGGCGTTCGGCGAGGAGTTCGCGGGCCGCGGCTTCGCGATGCCGCCGGGCCAGGAGCCGGCGCGCTCGGAGATCGACAACGGCGACTCGCTGCTGCTCCTGCCGCGGGAGTTCCCGATCGCGGTGCGCTTCGACGGCTTCGCGACGCTGCAGGACCGCTCGCCGCAGACGGACTTCCAGACGCCCTGGATCGTGAAGCTCCTCGCCGGCGGCCGCATCGCCGAGGGGTTCTCGATCTACGGCTACTACATCCTCGAGAAGGGCGAGATCGGGAAGCTCGAGGACTTCTACGCGCAGCTCACCGAGCCCTTCGGCGCGCCGTTCAGCGTGCTGTTCGGCCAGTTCCAGATCTCCGATCCCATCGTGAAGCGCGAGCTGCGGCTCGAGCGGCTCGACTACGCGATCCTGACGACCCGCGTCGGCCTCTCGATCGTGGACCTCACCTACGACCGCGGCGTCGCGCTCGCCGGCGGCTATGGCCCGGTCGGCGCGGTCCTCAGCGTCACGAACGGCACCGGCATCGGTGAGCCGATCGGCGAGGGGCTCGACAAGGACAAGTACAAGAACGTGAGCCTCCACCTGACCGGCGATCTCGAGCGCTTCGGCGTCGGACCGCTCCGCGTCGGCGCGTTCGGGTTCTGGGGTCGCGAGGCGGCGGGCGACGGGCTCCTGGGCTCGAACCGCACCTGGTACCTCGGACCGCAGGCGTCGTACGCGTTCGGCGAGCTGGCGCAGCTCTCGGTCGTCTACCTGGAGCGGCGCGACAGTAACCCGCTCTTCGTCGCGGCCGCGTCGGAGGTGGAGACCCGCGGCGGCTTCGCCGAGCTGATCCTGCACCCGCAGGGCGCCGACGGGCGCCACGCGTTCGCGTTCCTCTACAACAAGGTCGACTCCGACCTCGACGACTCGGACGCCGAGTCCGCCGCCGCGACCGCGTCGTACCTCTTCCGCCGCAACGTCCGGTTCGTCGCCGAGCTCGAGCGCGACCTCGAGCACAGCGACTGGATCGGGAGCCTGGGAGTCGTCGCGGCGTTCTAGCGGCAGGTGAAGACGAACGCGCGCATCTCGGCGTCGACGGCTCCGTCGCCGAGCTCCGCGCGCAGCGCCCGCGTCGCGCTCTCGACGGCACGTGGAAGCCCCGCGGGATCGCGCGCCAGGATCTCGTGCCGGAGCGGCGTCCCCTCGCACACTCCGAGCGCCGCGTCGCGCGCAGACGCCGCCCGGCTGCGCCTCGACACCGCCTCGCACTCCACCTGCGCGAACCCGCCCGCGCGGAGCTCGCGCTCGATGCGCAGAGGATCGCCGTGGCCGTGCGGCACGCGCGCCATGAAGTCCGGTGGGGCCTGGGGGAAGAGCGACGCGACCGCGTCGTTCACGATGCGCGCGACCTCGTTCCGCGCGAGGTCGTCCCACACGCTCACGAGGTAGGCGCCGCCGGGCGCGAGCACGCGGCGCGCCTCGCGGAACGCGGCCGCACGGTCCGGGAAGAACATGACGGCGCACTGACAGGCGACGAGGTCGAACCGTCCGTCCTCGAACGGGAGGCGCATGGCATCGGCGGGAGACCACCGCACGCGGGGCGATTGGACTCGTGACGCCGCGCGCGCGAGCATCTCCGGATTGAGATCGGTCGCGTCGATCTCCGCGTCGGGGATCGCCCGCAGGAGCGCTTGCGTCACCACCCCGGTCCCCGCGGCGACGTCGAGCACGCGCCGGGCGCGGAGCTCGCTCGCGCGTCGCGCCAGGTCCTCGGCATAGGGCTCGAAGAACAGCGGGACGAGGTACTCGTCGTACCGCTCGGGAATCGACCCGGCGAACTGGACGTCGGTGGTCGTCATGACGTGCGGCCAGCTACGCGCCCGGCGGCCGATACTGGACCTGCTTCGCCTTGCGCAGGGCCTCGATGGTCTCGTCGACCGTCATGAGGACCGTGGTCTGGAACGAGCTCAGCGCACCGCCGCCGCCGATCGCGAGGGCCACCGCGGCCATGGACACGTTGTCGGGGGCTTCCCACAGATTGTACCCATCGTGCTCGCCGAACGCGTACCAGAACCCGTGGAGCTTCCCACCGACGGACTCGATGTACGTCTGAGCGGCCTTCCGCCGGTCCTCAGGGTTCGCGATCAGCCTGGCCCAGGTCTGCGGCGTGTAACTGAACCTCGACAGATACAGGGGCATGGACTCTCCCTCCCGTCGTGCGCGCTGCTGCCACGACGTCCTAAGGGAGAAGCGTGGCGGATTCGAGATCAGCGCGATTCCTCACGCCGTCTCGGCCGGGGCTACCGACTAGTCGTAGTTCGCCGGGCGCTTCCTGGTTGCGCCCTTGGGTTTGGCGCTTACTCGGCGAGCCGCCGTCGCCCCGAGCTTCGCGCGCTTGGCGCCGCGAACGCGCTCGGCGCTGTCGCCACGGGCCGTGGTCGGCCCGCTCCATTTCCGGACGAGCGCGTCGAAATCGCGACGTGCAGTCGGGCTCGCCGCAAAGACCGCCTTCATCTGCAACTCGAGGGAGACCTCCGGATCGCGGTTCTCGATCTTGGCGACACGAGCCTGGCTCGACCCCATGAGCTCGGCGAGCTGTGCTTGCGAGAGCCGCTTCTCCCGACGGAGGGTTCGCACGGCCTCACCGAGTCGGAGCTTCGCCTCCACGACTGCCGTTTCGGCATCGGTCAGCCCGAGCAGCTCGGCTGCCGAGCCAACCTTCCACCCTGCACGCCCGAAGCGCTCCTTATCCGCCTTCTTCATGAATCCTCCACCGCTCGGGACGCTGCAACTGTTATGCCGACGTCGGCATATGTCAAGACCGGCATGATGCTCGAGGGGTTCGTGCGCCGTTCGTCTCCTCGGAGCGCCGCTCGGCGCCCCGCTTCGCCTCGGCCCAGCCCAGGCCGCTTCGTTATCCAGGAGCGTCATGAAGTTCTCGGTCCTCGCGCTCGACTACGACGGCACGATCGCGGTCGACGGCCGGCTCGACCCCGACGTCGCGACCGTGATGTCGGAGGTCCGCGACCGCGGCATCGCGGTCGTCGTGGTCTCCGGCCGCACGCTCGCCGACCTGAGCAGGGTGAGCGGCGGCCTCGGATGGGCTGACGCGTTCGCGCTCGAGGACGGCGCCGTCGTCGCGTTCCCGGACGGCGAGACGCGCCTCCTCGCTCCCGCGGCCTCGCAGCCGCTCGTGCGCGCGCTCCGGGACGCGGGGGTGCCGTTCACGGCCGGACAGTGCGTCATCGAGGCCGACGCGGATCACGCACCGCGCATCCTCTCGCTGGTGCGGTCCCTCGAGCTGCCGCTCGCGCTCCACTTCAACCGTGGGCGGCTCATGGTGCTGCCGTACGGCGTCTCGAAGGAGACGGGGCTGCGCGAGGTGCTGCGCGCGTTTCGGCTCTCGGCCCACAACACGCTCGCCATCGGCGACGCCGAGAACGACCACCCGCTGCTCCGGACCGCGCAGGTCGGCGCGGCGGTCGCCTGGGGCTCGAAGGCGCTGCAGGCCGAGGCGGACGACGTCGTCCCGGGAAACGGGCCGCCAGCGGTCGCGGCGTACCTCCGGCGCGCGCTCGAGAGCATGCGGCTCCCGCCCGCCCGCCGCGTCCGGCACAAGGTCGCGCTGGGGCGGACGAGCGACGGCGCCGCCGTGACGATGGGGGTCCGGAACCGCAACATCCTCGTCGCGGGCGACCCGCGCACCGGGAAGTCGTGGGCGATCGGGCTCATCTGCGAGCAGCTCATCGTGGCCGGCTACTCGCTCTGCATCGTGGATCCGGAGGGGGACTACGCGCCGCTCGAGGCGCTCCCCGGCGTCGTCGTGGTGGGCGGCCC
>DASSQI010000259.1:0-3056 GCA_035702585.1 Anaeromyxobacteraceae bacterium
GTTCCTGTGGATCGCGGTCGCGCTCGTCGCGCTCGCCTGGCGGCGGCCCCGCGGCGCCGCGCCGATGCTCGTGCTGATGGCCGTCTCGGCCGCCGTCCTCCTCGTCCACGCGCTCTCGCAGGCGCCGCAGAGCGAGTTCGAGCTCCCGTTCGTGCCCGTCTGGATCGCCGCGGCCCTCGTCGGGCTGCTCGCGCCCCGCGGCTCCGCATCCGCGGACGTGGGCAGACGCAAGTAACAGTCTGTTGCAGGGTCGCTGTGCCGCGCCCGGACGTCCCTAGAATCACCGCCGTGCCGCGGCTCGAGCTCATCCCCCCGGCCGCGTTCGCGCGGGTCGCCGCGGCCCCCGTCGACCGCGACGCGAGGCTCGCGCTGCTCGCGGACATGTGCCGCTCGAACGCCCTGACGGCGGTGAAGCGCGCGGGCTCGGGCCACCTCGGGTCGACCTTCAGCTCGCTGGACGTCGTCGCGCACCTCCTCTGGGAGAAGCTGAACGTCGCCGACGTGGGGTTCGAGGCGCCCGACCGGGACGTGTTCTTCTCCTCGAAGGGCCACGACGTGCCGGGGCTCTACGCGGCGCTCAACGGGCTCGGCGTGATCCCGGCGGAGCGACTGCTCCGCCTGCGCCGGCTCGACGGGCTCGACGGGCACCCCGACGTCGGCGTCCCGGGCATCGAGGCGAACTCCGGTTCTCTCGGGATGGGCATCTCGAAGGGGCGCGGGATCGCGTGGGCGAAGCGGCATCAGGGCCTCGGCGGGCGCGTGGTCGTGATGACGGGCGACGGCGAGCTCCAGGAGGGCCAGAACTGGGAGGCGCTCCAGGCAGCGGCGCACCAGCGCGTCGGCGGCCTGCTCGTGGTCGTCGACCGCAACGAGCTCCAGTCCGACCGGACGACCGAGGAGATCCTCGCGCTCGAGAGCCTCGAGGCGAAGCTCCGGGCGTTCGGCTGCCGCGTCGAGACCTGCGACGGGCACGACCACGCGGCGCTCCGGCACGCCTTCCGCGCGCTCGACGCCGACGACGAGGGGACGCCGGGCGTCCTCGTCGCGCGGACGATCAAGGGCAAGGGCGTCTCGTTCATGGAGCATCCGGCGGCGCTCGCGGCCGGCGGCGGCACCTACCGCTGGCACGCAGGCGCGCCCGACGACGACGCCTTCGAGGCGGCTGCCGCGGAGCTCCGGGCGCGGGTCGACGAGCGGGCCGACGCGCTCGGGCTGGAGCCGGTCGCGCGCGAGCCTGTTCCCGACCTCGCGGACGAGCGGGCGGCGAGCCTGCAGGGCGAGCCGGAGAGCGGCGCCGGCGCGCCGGCACCCCGGCCGCGCGTGACGGAGGAGTACGTCGCGGCCGCGTTCGGCGACGCACTGCTCGAGCTCGCCGCGCGCGAGCCACGACTCGTCGTGCTCGACGCGGACCTCGCCTCGGACTGCCGCGTGCGCGCCTTCGAGCTCGCAGAGCCCGACCGGTTCGTCGAGAACGGGATCGCCGAGCAGGACATGGTCTCGATGGCCGCGGGAATGGCCCGGCACGGGCTGATCCCGGTCGTCAACTCGTTCGCGAGCTTCCTCGCCTCGCGCGCGAACGAGCAGATCTACAACCAGGCGAGCGAGCGCACGAAGGTCGTCTACGCGATGCACTACGCGGGGCTGATCCCGGCCGGGCCGGGCAAGTCCCACCAGAGCCTGCGCGACGCCTCGCTGATGGCCGCGATCCCCGGGGTCTCCGTCGTCCACCCGTGCAACGGTGAGGACACGCGGTCGCTCCTCGAGTGGGCGGTGCTCGACGCGCCCGGGAGCGTCGCCCTGCGGCTCGCGATCGGGCCCTCGCCCCGCCTGATCGAGCTCCCCGACGGCTACCGGCCGTCGCCCGGTGTCGGCGTGCCCCTCCGGGACGGCACCGACGCGCTCCTCTTCTCGTACGGCCCGGTCATGCTCCACGAGGCGCTCACGGCGGCGGAGCTGCTCGCGCGCGAGGGGATCGACGCCGGTGTCGTCGCGATGCCGTGGCTCGACCAGGTCGACGCGGCCTGGCTCGACGACGCGCTCGGCGGCGTTCGCCGGGTGCTGGTCGTCGAGGACCACGCGCCCGTCGGCGCGCTCGGCGACACCCTCCGGCGCGCGTTCGCGGCGCTCCCCGATCCGCCCGCCCTCGACGTCGCCGGCGTCGAAGGCTGGCCGGCGTGCGGCACGCCGCCGGAGGCGCTCGCCTTCCACGGGCTCGACGGCGCATCGCTCGCCGCCCGCGTCGCGCGCTCGCTCGCCGGCGCGACCGCGTGAGCCCGCTGCGCGACGACGAGATCGTCTTCGCCACGACCACGCGCTACACGCCGTGGCTCGCGGAGAGCCAGGCGGCGATCGCGGCCGAGCTCCCCGCGAGCCGGCGGCTCGTCGTCGACGGGCGCTCGGGCTGGCCCGAGATCTGGTTCCGGTGGATGCGGCGCGTGCGCCGGGCGCGCGAGCGCTGGGTCTGCCTGGTGGACGAGGACTGCTTCCTGTGCGACCGCACCGCGCTGGCCGCGATCGTCGCGCGCATGGACGAGACCGGCGCAGCCGTTGCGGGCGTCCCGGACCACTTCTACGTCCCCCGCTCCTTCAACGAGCTCGCGATGAACCCGTTCTTCCTCGTCGTCGACCGCCCGAGGATGCGCGAGGCGACGAAGCGGGTGCGCGACTGGCGCAGCCTCCGCGTGCGGGAGGAGTGGTTCGACCGCGCGCGTTACCCATGGGCGCCCGAGATCCGGCGCGAGGGGGTCGAGTACGAGCCGTTCTACCCCTTCTTCTGGCTCTTCTACGAGGCCGGGATGGAGCTGCTGTACCTCTACCCGCACGAGGACCACCGCTTCGCGAACGAGCGCGGCCTGTTCCCCGCCACGGCGGTCCGGCTGGAGCCGGAAGGGGCCGACGCGTGCGTCCACCTCTGGTACAGCCGCGACTGGGACACCGACGACCACCGCGAGCGCTATGCGCGCGCGCGGCAGTGGCTGCGAGCGGGGCGGCCCGCGGAGTGGGCGCCGTGAGCGCGCGCCCGGCGTGGCTCGTGCTCGCCGACCCGCTCTCGACGC
>DASSQI010000260.1:0-20458 GCA_035702585.1 Anaeromyxobacteraceae bacterium
TCCGTCCACCGCGGCGCCGGCGCCGCCGGGGCGCGTCGTCGTCTCGAGCCCGAGCGGGCGCGAGAGCAGCGTCGCCGTCGAGGTGGCGCGGACGCCCGACGAGCTCGCGCGCGGGCTCATGAACCGCACCTCGCTCGCGGAGGACGCCGGGATGCTGTTCGTGTTCCCCGCGACCGAGGAGCACACGTTCTGGATGAAGAACACGCTCATCCCGCTCGACATGATCTTCATCTCCGAGGACCGCACCGTCGTCGGCGTCGTCGCCGACGCGGCGCCGCTCACCCTCGACGCGCGGAGCCCCGGCGTCGCGAGCCGTTACGTGCTCGAGGTGACCGGCGGCTGGGCGGCTCGCCACGGCGTCGCCCCGGGCGACCGGGTCGCGTTCGAGGGCGTGGCGCCGTAGTGCGGCTTCCGCTCGCCGCCGCCGCGATCCTGGCCGCGCTCGCCGCGGCCGCCGCGTCGCTCCCGCTGCTCGAGGTGCCAGGGTGGGAGCTCGGCGAGCTCGTGGCGCTCGTGTTCGCGCTGGGTCTCGGTCCCGCGCTCGCGTTCGGCGCCGTCCGCCGCGCGCGCTCGCGGGGCGCTTCCCTCGCGAGCGCGGCCTGGCGCAGCCTGCTCGCGGCGGTGGCGGTGACCGCCGCGCCGTTCGCGGCAGCCGCCGCGCGGGCGGCGCTCGGCCCCTGCGCGCCGCTGCACGGCGCGGCGCTGTACGCCGTCACCGCCGTCCCCTCGGCGCTGCTCGCGACCGCGCTCGGCCTCGCCGTGGCGTCGCTCGTGCGGACGCGCCGCCGCGCTGCGCTGGCCTACGCGGCGGTCGCGCTCGCGTCGCTCGCGACCACCGCGGTCCGCGCCTACTACGGCCCGGCGTCGTTCGCGCACGATCACCTGTTCGGCTTCTGGCCGGGGCCCATCTACGACGAGGCCCAGCGCGTCGGCCCGGGCCTGCTCCTCTACCGCGCGGCGACGCTCGCGTTCACCGGCGCCGCGCTCGCGCTCGCGTGGGTGCGATGGACGCGCCCCGGCCGCTCGCCGCGCGGCGTGCCCGCCCTCGCCGTCGCGGCCGCGTTCGCCGCGGCGGGCGTCCTCCTGCACCGGGCCGCCATCCCCACGCGCGCCGAGATCGCCGCGGAGCTCGGCGGCGAGCGCTCCGGCCCGGTCTGCACGTTGCACTTCCCCGTCGAGAAGCCAGCCGCCGAGGCGGATCGGCTCGAGCGCGACTGCGAGCGCGACGCCGCGGAGATCGCGCGCGCGCTGCAGCTCGCGGATCCGCCGCACGTGACGGTGTTCCTCTACCGCTCGCCCGAGGAGAAGGCGCGCCTCGTGGGCGCGGCGCACACGAGCTACACGAAGCCGTGGCTCGCCGAGATCCACATCCACGACGCCCCCGCGCCGCACCCGGTGCTCCGGCACGAGCTCGTCCACGCGCTCGCGTCGGTCGCGGCGCCGCCGCCGCTCCACGTGCCGGCCCGCGCCGGGCTGGTGCCCGCGGGCGGGCTCATCGAGGGGCTCGCGATGGCGCTCGACCGCCCCGCGCGCGACCTCCACGCGCGCGCTCGCGTGCTGCGCGACCTCGGGCACCTGCCGCCGGTCGAGACGCTCATGGGAGACGCCGGGTTCTTCTCGGCGGCGCCGGCGCGCGCCTACGTCGCGGCCGGCAGCTTCATCCGGTACCTCATCGACACGCGCGGCGGCGCGAGCGTGCTGCAGGTGTACGGGGGGCGCGACTGGCGGCGCGCGTTCGGGACGGCGCTGCAGGATCTCGAGCGCGGGTGGCAGCGGCAGCTCGACGCCACCGTCGTGCCGCCCGAGCTGCGGAGGGACGCGGAGGCCCGCTTCCGCGACCCGGGGCTGTTCGGCAGGCGCTGCGCGCGCGAGACCGCGCGCGACTGAGCTACTTCCCGCGCAGCCGGTCGATGGCGGCCTTGGGGTTCTTGACCCCGTTCTTCACGAGCCACCAGGTGACCTTCACCCCGCCGAGCGCGAGCACCGACAGGTACCCGTGCTTCAAGAGCTGCGCGGTCGGCGCGTCCACCTTCACGCGCACCTTGAGGTCGGGGTCGCGCTCGAGGACGAGCTTGAAGAACTCGATGCCGAACTCTCCGACGTCGTCGGACTGGAGCGACGTGATGCGGCGCACCGCGCCGTCGGGCAAGGTCAGCGTGAAGTCGGCCGCGCGCGGCGGCTCGTCGCGGACGTGCGCGGTGCCCGCTTCCTTCACGAAGCGGGCGGGGCCGCTCGCGAGCTGAAGGCCGACCTCGGCGCCGTCCTGCAATGGACGCGTCGCCTTGCGCGCGGCCTCCGCCGTCTCGAAGAAGCGCTTGAGCGCCTCGTAGCTCTGTCCTGGCATGGCGCGCAGCGTAAGGACAGAACCGTTCGGCCGACAAGCACCTTTGCGAACGGCCGCGAACGGCCGCGCGTCAGCGGTCTGGCGAGGTCGCCCCGCTCGTGGTGCTCGGAGAGGTCTTGGTGTCGGGCTTCTCCGGTGCCTGGGCGGGGTGCCGGCCCGCGGCGTCGTCGACGCGGTCGGTGGTCGTCGCGGCCGTCGAGCTCGACGGCGCCGGCCGCACCTCCTCGGGAGCGATCCCGAGGGCCGCGGCGGTGTCGGCGTTCAGGTTCCCGGTCGCCGGAAGCCCGCGCGAGCGCTGGAAGTCCGCGAGCGCCGTCTGGGTCGCCGCGTCGAACGTCCCGGATGCATCCACCTGGAAGCCGCGGCTCGTGAGCGCGCGCTGTACGATGCGCACCTGCTCCCCCGAGAGATCCGTCGGCTGCGCGACCCAGGTGTCGTCCGCCGGAGTCGCAGGCGCGCCGGCGCGTGGCGTCTCGTACGTGGACTGCCGGTTGCACCCGGCCACGGCGGCCGCGGCGACGAGCGCGAGAGCGGCTTTCCTCATGTGTCACCCCCTGATCTGGAGTATTGAGGGAGGAATCTGCGACCGCCGCGGTCTCACCGGGAGGGCACATGCCCGGGGCGGCCCGCCCGGTGTGTCACCTCCGGAGGTCATCGAATGGTTCTCGGCTCTCGCCTGGTCATCGCCACCGCCGTCGTGGCCACGCTCGCCGGCTGCGGCTCGAAGCGGATCCCGGGCACGGACATCCGCGACACGCGCGACACGCGCGCCATCGTCTCCGTGATCGATCAGTACAGGATCGCCGCGGAGCGCCGCGACGCCGACGGCGTCCTCGCGCTCGTGTCGACGCGCTACTTCGACGACGCGGGCACGGCCGATCCGGCGGACGATCAGGACTACGAGCAGCTCCGCAAGCGCCTCCCGGACGACTACGCGAGGCTCACGTCGGTGAAGCTCGGGATGGGCGTGAAGGCCATCGACGTCACCGGCGACACCGCCACCGCCGACGTGTTCTTCGACGGCCACTGGCGCCTCGCGACGAAGAGCGGCGAGGTCCCGAAGCAGACGAGCGACGTGAACCGCATGAAGTTCGTGAGGGAGGACGGCGCCTGGAGGATCGTCTCGGGCCTGTGAGCCGGGCGGCGCGCGGGGAGCCCCGGGGTTAAGTCAACGCGTCGAACCGCTTTCCCCTCGCCTGGTCGAGCCCTAGACTGCGCTGCCGTGAGCCGGGACAAGGACCACATCGCGCTCTCCGACGAGCACAACTCGCGCGGGATCGAGCTCGCCGATCGCGGCTGGCTCGACGAGGCCATCAAGGAGTTCAAGAAGGCGATCGATCTCGATCCGAGCTCCGCGCACGCGCACGACAACCTCGCGACCGTCTACTCCGAGAAGAAGCTCTACCGCGAGGCGCTGCGCGAGTACCTCACCGCGATCGAGCTCGAGCCCGACAGCGCCACCGCGCACTACAACCTCGCGTGCTTCCTCGCGACGCACGGCCCGGACATGGCCGTCGCCGAGTACAAGGACGCGATCCAGATCGAGCCCGAGTACCCCGACGCGCACCTGAACCTCGGCCTCACCTGGGCCGACCAGGGCAACGTCGACGAGGCGATGAAGGAGCTCGAGATCGCCATCTCGCTGAACCCGAAGGACGCGTTCCCGCGGCACGAGCTCGCGGCGCTCCAGATGGACGAGGGCGATTACCGGTCCGCGATCACCCACCTGCGCGAGGTGGTCCGGCTCGAGCCCGACAGCTTCGAGGCGCACCTCGACCTCGGCATCTGCTACGCGCAGAAGGGCTTCTACGCGGAGGCCGAGCGCGCCTACCAGCGCGCGCGCGAGCTGCAGCCCGACGACCTCCTCCTCAACTACAACCTCGCGGCGCTGTACGCGCTCTGGGGCAAGCCGCAGGAGGCGATCGACGCGCTGCGCCGCGCGATCGCGGGCGACCCCGCGAAGGTGCGCGGCTGGCTGCAGTCGGATCCGATGTTCGACGCGCTGAAGAGCCGCCCCGAGTTCGAGGAGCTGGCGCGCGGCTGACCCCGCGTCGTCTGCCGCGACCCATCTTCACTGCGAGAGTTGGCGCGCGCTAGGTTCCGCGCATGGCCGAGCTCGCCCTGTTTCGACACGGAGAGGAGCTGCTCCGTGTTCCCCTGCACCACCTGACCACGATCGGCCGGGACGCGACCTGCGACGTCTCGCTCCCGGACGCGACGCTCTCGCGCGTGCAGGCGATCATCGAGCGCCGCGACGGCGCGTACTGGCTCGTCGATCGCTCCGGCGGCTGCGCGAGCGCGGAGGCCGAGGCCGTTCCCGCGACGCCGCTCGCCGACGGCGCCGAGGTCGCGCTCGGCACGTGGCGCGCGCTCTTCCGCGCGACGTCCGCCGGCGCCGAGGTGACGCGCGTCGAGGGCGGCACGTCGGTCCGACGTCTCGTCGAGGCCGGTGCACCGCCGGTGCAGCTCCGGATCCGGGAGCGCGGGCGCGAGCGCGTCTTCGATCTCTCGGGGGCCTCCGCGGTCACCGTCGGCAAGGACGACGCGAACGACATCACGCTCGACGACCCGTTCGTCTCCGCGCGCCACCTCCGCCTCGAGCGGCGCGGCGCCGCGTGGCGCGTCCGCGATCTCGGCTCGACGAACGGCACCTGGGTGCAGGGCGTCCGCGTCGCCGACGCGGAGCTCCCGATCGGCGCGCCGATCGCGCTCGGACAGTGCGCGGTGGCGCTCGAGCCCGTGACGACGCGGGCCGCCGAGGCGCCGGCGTACGAGGGCATGATCTCGAGCGACTCCGCGATGCGGCAGGTGTTCGAGCTCGTCGAGCGCGTCGCGGCTTCCGATGCATCCGTCGCGATCCTGGGCGAGACCGGCACCGGCAAGGAGCTCGTCGCGCGGGCGCTCCACGCCCGCTCTCCGCGCGCCGGCAACGCCTTCATCCCGGTGAACTGCTCGGCGATCGCCGAGACGCTCATCGAGAGCGAGCTGTTCGGCCACGAGAAGGGCGCGTTCTCCGGCGCGGAGAAGCTGCGCAAGGGCGCCTTCGAGGAGGCGGACGGCGGCACGATCTTCCTCGACGAGATCGGCGAGCTGTCGTTCGACCTGCAGGCGAAGCTCTTGCGCACGCTGGAGCTCGGCGAGGTGAAGCGCGTCGGCTCGTCACGGCCCATCACGGTGAACGTGCGCGTCGTCGCCGCGACGCACCGAGATCTGCGCGCGCAGATCCGCGCCGGCAAGTTCCGGGAGGACCTGTTCTACCGGCTGTGCGTCGTCCCGATCACGATCCCGCCGCTGCGCCGCCGTCGCGCCGACATCCGCTCGCTCGCGCAGGCGTTCCTCGATCGCGCCGCGCCGCGCGGGCTCGCGCCGTACTTCACCGAGGACGCGTTCCGGAAGCTCGAGGAGTACGACTGGCCGGGCAACGTCCGGCAGCTGAAGAACGTCGTCGTGCGCGGGCTGCTGTTCCGCGGAGAAGGTGTCGCGATCTCCCCCGGCGCCGTGACCTTCGAGGACACGCGCACCACGCCGACCGCGAGCTCGGACGACGACACGCTGCACGTCCGCGGCCTCACGATGGAGGAGATCGAGCGCGAGGCGATCCGCCTGTCGCTGCGGCGCAACAAGGGGAAGCGCGCCGCGGTCGTGAGGGAGCTGCAGATCGCGAAGAGCACGGTCCTGAAGCGGATCACGCAGTGGGAGATGCAAGACGAAGGGCGCCCCGCTGGGGCGCCCCTGGTATCCGACGACGACGAGGAGTGACCCGAGGCGCGTTCCGTCCGCGCCCGTACCGGCGGGCCGGCGCGGGCGGCGTCCGTCAGCGGCCGGTCTTCTTCGCGGGCGCCTTCGCCGGCGCCTTCGGCGGCGCGAGCTCCTTCAGCCGCTGCTGCGCCTCGGCGGCAGCCGGGGTGCGCGGGTAGCGCTTCGGGATCTCGCTGAAGACGCCGATCGCGTCCTGCCGCATGTTCATCGCGCGCAGGGCGTCTCCCGTCCGCAGCATCGCCTCGGGCGCGCGCTCGGACTTCGGGAACTCCTGGGCGACCTTCCCGAACATCAGGATCGCGTCGCGGTGTCGCTGGTCGTTCGCGGCGATCGAGCCGAGCTGGAACCACGCCTCCGCCGCCTCGGGAGCGGTCGGCCACTTCCGCGTGAGCTCGTCGTAGAGCGCTCGCGCCACGGCGGTCTCACCGGCCTGCTGCTGCTCGCGCGCGAGGCCGACGTAGCCGGCGGGGCCGTCGGGCCGCTGGATCGCCTCGAGCTTCCGCCTGAGGTCGGCCTGCGCGAGCGCGCCGGAGCCGCGCAGGACCGACTCGACGTCGTCGACGCGCTTCTGCATCGAGGAGAGCGCCTCGTCCACCGACGCCAGCCGGTGACGCTCCTCCTCGAGCGAGCCGCTCAGCTTGCGCAGCTCGTCCTGCATCTGATCCTGGCGAGCGACGACGTCGGCGCCGGTGCGGTGCGCGGTCGTGTTGAGCTCGCTCAGCTTGGTCTGGACCTCGTTGACCCGCTCGGCGATGACGGCGCGCTGCTCCTCGAGCTGCCGCGCCATGAGCTGGTTCTCCTCCTCGAGCCGGAGGATGCGCTGCTCCATCATCCTCCCGCGCTCCGCCGGGACCCAGCATCCCGACGAAGCGAGGAGAAGAACCAGTGCGGGTGCGCGAAGTCGCATCGGCTACTGCGCCTTGAGCTCGACCCGGCGGTTCTGCTTCCAGCAGGCCTCGGTCGACTCGGTGCAGAGCGGCTGCTCCTCACCGAAGCTCACCGACTCGAACTTGCCGCCGTCGAGGCCGAGGTTCGCGAGGTAGCGGCGGACCGCCTCCGCGCGGCGCTGCCCGAGGTGCTGGTTGTACTCGTTCGTGCCGCGCTCGTCGCAGTGACCCTCGATGCGGACGCGCGACGGGTTGAGCTGCTTGATGCAGTCGGCGTCCTTCGCGAGGGCGTCGCGGGCCTCGGTCCTGAGCGACGCGTCGTCGAACTCGAAGTACACCCGCTGCAGCTCACAGACCGGACCGGTGGGCTGCGTCGGCTGCTGCGTCGCGCCGGTCTCGGGGGTGCGCGTGCCGGCGCAGCGGCCCGCCTGGCAGGTCTGGCCCGCGGGGCAAGGCGTCTGCTCGTCGCACTCGGGCTTCGGCGCGCACTTCAGATCCTTGCACACGAAGCCTGCGGGGCAGTCCTCGTTCCTGCCGCACTCCTGGCACTTCCCTTCCACGCACACCTTGCCGTAGCCCTGCTGCGCGGCACAGTCGTCGCTGGACTTGCAGTTGCCGTCGCGCGGGCCGCGGGGGCAGCCCGCGAGTCCGAGCGCGAGCAGGGGGAGAGCCAGGGTGAGAACGCGACGCATCGGGTGTTCCTCCAGAGTCACATGTGTGTTGAACCGTCCCGTTCTTCGCGCTTCCTCGTCGGCGTGTCAAAAGAATCCCGTCGGGAATCGAGGGGACGAGGAAACCCCCTGGAATCGGGAGGTCCGGGAGGAGCCTCGCCGTCGATGGGCCACGACCCTTGGCCTGTGCCCCGCCGCGGATCTATGGTCTCCCCCGAGCCGGTGATCTCCCCTCCTCCACGCCCCCCGGCCTTCTTGCGATGACCCCGAGACCCAAGCGCCGCCGCGGGCGCAGACGTTCGCGCGCCCTCCGCATCACGCTCGCCGCGACCGTGGCCCTCCTCGCCTTCGTCGTCGGAGGGGGTGGGCTGGTGTGGGCGTCCGCCCGGGAGCTGCCCGAGTTCGACACCCTCAGGGATTACCGGCCTCTCGTCGGGACGCGCGTCTACGGCGTGGACGGGACCGAGGTGTTCCAGTTCGCGCGCGAGCGCCGGACCGTGATCCCCTTCGGGGAGATCCCGGGCGTCATGAAGAAGGCGGTCCTCGCGTCGGAGGACGCCGGCTTCTACCAGCACGAGGGCGTGAACTACCTCGCGATCGCGCGCTGCGCGGTGAAGTCGGTGCTCCGCGGCCAGACCGTGTGCGGCGGGTCGACCATCACGCAGCAGGTCGTGAAGACGTTCCTCCTCACTCCGGAGAAGCGCATCTCCCGGAAGGTGAAGGAGATGCTGCTCGCGCGGCGACTCGAGCAGAACCTGTCGAAGGACGAGATCCTCTACCTGTACCTGAACCAGATCTACTTCGGGCACCGGCGCTACGGCGTCGAGGAGGCGGCCCGCTTCTACTTCGGCAAGGGCGTGAAGGACATCACGCTCGGCGAGGCCGCGATGCTCGCGGGCGTCGTGCAGAGCCCCGAGCGGCTGTCGCCGATGAAGCACCCCCGCGCCGCCAAGGAGCGGCAGAAGTACGTGCTGCGCCGCATGACCGAGGAGGGCTTCATCACCGACGCGATGGCGCGCCAGGAGGTGGCGCGCCCGATCCCCGTGAAGCGGCCGCCCGAGGATCCGCCGGGGCTCTGGTACGCCGACGCGGTCCGGCGGCTGCTCGACGAGAAGTACGGCGCCGAGCGCGTCGAGACGGACGGCCTCGTCGTCGACGTCGCGATGGACTCGCGGGCGCAGAAGAGCGCCGAGGACGCGCTGGAGGCGCAGCTCAGGGCGGTGGACCGGCGCCAGGGCTGGCGCGGCGTGCAGCACCACCTCGACCGGAACCAGGTCGACGCGGCGATGCCGCTCTGGCGCGAGCGGCTGCAGGCGGTCGAGGCGCTCCCGGGCGAGGTGCTGGTGTGGGACCTCGGGCGAGTCTCGGCGGACGAGCTCGAGCCGGGCGCGGAGAGCGCCGACGTTCGGAGGCTCGCGTCGGTCCGCCGACTCGAGGCCGACAAGGTCTACTCGGGGCTCGTCACCGCGGCCGACGCGAATTCCGCGACGGTCGATCTCGGAGGCGCGCGCGGAGTCATCCCGCTCGCGAACGCGTCGTGGGCGCGCCGCTTCAACCCGGTGTCCGCCACCGTCGCGCCGAAGCGCATGACGGACGTGCTGTCGCCGGGCGACATCGCCCAGGTGCGCGTCGTTTCGGGCAAGGTCTCGCCCGCGGAGCTCGCGCGCTCCGGCAAGCTCCTCGATCTCGCGCTCGAGCAGACCCCGCGGGCGCAGGGCGCGCTGGTCGCGATCGATCCGCGGACGCGCGGCGTCGTCGCGCTCGTGGGCGGGTTCGACTTCGCGCAGTCGCAGTTCAACCGGGCGCTGCAGGCGCGCCGCCAGCCGGGCAGCGCGTTCAAGCCGTTCGTATGGGGCGCCGCGCTCGAGTCGCGGCGCTTCACCGCCGCGACGCTCGTCTACGACACGCCCGACGTGTACCGCGACCCGCAGACCGGCAAGGACTGGAAGCCGCAGAACTTCGAGCGCGACGCGTACGACGGGCCGATGCTGCTCGGCGCGGCGCTCGCGCACTCCAAGAACACGGTCGCGGTGAAGCTGCTCGACGCGCTCGGCGTCGAGGCGGTGGCCGACTTCGCCCGCCGCATGGGGGTGACGAGCACGCTGCCGCGGCAGCTGTCGCTCGCGCTCGGCACCGGCGAGGTGACGCCGCTCGAGCTCGTGAACGCGTACGCGACGATCGCGGCGCACGGGTTCCGCGCCGATCCGCTGATCGTGCTGCGCGTCCGCGACCGCAAGGGCCAGGTGCTCGAGGAGCAGACTCCGGTGGAGCCGCCGCCGCTCCCCGCCGGCGGCGCGGCGGTCGTCGCCGCGGTGGCCGACCAGCATCAGGACTACGAGGCTCGCCCCGCGAGCGGCTCGGACGAGCCGGCGCCGGTGACCGCGGTCGCGAGCCCCGCGCCCGTGCCGGAGAACGGCTGCGATCCCGCCGTCGCTTCGGTGCTCACCTCGATGATGCGCGACGTCGTCGAGAGCGGGACGGGCATGGGCGCGAAGGCGCTCGGGCGCCCCGCCGCGGCGAAGACCGGCACGGCGCAGGAGCACCGCGACGCGTGGTTCGTCGGGTTCACGCCCGACCTGGTCGCCGGCGCCTGGATCGGGTTCGACACGCACGAGCCGCTCGGCCCGAAGGAGACCGGCGCCGGCGCGGCGCTCCCCGCCTGGCTCGCGTTCATGCGCGACGCGCAGGCCGGCCGCGGCGCCCGCGACTTCGCGGTCCCCGGCACGGTCGAGTACGCGCGCATCGACAGGATCTCGGGTCTGCTCGCGGTGGATCCCGCGAGCGCCGACGCCGTGACGCTGCCGTTCGTGCCGGGAACCGTCCCGACGCGCAGCGCCGCCGAGGTCGACCGCGCTCCTCAGAACTTCTTCATGGAGTGACGGTCACGGTCGCGCGGGCGGCCCGCGATGCGGCCGCGGGCCCGCGGCCGATCACCTCACCGGCGTGGCGCGCAGCGCGACCTTGCCGTCCTTGAGGTACGGCTGGAAGCGGACCGTGCGCGCGCCGTGCTTGTCCTTCAGCTGATCGCGATTGCGCTCGAGCCTGGCGCGGAACCGGTCGTAGCTCAGGGACTCGGCCGACTCGCCCATCTCGCCGCGCAGGCGCAGGAAGTCCGCGTAGACCGAGCGCCAGTGCGCCTCGTCCACGTCGTCCGGCTGCGTCGGCTCGAGATCGGCCTCGGGCATGGACGCGAGGAGCGTCGCGCCCGCGGGCGCCTCGTGCGGCGGCTCGGGGGGCGGCTCCGCCGCGGCGGACGCGGTGGGCAGCGGCTCGGCGTCGTCGCGGCGCACCGCGAAGGAGCTCTCGGTCGTCTCGGCCTCGGCCGTCTCCAGTGAGGTCGCGGGCTCGACGGCGCTCGCGTCCGATGCGCTGCTCGGCGCCGCGTCGGCGGTCGCAGCCGGGAAGAGCGCCTGCGTGACGGCCGTGTCGCCGACCCCGGACGAAGCGGCCGGCGCCTCTGCGCCTGCCGCAGGCACTCCGGCCCCGCTCGCAGCGGGATGCGGCGCAGCGCTCGGAGACGCCGCGGGCTCGCCCGCAGCCGGGTGAGGTGCGCCGTGCTGCGCGGCCTCGACGGCGCGGTTGAGCGCGGACGCGATCGTCCCGGCGCTGCCGGCGAGAGCCGGAGCGCGGACGGAGAAGTCGCCGCGCGCGATGCGGTCGGCGGCGTTGACGAGCGCCCGCGGCAGGCTCGGCGCCGAGTCCTCGCTCATGAACAGCCCGAGCAGGATCCCGACGAGCAGGAACAGGGCCATCGCGACGAGCGCGAGCACCTGATACGCCGCGAGCCCCGAGAAGAATGGCGCCGTCTGCTGCGACAGCACGAGGGTCGCGGGCCCGGCGCCCTCGAGCGGGAGCGCGAGCGCGCGCGCCGCCGGCGGATCCGCGAACAGGAGCGGCATCGCAGGGATCGGCCAGTCGAGCGCGGCCTTGATGTTTCCGAGCCGGCCGACGTCCACCGGCCGCCGCGAGCCGTTGCCCGCGATGCTCGCCAGCGCGGCGGCGTCCGGATCGCCCGCGGTGCTCGCGCTCACCTTCCCGTCGAGCGCGGAGGTGACGTCCACGCCGGTGGAGGTGTGGAGCGCCTGCGCGAAGAACTCGTCCAGCGGGAGCCCGACCGCCACGGCGCCGTTTCGCCCCGAGGGCACCGACGCGACCATCCAGAGCGTGCCGTCGAGCTTCACCCACGCCTGCGCCCTGCGTCCGGCCTGCGCCTCGACGAGCAGCGCCTCGGGCGGAGTGACGTCCTTGCCACCCGCGCCGCCGACGCGCGCCGACACGCCCTGCGGCCCGGCCACGGCGACGAGCGCGCCGCGCGTGCTCTCGACCTTGAGCGCGCTGCGAGCGCCCTCGACCGCGTCCTCGCCCGGGCCGAGCGGGCTCGCGGCGGGATCCGCCATCGCCGCGACGACGGCGGGCGCACGCGCCGCGGCGTCCGCGATCGCGCCCGCGGATGCGCCGAGCATCCGGACGCGCGCGTCCGCGACCGCCGCCGCCGACCTGAGCTCGCGATCGACGTGGGCGACCGATCTCGCGGTGAGCCAGCCCGTCAGGAAGTACAGGTTTCCCGCACCGGCTCCGAGCAGCAGCAGGACATAGAGCCACAGCTTGAGCCTGTTCATGTCTTCCGCTTGTATCGGTCCGTCACTGGAGTGTCAAAACTCCGGCCTGTGCGAAAAAACACTACCGCAGTTCACATCGCGTGAAGGCGCGCGGCGACGAGCCGGACGCCCTCCGCGAACGCGCCCGGCTCGACCAGGAGCGACACCACGAGGTGGCCCGGGCGCTCGAAGTCGTAGAAGAAGCCGGGGTGTACGGCGACTCCGTCGTCGAGCAGCCGCGACACGAGCGCCTCCTCGTCCATGCTCGTGCCGACCTTGAGCACATCCGACCACCCGCCGCGCCCGGAGAGGACCGACAGCGGCGCACCTCCTGCGACCGCGCGCGCGAGCTCGGCGCGATTCGTGGCGAGCCGCTCGCGCAGTCGAGCGAGGAACGACTCGCGGTGATCGAGGAGATACGGCAGGGCGAGCTGCGCCGGACCGGAGATCGACAGCGCGGTGTCGGCGAGGACGTCGAGGCGCTCGAGCGCGGCGTCCGCGAGGGCGGGCGGGCCCACCACCGCGATCCACGCCGCCTTCAGCTGCGGCACGCCGCAGACCTTCGAGGCTCCGGAGAGGTGGAACGCGAGCGCCCGGCGCGCCGCGGCGACGCTCGGCCCCGGCGTCGGCGCGCTGTCCGCGAACACCTCGTCGCCCACGAGCGCGATCCCGCGCTCGGCGCAGAGCAGGTCCAGGAACTCGAGGTCGCCCTGCGTGAGCGCCGCTCCGGTGGGGTTGCCCGGGCTCACGGCGAGCACCGCCCGCGTGCGCTCGGTCACCGCCGCGGCGAGGGCCGCGCGGTCGAGGTGCCACTCGCCGGCGTGGTGCAGCGGGTAGCGCACGAGCCGGACGCCCTCGACGCCGGCGAGCAGGTCGAGGAGCGGATAGCTGGGGGTGGGCGCGAGGATCTCGTCGCCCGGGTCGCAGAGCAGCTTCAGGACGAGCCCGTACGCCTCGCTCGTGGAGGCCGTGAGCACGACCTGCTCGACCGTCGCGGAGGCGCCGCGGTCCGCGAGGTAGCGCACCACGGCGGCGCGCGCGGCCTCGCTCCCGCGCGGCGTCGGATCGTAGCGAGACAGCGCGGGGGCGGTGAGCGCCGCGGCGAGCTCCGCTGCGGGCCACTCGAGTCCGCAGCGCGTCGGGTTCGTCTCCGTGAGGTCGACGAGCCGTCCTGCGGCGCGCCGTCGCTCGATGCGATCGGCGATCGAGTTCGCCGCGAGATCCCAGCCGGTCCTGCGCGAGAACATCGCTCCTCCTGCCGACTCCGGACGCGCCGCGGCGCGTCCGTCAACGTTCGCTTGACCACCTAACCGCGCGGAGATATTGCCAAAGACTACCCGCTCCCGCGCGGGTTGAAGCATTCGCAGCGAAACGAAAGGCGGACACCTCGATGAGATTCCTCGCGCTGCTCCTCGCGCTGGCCGTGGCACCCCTCGCCCGCGCCGACGAGGGCATGTGGACGTTCAACAACTTCCCGAGCGACCGGGTCGCGAAGAAGTACGGCTTCCGGCCCGACCAGGCCTGGCTCGACCACGTCCGCCTCTCGTCGGCCCGCCTGGCGCAGGGCTGCTCCGCGAGCTTCGTCTCGGCGAACGGCCTCGTCATGACGAACCATCACTGCGCGCACTCGTGCATCGAGGAGCTCTCGACGCCGCAGAAGGACCTCGTGAAGGCCGGCTTCTACGCCGCGACCCCCGCGGACGAGGTGAAGTGCCCCGATCTCGAGGTGAACCAGCTCGTCGAGATCACCGACGTCACGGCGCGGATGAAGAAGGCCACCGAGGGCCTGCAGGGCCAGCAGTTCTTCGCGACCCAGCGCGGCGAGATGGCGAAGATCGAGGCCGAGTGCCAGACGTCCGACGACCTCCGGTGCGAGGTCGTGAGCCTGTACCGCGGCGGCGTGTACGACCTCTACAAGTACCGCCGCTTCCAGGACGTCCGCCTCGTGTTCGCCCCCGAGTTCGCGATCGCGTTCTTCGGCGGCGACCCCGACAACTTCATGTTCCCGCGGTACGACCTCGACGTCGCGTTCCTGCGCGTCTACGACGGCGCGAAGCCCGCGACGATGGAGCACTTCCTGCGCTGGTCGAAGGAGGGCGCGAAGGACGGCGAGCTCACCTTCATCTCGGGGAACCCCGGCAACACGTCGCGCCAGCTCACCGTCGCACAGCTCGAGTACCAGCGCGACGTCGTCATCCCGGATCAGCTCATCGCGCTCGCCGAGCAGCGCGGCTACCTCGGCGAGTACCAGCACCGCGGCCCGGAGGAGGCTCGCCACTCGAACGCGACGCTGTTCTACGTGGAGAACAGCTTCAAGGCGCGCCGCGGCGGGCTCGAGGCGCTGCAGAACAAGGAGTTCTTCCAGTCGCTCGTGAAGAACGAGGAGCGGCTGCGCGCGAAGATCGCGAAGGACCCGGCCCGCGCGAAGAAGGTGCTGCCGGCCTACGCCGCCATCGAGAGCGCGATCACGCAGTTCAAGCAGTACCGCCGCCCCTACAACCTCCTCGAGGGCGGGCGGCGCCCCACGGGCTTCGCGGGCGATCTGTTCCACTACGCGCGCACGCTCGTGCGCGGCGCCGACGAGCGCACGAAGCCGGGCGACAAGCGCCTGCGCGAGTACCGTGAGTCGGCGCTGCCGGCGGTCACGCAGGAGCTGTTCTCGACCGCCCCGGTCTACGCGGAGTTCGAGATCCTGCGGCTGACGCACAGCCTCACCAAGCTGCGCGAGGAGCTCGGCGCGGACCACCCGACCGTGAAGAAGGTGCTCGGCAAGTCGTCGCCGGCGGAGCTCGCCGACCGCCTCGTGAAGGGGACGAAGCTCGCGGACCCGGCCTACCGCAAGCAGCTGTGGAACGGCGGCAAGGCGGCGATCGACGCCGCTGCCGCGACCGATCCCATGATCGAGCTGGCCCGCCGCATCGACGGCGACGCGCGCGCGCTCCGCGACCGGTACGAGAACGAGTACGACGCGACGGTGAAGAAGAACGCGGAGATCATCGCCAGGGCGCGCTTCGACGTCGAGGGCAAGAGCGTCTACCCCGACGCGACGTTCACACCGCGGCTCACGTACGGCCAGGTGAAGGGCTGGACCGAGAACGGGCGCGCGGTCAATCCGATCACGACCTTCGGGGGAGCGTTCGAGCGGCACACCGGGCGCGAGCCGTTCGCGCTGCCGGAGTCGTGGCTGCAGGCGGAGCCGACGCTCGCGAAGGCGACGCCGTTCGACTTCGTCAGCGACAACGACATCATCGGCGGCAACTCCGGCTCACCGGTGGTGAACAAGGCGGGCGAGGTCGTCGGCCTCGTGTTCGACGGGAACATCCACTCCCTCGGGGGGGACTTCGGCTTCGATCCGACGCTCAACCGCGCCGTGTCGGTGCACAGCGCCGGGATCCTCGAGGCGCTGAAGTCGATCTACAAGGCGGACCGCGTGGTGAAGGAGCTGGAAGCCACGTCGGCCACGGCGACGCGTCCGGTATCTGCGCCCGCCACGAACTAGGCTCGCTCGCCCCAAGCTTCCCGGGCCCGGGTGCCGCGAGGCGCCCGGGCCCTTCTTCTTCGCCGATCCTCCACGATCACCGTCGGTTATCTTTCGCTCCCATGTCGAACGGCAATCCTTCGGTCCTCGAGCGGTTGTTCGCGCTTCGCGAGCGGCGCACCACGGTCCGCACCGAGGTGCTCGCCGGGGTGACGACCTTCGTCACGATGGCGTACATCCTGTTCGTGAACCCGCAGATCCTCGGCGCCGCCGCCGGCCCGGGGACCTTCGCGGCGGTGCTCACCTCGACGGCGCTCGTCGCCGCGGTGATGACGATCGCGATGGGGCTCGTGGCCAACCTGCCGCTCGCGCTCGCCTCGGGGCTGGGCCTGAACGCGGTCGTCGCCTTCCAGCTCTGCGGCGCGATGAAGCTCAGCTATCCGCAGGCGATGGGCGTCATCGTGGCGGAGGGCCTCGCGATCACGGCGCTCGTCGCGACGGGGCTGCGGCAGGCCGTGGTCCGCGCCGTCCCGATGAACATGAAGCGCGCGATCGGCATCGGCATCGGGCTCTTCCTCGCGATCATCGGCTTCAAGGAGGCCGGCTTCGTGTCCGCCGGCGGAGGCCTGCTCACGCTCGGCCAGCACGGCCACCTGCAGGGCTTCCCGGTCGTCCTCTTCGCGCTGACGCTGGTCTTCACCGCCTGGCTCGTCGCGCGCAACGTCACCGGCGCGCTGCTCATCGGCATCGCCGTGTCGACGGTGATCGCGGTGGCGACGAAGGCGCTCTTCGGCGGAGCGGGGTTCGCGCCGCAGGTCGCGAACATCCCCTCCTCCCTCGTCGCGCTGCCGGACTTCTCGCTCGTGGGCGGCGTCGAGTTCAGCTTCGTGAGCATCCTCGGCGGGACGACGGCGGCGCTCACCGTCTTCTCGATCATGCTGTCCGACTTCTTCGACACGGTCGGGACGGTCGTCGCCGTCGGGCAGGAGGCGAAGTACCTCGACGAGGAGGGCAACTTCCCGCGGCCATCGGCCGTGCTGCTGGTGGACTCGCTCGCCGCCGCGGCCGGCGGCGCCGCCGGCGCGAGCTCGGCGACGACCTACATCGAGAGCGCGTCCGGCGCCGCGGCGGGAGGGCGCACCGGGCTCACGGCGGTCGTGACGGGGCTGCTCTTCGCGGCGTGCCTGTTCCTCTCGCCGCTCGCCGGCGTCGTGCCGCCGCAGGCCACCGGCGCCGTCCTCGTCCTCGTCGGCTTCATGATGATGCGCGAGGTCGGCTCGATCACCTGGGACGATCCCACCGAGGCGATCCCGGCGTTCCTCACGCTCACGGTGATGCCGTTCACCTACTCGATCACGAACGGCATCGGCGCCGGGTTCGTGACGTACGTCGTCCTGAAGCTCCTCACCGGGCGCGGGCGCGAGGTGAAGCCGCTCATGGCCGGCGCGGCCGTCGCGTTCGTCGTCTACTTCGCGCTCGCGACGTAGGGGGCGACGTCAGGAGTCTCGCGGCACCGCGATCATCCGCTCGAGCGCGCGACGCGCTCCGGCGGCGACGTCGGCGGGCACCTCGATCTCGTGCTTCCCGCGGACGAGCGCGTCCCGCACCATGACGAGGTCGATCATCTTCATGTACGGACAGTGCATCCTGCAGCCGATGCAGCCGTCCGCGACGACGAACTCCTTGTCCGGCCAGCGCTGCTTGAGCTGGTGGATGATGCCGTGCTCCGTCGCGACGATGAACGTGCGCGCGGCGGGGTGCCTCGAGACGGCGCCGATCATCGCGGTCGTGGAGCAGACCTCGTCCGCCATCGCGACCACGTCCTCGCGACACTCCGGGTGCGCGATCACGACCGCGTCCGGCGTGTCCTTCTTGATGCGCGTGACGCTCGCCGAGCGCAGCACGTCGTGGATCGGGCAGCAGCCGTCGTAGACGACGATCTCCTTCTCGGGGACCTTCTTCTTCACCCAGTTGCCGAGGTTCTTGTCGGGCGTGAAGAGGATCTTCTGCTGCGGCAGCGAGCGCACGACGCTCGCCGCGTTCGCGCTCGTGCAGCAGACGTCGGAGAGCGCCTTCACCTCCGCCGTCGAGTTCACGTACGTGACGACGGCGTGCTCCGGGTAGCGCTCCTTCCAGTCGAGCAGCGACTCGGCCGTGATCGAGTCCGCGAGCGAGCAGCCCGCCGACAGGTTCGGCAGGAGGACGCGCTTCGACGGGTTCAGCACCTTCGCCGACTCCGCCATGAAGTGGACGCCGCAGAAGACGATCGTCGACTGCGGGACCTTCTGCGCCTGGATCGCGAGCTGGAGCGAGTCGCCGACGTGATCGGCGATGCGCTGCACGTCCGGCACCTGGTAGTTGTGCGCGAGGATGACCGCGTCCCGCTCGCGGGCGAGCGCGCGGATCTCGCGCTCGAGCTCGCGGGTCTCCTCCGCGGAGAGGTCGCTGCCTGCCTCGGGGCAGGCGACGGGATCGTGCAGAGGGGTCACGGGGAGGGTCATGTCTTCACTCGCGCGCCCTTCGCGGGCTGGATGCCGGCGGTACCCGCCGGGAACAGTCTCCAGAACTCGCGTCGCACCAGCCCGACCAGCGTCGCCGACTTGGTGAAGCCGTGGTACGCCGCGACGGCGTCCAGCATCGCCACGTCCTCGTCCGTCGCGGAGAAGCTCCGCACCTTCGCAGCGCGACCGTTCGGCTTGCGCGAGATCATACGTTGCGGAAACTTTATATAACTCTTGTATGGAGTGCAACCCGTCGCGGCGCCCCGGGTCGGCGCGACGACACACGGCCCCGATCGCGGCGGCACCGCGGCCGCTGCGTCGGGATCTTCGAGGGAAGAGCTGCGTCGGGAGACGAGGATGCGAGGGGGCGGGCGCTAGGCCGTCGCCTCTGGTGCCTGCGGCGCCGCGGGGTTCGCCTCGTTCTTGCCGATGCCGTCGGCGCCGGACGCCGGCAGCCTCCGCCAGAACGCCTCGGGATCGGCGTGGCGGAGCGCGTCGCGAAGCACCTCGTCCACGTTGTCGACGAGCCGGAAGTCGAGCGCGCGCCGCACCTTCAGCGGGATCTCGCGGATGTCCTTCTCGTTCTCCTTCGGGATGATGACGATCTTGATGCCGCCGCGGTGAGCCGCGAGGACCTTCTCCTTCAGCCCGCCGATCGGCAGGACGCGCCCGCGGAGCGTGATCTCACCCGTCATCGCGACGTCCTTGCGGACCGGGATGCGGCAGAGCGCCGACACGAGCGTCGTCGCCATCGCGATGCCCGCCGACGGCCCGTCCTTGGGGATCGCGCCCTCCGGCACGTGCACGTGGATGTCGACGTTCTCGACGAAGCGGCGGTCGAGACCGACCATCTCGGCGCGCGACCGGACGTAGCTCATCGCCGCCTGCGCGGACTCCTGCATCACCTCGCCGAGCTTCCCGGTGATCATGAGCTTGCCCTTGCCGGGCATCACCGTCGCCTCGATGGTGAGCAGCTCGCCGCCGAGCTCGGTCCAGGCGAGCCCGGTCGTGAGCCCCACCTGATCCTCGAGCTCCGCCGTGCCGTAGCGGTACTTCGGCGGCCCGAGGAGCCGCTGGATCGACTTCGGCCCGATCTCGTACCGCTTCTCCCCGCCCGCCTTGAGCGAATTCCGCGCGATCTTGCGGCAGACCGACGCGATCTCGCGCTCGAGCGACCGGACGCCGGACTCCTTGGTGTAGCGGTGCACGAGCAGCTTCACGGCGTCGTCGCGGATGTCGAGGGCGACGCTCTGCAGCCCGTTCGCCTCGCGCTGCTTCGGGATCAGGTACCGGCGCGCGATGTTCAGCTTCTCGATCTCCGTGTACCCCGCGATGCGGATGACCTCCATGCGATCCTGCAGCGGCAGCGGGATCCCGCCCATCGTGTTGGCCGTGCAGATGAACATGACCTTCGAGAGGTCGTAGTCGAGGTCGAGGTAGTGGTCGTTGAAGTTGTGGTTCTGCTCCGGGTCGAGCACCTCGAGCAGCGCCGCGCTCGGGTCTCCGCGGAAGTCGGTGGACATCTTGTCCACCTCGTCGAGCAGGAAGACGGGGTTCCCGCTGCCGGCCTTCTTCAGCGACTGGATGATCTTGCCGGGCAAGGCGCCGATGTACGTGCGCCGGTGGCCGCGGATCTCCGCCTCGTCGCGCACGCCGCCGAGGCTGATGCGCACGAAGTTGCGGCCCATCGCGCGCGAGATGGAGCGCGCGAGCGAGGTCTTGCCCACGCCGGGGGGCCCGACGAAGCAGAGGATGGGTCCCTTGATCCGATCGACGAGCTTGTGGACGGCGAGGTACTCGAGGATGCGCTGCTTCGGCTTGCGGAGCCCGAAGTGATCCTCGTCGAGGATCTTCTCGGCCTCGGAGATGTCGAGCTTGTCCTCGGTGTAGTCGTACCAGGGGAGCGAGAGGATCCAGTCGATGTAGTTCCGGACGACGGTCGCCTCGGCGCTCATCGGGCTCATCATCTTCAGCTTCTTGAGCTCCTTGCGCGCCTTGAGCGTCGCCTCCTTCGACATCTTCTTGTTCTTGATCTTCTCCTCGAGCTCCTGGATCTCGTTCTTGAACTCGTCCCGCTCGCCGAGCTCCTTCTGGATCGCCTGCATCTGCTCGTTGAGGTAGTACTCCTTCTGCGTCTTCTCCATCTGCTTCTTGACGCGCGTCCGGATCTTCTTCTCGACCTGCAGGATCTCGATCTCGCCCTGCATCAGCTCGTAGAGC
>DASSQI010000261.1:0-11805 GCA_035702585.1 Anaeromyxobacteraceae bacterium
CGCGAGCCGCTCAAGCACTGACATGACCATCGGGTTCTTGCAGGAGGAGCTCGAGGCCATCAACGGCGTGCGCGCGCCGCGGGTCCAGGACTTCATGGTGGACCGCGACGTCGCGCGTGAGCACCTCGGCGAGACCCGCACGCCGGAGACGCTGCTCGTCCGCGAGAGCGAGGGGGGCATCGAGCTCGCGCTCTACCTCGACGACGCGGTCGTGCTCGCGGCGCACCGGACCGACGCCCACCACCGGCGGCCGCGCCTGGTGAGGCGCCGCGTGCTCGATCCGGTGGCCTGCGCGGCCGAGGGCGTCTCGCACTTCATCTACGTCGCGACGCGTGCGGCCGCGGGGAGGCCGGTGTCCCTCCTCGAGCTCGAGATCCAGGCCGAGGTGGACAAGTTCGTGCTGCTGCTCCTGCACCTGTGGCGGCGGGGACTGCGCCGCACCAGCCGAGCGCTGCGGCGGCGGCTGTTCGAGCGCGTCGCGTACCACGCGCACCTGGGCGCGGCGGAGCTCGAGCGCTACCAGCTCGCGAACCGGCTGGCGGGAGGCTACGCGCGGTGGCTGGAGAGCCGCTTCGTGGACGAGGCCGACGCCGACGGGCTGCTGCGCGAGGTGCGCGCGACCTACCGGCGTGGCGGTGCGGACAAGATCGGCTACCTGGAAGCGCGGGCCGCCGAGGCGTGATGCCGCCGGCCAGCCCGGATCGATCGCGGCCGGCCGACGCGGCCCGCCGCGAACGGAGCGGCGTGCCTACTTCAGCGTCCGGGTCTGCCCGGCCGGAACCGTCGCCTTCTCCTCGTCGAACTTGCCAGAGAGCGCATCCCGCACGGAGCGATCGAACTTCACCTTGCCGGTCGCGATCTCGCGCAGCGCGAGGACCGGCGGCTTGTTCTTGGTGGCCGCCATCAGCGGACGCGCGCCCGCCATGAGCTGGCGGGTCCGCTTCGTGGCGAGCAGCACCAGCGCAAAGCGGTTGTCCACCATCGGCAGGCAGTCTTCGACGGTCACGCGAGCCATGTCGTTCTCCTGGAAAGGGGCGGAATGTAAGGGGATGGTGCCCCGAGGTCAACCTCGGAGCAGGACACGTCCTCGCGCTGCTCGCTCGTCGTGTGCGCCCGCGCGGCGACCGTCCCGCGCTGCTCGACCCCGCCGCTCACCCGTTCCAGATGCTGCCGGCGCCGCTCGAATCCTTGCGGAAGTCCATGCCGGGGTCGAGCTTCACGAACGCGCACATCTCGTTCAGACGCGACATGATGCGGTCGCCCACGCGCTGCGGCAGCGTCATGTGCTCCGCCTCGCGCTGGAACTCGGCCGAGCGCGTCCGCACCATCCGCCCAGCGGGCTCGGGCTCGCGCGGCCCGGCGTCGTGAGGGAAGTAGTTCGTCGCGAAGAGCGTCGTCAGCCCGGCGTTGAAGCGGCGGCTGATCAGCTCGTCCAGCATCGACCGCTCCCACTCGGTGCCGCGCTCCTTGCCGAGCTCGTCGATCGCGAGCACCGGCACCTGGATGAGCGGCCGCAGGATGTCCATGTGGCTGCGGTTCGCCACGAAGCCGCCCTTGATGTCGGACAGCAGCAGCATGAACTCGACGTACCGCGCCGCGATCCCCGCCTCGAGCGCGAGGTGGCGCAGCGCCGCGCAGAGGAGGTGCGTCTTCCCGGCGCCGGGGCGGCCGTACAGGAGAAGCCCCTTCGTCGGTTTGTCGCCGCGGAACTTGCGCGCGAAGTCCTCCGCCGCCGCCTTCGCGCTGGCGTGGTCCGGAGACCAGGCGCGGAACGTCTCGAACGACGCCTTCGCCACCGCGGCGGGGATGCCGATGTGATTGAAGACGTTGATGCGCTGGTCGAGGTGGCGACAGGTGCAGACCTGCGCCACCGACGACGCGCCCGCCGGCACGAGGACGTACCCGCTCTCCCCGCAGCGAGGGCACGCGCTCTGGCAATCGCACCGCCGCGCGGTCGCGGTGCGGCCCAGCACCTGCTCTACGAGGTAGCCCGTGCCTGCGCAGGTCGCGCAGGCACTCTGCGGAGGGTTCGCCATGGGGCGCGGAAGTCTACACGGATCCGCGAAGGCACAGGAGCCCCGCCTCGCGCGCTGCCTCGAGGAGGTGCGCTCGCAAGCTCTCGCGGTGACTTCGACGGCGCACGGCCGCCCGGCGGTGCCCCGCGCGAAGCGCGATGCGGCGCCCCAGCGCCGCGCGCTCGGCGCGCCCGAGGGCCCCCAGCCACGCTGCGATCAGCGCGCCGTCGGCGTGGGCCAGCGCGGACTCCACGGCGTCGAGCGCCGGAGCCGGAAGGTCCCGGAGCCGCTCCTCGAGGGCGCCGGCGCAGGTCGCGTACGCGGCGGCGATCCGCGGCGGCGACGCCCGGATCGCGTTCGCGAGGAACGCCCTCGCGGCCTCGACCCGAGCCGTCGCGGCGACCTGCTCCGACGGCGGCGGCGGCGCGTCGCCGACCCTCCCGCTCCGGTACCCGCGCCACTCGGATTCGACCGCGCCGCGGAGCGCCCTGAGCGAGCGCGGCCGCGCCGCTCCCGCGGGCCGGCTCGCCACGTGTTCGTCGAAGCCGCGGCGCAGCCCGCGGCACACGACGGCGAGCGGGATGCCGCGCTGCTCCCACTCCGCGACCTGCTCGGCGTCGAGCGGCGACAGCATGAGCCCCGCGCCCCGGAGCCCGAGGAAGTACTCGGCCACGACGTGGCGGTAGCTCAGCTCGTCGCGCGGGATCTCCGACACGGGCGGATGATGCGCGCCGCCCCTGACGTCCCGATCACCCGAAGTACGCGGCGACGTCGTCGGCCCGCTGGAAGCGCTCCGCGGGATCCTTCTGCAGGAGCCGCTCCGCGACGAGCGCGAGGCGCGGATCGACGCCGGGGTTCAAGGAGGCGACGGCCGGCGGCGGCCGCTCGATGATGTCGTGCCAGAGGTCGTGAGGGCGCTCCGCGAGGAACGGCGCGCGCCCGCAGAGCAGCTCGAACAGGATGACGCCCAGGCTGTACAGGTCGGAGCGCGCGTCCACGGGCCTGCCGCGCGCCTGCTCGGGGGACATGTAGCGGTACGTCCCGACCACCTTGCCGTGCAGCGTGAGCCCGACGGACTCGCCCGCGAGCTTCACGAGGCCGAAGTCCATGAGCCGCACGCGCCGCGCGTCGTCCACCATGATGTTCGAGGGCTTGAGATCGCGATGCACGAGCCCGTGCGCGTGCACGTACGCGAGCGCCGCGCAGACCTGCGCCATCGCGCGCCGCAGCCGGTCCACCCGCGACGGCGCGTTGAGGAGCGCGACGACGTGCGGCGGGGTGGACTCCGGCGAGCGCTCGACCGGGATGGTCGCCGGCTCCGGCGACGGCGAGAGCTCGTCACCGTCGGTGTCGGGCTCGTCCATGAGCTCGGCGAACGCGCGGATCGCGTCGGCGCCGCCCTGCTCGAGGGGGGCGACCAGGCTCTCGGTGTCGGGCTCGTCGGAGAACGACGAGTACGAGTCGAGCGCGGCGGTGGGCGCCGCGTCGCGCGAGAGCGGCAAGCGCCCTTCCGCGGACGCGGGCAGGTCGAACGCCGGCGAGAGATAGCTGCGGAGATCGAGCCCCTCGACGAGCTCCATCGAGAGGAACGAGTACCCCTCGCAGACGCCCGCCTCGAGGACGCGCACCACGTTCGGGTGATCCAGCGCGCGGAGCGCCTCGAACTCGCGCGCGAGGCGACGCGCGGCGGTCGCGTCGCCGACCGGCGCCGGGGCGAGGAGCTTCAGCGCGACGACCGTCCCGTCGCGGTGATCCCTCGCCCGGTAGACGGTCCCCACGCCGCCGCGTCCGCAAACCGACATGATCTCGTACGGGCCGATGAGCCGGGGGGGCACCAACGGAGCTTAACACCGCGTTCGGGACGGCCGCTGCGCGTCCGGCGGGGGCGTTTCGGCGCACCAGGGGTGTATGATGCTTCGCTCGCCGCCCCCCTGGGAGCGTGTTAGATAGCGCGCGGTGCCCGAGCGGACCCTCATCGAAGAGCTCCGAGACCGAGTCCGTGCGCGACCGCTGCCGCGCCACGTCGGGATCATCATGGACGGCAACGGCCGCTGGGCCGAGGCGCGGGCACTCCCTCGCATCGCGGGGCACCGCGAGGGGTCCGAGGCGGTGCGCTCCGTGACGCGGGAGGGGCGCCGCGTCGGGCTCGAGGCGCTCACGCTGTACGCCTTCAGCTCGCAGAACTGGGCGCGCCCGCCGACCGAGGTCGCGGCGCTGTGGCAGCTCCTGCACGACTTCCTCGAGTCCGAGCGCGACGAGATCATGGAGAACGGCGTCCGCCTCGGCGCGATCGGCGAGCTGGAGAGGCTGCCCGGGTTCGTGCGCAAGCGGCTCGACGCGCTCATCCGCGACTCGGCCGGCAACGGCGGGATGAACCTCACGCTCGCGCTGTCCTACGACGGTCGCGAAGAGATCGCGCGCGCCGCCCAGCGCGTCGCGGCGGGGCGCCGCAAGATCGATCAGAAGAGCCTCTCCGCCGAGCTGTGGACGGCGAACCTGCCGGAGCTCGATCTGCTCGTGCGGACGAGCGGCGAGCGCCGCATCTCGAACTTCCTCCTCTGGCAGTGCGCCTACGCCGAGCTGTGCTTCGTCGACGTCCTCTGGCCCGACTTCCGGGAGCTGGAGCTGCTGCAAGCGATCGCCGATTTCCAGGGACGAGAGCGGCGCTTCGGGCTCACCGGCGCGCAGCTCGCGACGCACCGGGCATGACGGACCAGAACCGCAACCTCGCGCTGCGGGTCGTCTCCGCCATCATCCTGTTCCCGTCGCTCATCGCGATCACGTGGTGGGGCGGACTGTCGTTCGCGCTGGTCTGCGCCGGGGCCGCGGTGCTCGCGGCGTACGAGCTCACCACGATGTTCTCCACCATCGGGAAGACCGAGGTCTTCGCCATCGTGCTCGCGGGCCTCATCCCGCTCGCGCCGTGGTGGGCCGCGCGGCACGGCGGCGTCTACCCGGAGTGGATGGTGCTCGCCGTCGCCGTCGCCTCGATGGTGCTGCTCATGGGAGCGCTGTTCCGCCAGGCTCCGCCGGAGGAGGCGCCGGGCCGCATCTCCGCGGCGGCGCTGGCGTGGCTCTACTGCGGGTTCACGATCGCGGTGGTGGTCGCGCTGCGGCTCCGCTTCGGCTTCGCGTGGGCGGTCCTCGCGTTCGTGGCCACCTGGCTCAACGACACGCTCGCCTACTTCGGCGGCCGCTTCTTCGGGCGGCACAAGATGCTCCCGTCGATCTCCCCGAAGAAGACGTGGGAGGGCTTCGTCGGCGGCGCGATCGGCAGCGTCCTCGCCGCGCTCATCCTGAAGGCGATCTTCCCGGCCGACTGGCTGCGGGGCCTCTCCATCGCGGCGTGCTTCGTCGTGGGCGGAGGCGCGGCGCTGCTCGGGCCGACCGGGGATCTCGTCGAGTCGATGCTGAAGCGCGCCGCCGGCGTGAAGGACTCGGGCGCGCTCATCCCGGGCCACGGCGGCCTGCTCGACCGGATCGACGCGCTGCTCTTCGTCGGCCCATGGATCTACCTGTGCGCGCTCGTCCTTTCACCCTGAGGCTGAGCGGCCAGGCCGGCGCCGTGCTATAGGCGGCGTCGTGAAGCGGCTCGCGATCCTCGGCTCCACTGGCTCCATCGGCGTCCAGACGCTCGACGTCGTCGCGCGTCACCCCGATCGTTTCCAGGTGGTCGCGCTCTCCGCCGGCCGCAACCACGAGCTGCTCGTCGAGCAGATCCGCCGCTTCCGCCCGAGCGTCGTCGCGATGTCGGACGCCGACGCGGCGCGCGGCCTGCGCGCCGAGGTCGGCGCCGGAGGGCCGGAGATCCTCGCGGGGCCGGAAGGCTCGGTGGCCTGCGCCGCGCGCGCGGACGTGGATCTCGTCGTCGCCGCCATCTCCGGCGGAGCCGGGCTGCTCTCGACCGCCGCCGCGGTCGAGGCCGGGAAGGTGGTGGGGCTCGCGAACAAGGAGTCGATGGTGCTCGCGGGCGAGCTGCTCGTGCGCCGCGCCGCGAAGACCGGCGCGCGGATCCTGCCCATCGACAGCGAGCACAGCGCGGTGTTCCAGTCGCTCGCCGGCCACAACCGCTCGGACGTGCGCCGCGTCCTGCTCACCGCGTCGGGGGGCCCGCTGCGCCGCGTCCCGCTCGAGGAGCTCGCGGCGGTCACGCCGGCGCAGGCGCTGAAGCACCCGAACTGGACGATGGGTGCGAAGATCACGATCGACTCCGCCACCCTCATGAACAAGGGCCTCGAGGTCATCGAGGCGCGATGGCTCTTCGACGTCGACCCGAAGCGCATCGACATCGTCGTGCACCCCGAGTCGATCGTGCACTCGATGGTCGAGTACGTGGACGGCTCGATCGTCGCGCAGCTCGGCGTGTCCGACATGCGCGGGCCGATCAGCTACGCGATGGCGTGGCCCGAGCGGCTCCGGCTCGACCTTCAGCCTCTCGACCTGTCCCGTCTGGGTCGCCTCACCTTCGAGCCGCCGGATCCCGTCCGGTTCCCCGCGTTCACGCTCGCGTACCGCGCGCTGGAGCGCGGCGGGACCGCACCGGCCGCGCTGTCGGGCGCGGACGAGGGCGCGGTCGCGGCGTTCCTCGCAGGTCGCGTCGCGTTTCCGCGCATCGCCGAGCTCTGCGGCGAGGTGCTCGACGCCCACGTGCCCGAGCCGGTGCGGAGCGCGGAGCAGGCGCTCGCGGCGAGCGAGTGGGGGCGGCAGGACGCGCTGCGCCGCGCGGGAATGATGTAGCAGTCACCCGCCGCATCTGCGGCAGCCGCCGTTGCGTGTCATTATCGACGGATGATGGCGGACCTCCTCCTCAAGGTGGGCTCGATCGCGCTCCTGCTCGGCGGGCTCATCTTCGTCCACGAGCTGGGCCATTTCCTCGTCGCGAAGCTGCTCGGAGTGAAGGTCCTCCGCTTCTCGATCGGGTTCGGGCCTCGCCTGTTCGGGTTCCACCGGGCGGAGACGGAGTACCGGATCGCGGCGCTGCCCCTCGGCGGGTACGTGAAGATGGCCGGCGACGAGCCGGGCGAGGAGACCGCGCCGGAGGACCGCGGGCGCGGGTTCCTCGAGCAGCCGCCGTGGAAGCGCTTCGCCATCGCGTTCGCCGGGCCGGCGATGAACCTCCTGTTCCCCGGCGTCATCTACATCGCGATGACGCTCGCGCAGAACGGCGAGCTCGCTCCGGGCCCGCGCGTCGGGACGGTGTCGCCCGGTTCGCCCGCCGCCGAGGCGGGCCTCCAGCCCGGAGACCGGATCCTCAGCGTGAAGGCGCCCGGCGGACCGGTGACGCAGGTCCGCCACTTCACGGACCTCCGGACCCTCGTGTCGCCGCATCCGGGCGAGCCGCTCAGGCTCGAGGTGGAGCGTGACGGCAAGCGGCTCCCGCCGATGACGATCGTCCCCGCGCGCGAGCGCGAGGCGAACCCGGTCGAGGTGCGCGAGCGCGGTGTCGTCGGCGTCACGCCGACCTACTCGCCGGCGGTCGTGGCGCCGGTCGCTCCCGGCGCGGCGGGCGCGCTCCATCCGTTCGACCTCGTGGTGCGCGCCGGCGGCAAGCCCGTCGCGAACTCGGGAGACCTCGACCGGGCGCTCGCGGCCGCGAGCTGCGGTCCGGTGGACCTCGAGGTCCTGCGGGAGGACCCCATCGCGCTGCCCGGCGCCGCGCTGTCGACCTACCAGCACGTGACGCTCACCGGCGTCCCGTCGTGCGTCGACGGCAAGTCGTCCGTCGCGATCGCCGACCCCGGCGTCTCCACGTTCGTCGCGGCGGTCACTCCGGGCGGCCCCGCCGACAAGGCCGGCATCCGGCGCGGCGACTCGCTCGCGTCGGTGAACGGGAAGCCCGTCCGCTCGTTCCGCGAGCTCAACGCGCTCTCCGCCGAGTTCGCGGTCGGGAAGCAGGTGGACGTGGTGCTCGGCGACGGTCGTCACGTCGCGTTCGTGCCGGGCGAGGAGATGGTGGTCGACGAGATGACGCGGGAGCGCACGCCGCGGCTGTTCCTCGGGTTCGCGCCCGACCAGCGCATGCTCGTGTCGCCCGAGGCGCTCGTCGCCGAGCAGGTGCCGCTCCGGATCGGCATCGTCGAGGCGGTCGTCACGTCCACGTCCCACCTCGTCGACGTCGTCCGCATGACGGTGAAGGGCATCGCGCTCATCGTCACCGGCGAGATCAGCTTCAAGACGGTCGGCGGTCCGATCATGCTGTTCTCCATCGCGGCGCAGGCCGCGGAGGAGGGCATCGAGAGCTTCCTCTTCAAGATGGCGCTCCTCAGCGTGAACCTCGGGCTCATGAACCTGCTGCCGATCCCGGTGCTCGACGGCGGGCACCTCGCGGCGTGCCTCGTCGAGTGGGTGACGCGCCGGCCGCTCAGCGTGCGCACGCGCGAGGTCGCGAACCTCGTCGGCATCGCGCTCCTGCTCATGCTCATGCTCGTCGTCTTCAAGAACGACATCGCCCGGCTGATGGGGTAAAGCCGCTGGCGATGCTCGTCGCCTCCATCGACACCGCCACGCTCACGCTCTCCGTCGCGCTCTCCGAGCTCGGCGCAGAGGGCGTGCGCATCGTCGCCGAGCGCAGCGAGCGCGCGGCCGCGAAGCCTGGACCGCAGGGGCCCACCGGCGGCCACGGCGGCCGTCTCCCCGGAGTGCTCCTCGATCTGCTCGCCGAGCACGGGAGGTCGCTCGAGGAGATCGACGGCTACGCCGTGGGCCTCGGGCCGGGATCGTTCACCGGGCTGCGCATCGGGCTCGCGACGTGGAAGGGCCTCGCCTACGCGCAGCAGCGGCCGCTCGTGGGCGCGTCGAGCCTCGCCGCGATGGCCGCGGCCGCGGCGCCCGTCGCTTCCCGCGGGGCGCTGCTCGTGCCGCTCCTCGACGCGAAGAAGGCGGAGGTCTACGCGGGGTTCTACCGGGTGGGAGAGGGCGAGCGGCTGCAGCAGTTCGCGCCCGAGGCGGCGCTCCGGCCCGAGGCGCTGCTGGCCTACCTCGAGGCGCTCGCGGCCGATCCGTCCGAGATCGCCGCGTTCGGCGAGGGGTACGCGGCGTACAGGGGACCGCTCGCCGCCCTGCCCGAGCTCCCGGGAGGCCCGCCGACGCCTCCTGGTCACGCCGTGGCGAGGCTCTGCGCCGCCCGGCTCGCGTCGGCACCGTACGACCCGCAGGCGCTGTTCGCGCTAGAGCCTCATTACGTCCGGCCGAGCGAGGCCGAGCTCAAGTTCCCCGGCGGAACGGTCCCGCGACCGGGTGGTTGATGGCCGGCGCCGACTCCGGGAACACCGCACCCGGGCCAACTCGTTGTAAGATGGAGGTTTCCCTCTCCCCGATGAGGCCCGAATGCAGAAGAAGCTGAAGGTTGGCGTCCTCGGCGCGACCGGAATGGTCGGTCAGCGCTTCGTGTCGCTCCTCGCCGATCACCCCTGGTTCGACGTGACGCTCGTCGCCGCGAGCGCGGGGTCTGCCGACAAGAGCTACGCCGACGCGGTCGCCGGCCGCTGGGCGCTCAAGGCGCCGATCCCCTCCGCGACGTCCAGGCTGACGGTGCGCAACGCCTCCGACGTCGCGGCGATCGCGAGCGAGGTGGACTTCGTCTTCTGCGCCGTCGACATGAGCAAGGAGGAGACGGCGAAGCTCGAGGAGGACTACGCGCGCGCCGAGACGCCGGTCGTCTCGAACAACTCCGCGCACCGCGCGACCCCCGACGTGCCGATGATGGTGCCGGAGGTGAACCCCGAGCACGCGAGCGTCATCGAGGCGCAGCGCCGTCGCCTCGGCACGAAGCAGGGCTTCATCGCCGTGAAGCCGAACTGCTCGCTGCAGAGCTACGTCCCGGCGATCCACCCGCTCTTGCGCTTCGGGCCGAAGCGCATCGCCGTCGCGACGTACCAGGCGATCTCCGGCGCGGGCAAGACGTTCGAGAGCTGGCCCGACATGGTGGACAACGTCATCCCGTTCATCAAGGGCGAGGAAGAGAAGAGCGAGAAGGAGCCGCTCAAGATCTGGGGCCGGCTGAAGGACGGGCGCATCGAGAACGCGGCCGAGCCGGTCTTCACGGCGCAGTGCATCCGCGTGCCGGTGAGCGACGGCCACCTCGCCGCGGTGTTCGCGACGTTCGCCGAGAAGCCGTCGCGCGACGAGATCCTGTCGCTCTGGCGCGAGTTCCAGGGCAAGCCTCAGCAGCTCGGGCTGCCGTCGGCGCCGAAGCCGTTCCTGCAGTACTTCGACGAGGACGCGCGGCCGCAGACGAAGCTCGATCGCGATCTCGGTAACGGCATGGCGGTCGCCGTCGGGCGGCTGCGCCCGGACGCCATCTTCGACTGGCGGTTCGTCTGCCTGTCGCACAACACCGTGCGCGGCGCGGCCGGCGGCGCGGTGCTGACGGCCGAGCTGCTCACCGCCGAGGGCTGGATCCAGGCCAAGTAGGAGTCCCAGTGGCGAAGAAGGAGATCAGCGTCGCGCTGCTCGGCGCGGCGGGGGCCGTAGGCCGCGCGGTGCTCGACGTCCTCGTGGATCGCGACGTGCCGCTCGCGTTCGTGCGGCCGCTCGGCCGCGCCGCGGGAGCGGAGGTCGACCTCGGCGGCGAGACGCTCAAGGTGCTCGAGGTGAAGGACGGCGCGTTCCGCGGCTGCGACGTCGCCATCCTCGCAGCCGGCGCCGAGGCAGCCCGCGCCTGGGCGCCGAAGGCGCGCGCGGAGGGCTGCGCCGTCGTCGACGTCTCGCCGGCGTTCCGGGCCGATCCGGAGGTGCCGCTCGTCGTCACCGAGCTGAACCCGCAGGCGCTCGCGGGCTGGCGCACGCGCGGGATCGTCGCGAGCCCCGGCGCCGCCGCGGTCGGCCTCGCCACGCTCCTGGGCCCGATCGCCAGGGCCGCGGGGCTGCGGCGCGTGCACGCGGTCGCGCTCGAGTCGGCATCGGGCGCGGGGATGCTCGGGATCCGCCAGCTCGAGCGCGAGGCGCACGACCTCATGAACGGCGTCGAGCCCGAGCCGATCGGCGGGATCGTGCACCGCCTCGCGTTCAACGTGGTGCCGCAGGTGGGCACTCCGCTCGACGGCGGCGTGACCGAGGAGGAGCGCGACACCGTCTCCGAGCTGCGCCGGCTGCTGGGCGCGCCCGACCTGCGGGCGACGATGGTCGCGGTGCGCGTGCCGGTGTTCTACGGCCACTGCCTCTCCGTGAACGTCGCCACCGACCGGAAGCTCTCGCCCGAGGAGGTGCGCGGGCTGCTGCGCGGCGCGCCCGGCGTGAAGGTCGTCGACGCGCTCGCCGAGGGCGTGTACCCGATGCCGATGCTCGCCGTCGCGGACGACTCGCTCTTCGTCGGCCGCATCCGCGAGGACGCCACGCAGGAGAACGGGCTCGAGCTCTTCGCGGCGCTCGACAACCTGCGACGCGGGGCCGCGGCGAACGCGGTGCGAATCGCCGAGGCGCTCCGCGACGGCGGGTTCTGAGCCGCGGCGTGGCTGCCAAAATGTCACGGGGCCTCCGGGCGGGAGCGCCCCTTTGCCAAAAAGGCCAGTCGCGGGCGCGCCGCTGCAGGCGATTCGCGGTGCCCGGCGCCACGTCGCTGCCATTTTCCGGCTGGCGCTCGTGGTCCCCGGATTGCAGAATCGGCGCCATATGCGCCGCGCGCTCCTCACCGCCTTGCTCCTCGCGCCGTCCCTCGGCGTCGCGCAGGTGACGATCACCGAGACGGGCGACAAGCCCGACAAGGTCATCAACGTCCTCGAGTGTCAGGGCGCGTCCGGCGCCGCGTCGACGTTCGGGTTCCAGTGGACGATCAACACGACCACGGCTTTCA
>DASSQI010000262.1:0-6634 GCA_035702585.1 Anaeromyxobacteraceae bacterium
CGCGGACCAGACGGACCCGCTCCGGACGTCGCGCAGGTAGACGAACTGGCTGCCGGGGTCGCGCGTGAAGTCGTGCCGCAACCTCGTCACCGCGCGTCCCCGGCAGCTGCTCGCGCCGCCGCCGGCGTTCGTCACCACCGCGGTGTAGCTGCCGTTGGACAGGAACTGCGCGTGCGGGAACGGGGTGTGGGGCGAGCGGAAGCGGCGCACCGCGACCGCGGGCAGCGGCGCGGAGATCCGGGTCTCGTCGTCGGGTCGCGGTCGCATCACCGGGACGTGGCGAGGCGCTCTCTCCTGGAGGAGCAGCTCCGTCGCCTGGACGCGCGGGTCGGCGTGGAATCGCTCCACCATGCGATTGTCGCGAAGGACGTTGGCGATCGCCGTGAGGGTCATGCCCTGATGGTGCGCGAGGTACGTCCTCACGACCTTTCCCTCCGGCTTCCCCGCGGGCGCAGCGTCCTCCGAGTCGCCGCGACGACGCGAGAAGTCGACCGCGTCGTACGGACCGTACGCGCCGTCGAGCCCGGCGGCCACGAGCCGACGGAGGTTGTTCGCGGCAGCGGCAGGTTCGACGAGCGCTGCGAGGGCCGTCGCGTAGGGCGCCACGACGAGCTCGCTCGCCAGCCCGCGCTTGAGACCCAGGCCAGGGACGCCGAACGCCTTGTACTGGTAGTTGTCGTGGCGATCGACGGCGTCGTAGGCCGACTCCGAGATCCCCCACGGCACGCCGCGCTGCGCCGCGTAGTCCCGCTGCCGGCGCACCGCCATCCTGCAGGAGTCGTCGAGGAGCGTGCCCGGATAGCTCCTCATGACGAGCAGCGGCATGAGGTACTCGAACATCGTGGCGCTCCAGGAGAGGAGCGTCGCGACGCCCTGCACGCTGGTGGCGGTCCTGCCCAGGTGAAACCAGTGCTCCTCGGGGACCTCGCCCTTCGCGATGGCGATGAAGCTGGCGAGCCGGGCCTCGGAGGCGAGGAGGTCGTAGTGCGCGGGAGCGAGCCGCCCCGGCCCGTCGTCGCCGGCGCCGCGGTAGCCGATCGCGAAGAGATGCCGCCTGGGATCGTAGAGGAATCGGAAGCTCATCCCGTCCGCGAACGCCGCGGCGCGCCGCGCCAGGCTCTCGAGCCCGAGCGCGCGCAGCCCCTCGGACATGACGATGAGGGCGCCGGCGAGGTTGCCGCTGTCCACCGTGGAGACGTACCGGGGCGGCAGTGGAGCGAGGCTCCGGGTGTCGTACCAGTTGAACGGGTGCCCCTCGAAGCGCTCCAGCCCCTCCATCGTCGTGAGCATGGCGTCGACCCGATGGGCGAGCTCGGGCGTCTCGATGAACCCGAGGTCGTGCGCCGCGAGCGTCGAGAGGAGCCCCATCCCGATGTTCGTGGGCGAGGTCCGGTGCGCCACCTTCGGCTCGGGCACCTCCTGGAAGTTGTCGGGCGGCAACCCGTGATCCTCCGGCCCCATGAACGTCTCGAAGTAGCGCCAGGTGCGGCGCGCCACGTCGAGGAGCAGCGCGCGGTCGTCCGGCCCGAGCTCCTGGCGATCGCGCGCGATGGGCTGGCTGAGGCGGTAGGCGACGAGCGGTGCGACCGCCCACAGCGCGAGGACCGGCGCCGCCGCGAGGAGCGCGCCGGGGCGTCCAGCGAGGAGCACGAGGACGAGCGACACCAGCGCGACGATCGGGCTCGCCGCCATCGCGACGATGAAGGGGCGCGCGCCCCGGCCGCGGGCGCCGCGCGCACCTCGCGCCGCGCTCGCGGCGGCCGTCTCCCATTCGAGCATGCGGCGCTGGGTGAGCGTGAGGCGGAAGAGCGTCACCGCGATGGCGTGCGCCATCGCGCAGGCGTCGTTCGCGAGGAACGTGAGCTGGAGCGCGATCCGCGCGAGCGCCGTCTTCGCGTCCTCGGCGAGGTCGCGCAGGAACATGCGCCACGGCTGGTGCGGGCGAGGTCCGGAGAGCGCCTCGAGCACGAGCGGCGAGACCGGGAAGACGATCCCGGCCAGCACGGCGGCGGTCCAGAGGAGCGGGTTGCCGGGCAACACCGTCCACGCAGAGACGAGCAGGGCGACCGTCGACGGGGCGAGGACGCTGCGGCGGAGGTTGTCGAAGATCTTCCAGCGCGAGATGACCGGCAGGCGATTGCGACGCACGCCGTCGCGCGTCGGCACGAAGGGAAGGAGCCACGCGAGGATCTGCCAGTCGCCGCGGGCCCAGCGGTGCTGGCGCCGCGCGTGGGCGAGCACGCTCGACGGGTAGTCGTCCACCACCTCGACGTCCGTGACGAGCGCCGTGCGCGCGTGCACGCCTTCGAAGAGATCGTGGGACAGAAGCGCGTTGTCGGGCACGCGCCCCTCCAGCGCCGCCATGAACGCGTCGACGTCGTACAGCCCCTTGCCGGTGAAGGTCCCCTCGGCGAAGAGGTCCTGGTACGTGTCCGAGACCGCCGTCGTGTAGGGGTCCACGCCGGTGTGGCCGGCGAAGATGCGCGCGAAGCGCGAGCCGGCAGCGCTCGACGTCGTGACGCTGACGCGCGGCTGCAGGATCGCGTAGCCGTCGGTCACTCGACCTGCGTGCGGGTCGAAGCGGGGGCGGTTCAGCGGGTGCGCGATGATGCCGATGAGCTTCTTGGCCGCGTCGCGCGGCAGCCGCGTGTCGGAGTCGAGGGTGATGCAGTAGCGCACGCTGGGGAGGATCGCGAGATCGCCCACCTGGACGTCGAAGCTCGTGTCGTTCGCGCCGCGCAGGAGCCGGTTCAGCTCCTCGAGCTTGCCGCGCTTCCGCTCCCAGCCCATCCAGGCGCGCTCGCCCGCGTTCCACTGGCGCGCGCGGTGGAACAGGAAGAACCGGTCGCCACGGCCCTCGCCGAGCCGCGCGTTCAGCGCCTCGACGCCGCTCCGCGCCGCGGCGAGGATGGCCGCGTCGTCCGGCGTCTCGCGGGCCGCGGCGTCGGCGTAGTCGCCCAGGATCGCGAAGTGGATGCGGGGGTCGAGGTTTCCGAGGGCGAGGACCTCGACGTGCTCGACGAGCTCGTTCACGCCAGCGACGCTCGTCAAGAGCGTCGGTACGACCACGAGCGTTCGGGCATCGTCGGGGATGCCCGGCGTGAGATCGAGGCGCGGCAGCCGCCGCGGCGGTGCGAGGCGTGCGGCGAGGCGCTGGGTGACGGCGATCGCGAGCTGACTCGCCGGGACGAGCAGGAGCAGCGCCGCGACGACCTGCCAGACAGCCCCGCCGCTCCGGAGCTGCACGTAGGCGACGCCGGCGCCGACGAGGGCGGCGGTGACGAGCGCGATCGTGCCGAGGTACGCGCCGGTGGCGTGGGCGAAGGCGCTGCGACGGATGCGCTTCGCGAGACCTGGCCGATAGGCCACGTCGTCCTCGAACCCACCGCGACCCCTGCCGATGAGGTGGTGACCCACGTGCGCGGCGCGAGCGGACGCGCCGTCGGCCTCGGCGGCCTGACGCGCGCTCTCGACGGTCCTCAGCGCGACGCGGACCTGCGCCTCGCCGCTCGGCTCCGCCAGCTCCTCGACCGCCTGCCGGTACCGGTCGCGGCTGAGGAAGTCCATGCGCGAGTAGGCGCCTGCGGGATCGCGCTGCAGCACCCGCTCGACGAGGCTCACCGACTCGACGTACCCGCTCCAGTCGAGCTGGGAGCAGAGGCGCAGGCTCGTGATGACGTTCGCGACGGAGACCTGGGCGACGGCCTCGCGCTGGTGCTCGCTGCGGATGGCCTCTTCCGCCGTCATCGCGGCCGCGGCGAGGTGGTCGTCGATGCCCCTCCGCACCGCGGCGAGGCGCGGACCGTACTCGCGGACGCGCTGCAGGAGCTGCACGAGATGGCCCAGGTGCAGGACGCGCGGCAGCGGCGGCGCGTCTCCCTTCCCGGCGGCGTCGATCCGCGCGACGTACGCGTCGGCGGCCCGGCGGGCGGCGCGCGCGGTCAGCATCTCCTCCGCGAGGCGCCTCAGGTTCTCGACGAGCGCGAGCTTCAGCATGCTCGGCCAACCCCAGAGCTCGCCGATGGTGAGCGGGGCTATCGACTGAAAGCTGTCCAGGAAACGCGCGAGCTGCTGGGGATCGAGGCGGCTGTCGCTGTGCCGGATGAGCTCCACCGCGAGCGCGTATACGCGGGCGTCGCCCGCGTGCCCTCGCGCCGCGAGCTTGGGCAGCTCGCGGTAGTAGCCGCGGGGGAGGTTGTGGCGAACCTGCCGGATCTCGGACGCGACGAGGTGGTAGTTGTCGAGGAGCCACTCTCCCGCGGGAGTGACGAACTCGCCCCGGTGGATGTCGTCCTCGAGTGCCCGGTAGGCGTCGCGCAGCACCGCGGCGTTGTCGTCGAACCGCGGGAGCACGCTCCGCGCGACGCGACGCGAGCTCGGGTCCACGATGAACCGGGCGGCGAGCGCGCGCGCTCGCTCCTCGAGGCGCTCGATGCTGAGGAGCTCGTCGCGGAAGGGCTTCTCCGCGACCGCCGTGGCGCGGCCGCCGCCTTCGAACAACGTCGAGTTGAGGATCCTGCCCAGAAACACGCTCTCTCCCACAGGGGGTCAGCGCGTCATCGGCAGATGCGGTGGCTGGCTCGCTCCCGGTTTGGCGCCGGCGTCGCGGCGCGCCTCCCAGCGCAATGTCAAAGCAACTTCGTCAACGAAACTTCGTCAACGCGATCTCGCGACGGCAGGCTGCGGCGCCGTCCGCGCGAGGATCCGCGCGGCGCCGACGACGCAGGCGAGCCAGGTCACTCCCACCACGATGATCGCGAAGCTCATGGAGCCGGCGTCGCTGAAGCCCATGTGTTCACCTCGAGCTGCGTTTCACGGTAAGTGAATGGTCTAGCGTTCGCCCTCGCACGACACACGTGAATGGCGGGGCGTAAGCGCTCGGCCGGACCAGCGGCGGCGCGACGCGGCGTGCGGCCGACGTTCACCGCGACGAGACGGTGAGGCCGCGGCATGGGACGACGGAAGAAAGATCGCGCCCGCGCCGCGGCGCGGCACTAAGAGAAGGAGGCGGTCCTCCCCTGCGGGGGTTTGCTGCACGCGCCCCGAGCGGTCGACCGGGAGAACCCTGACTGTTCAGCGGGGCGCGTCACGCCTGCGTACGAGGAGGGGTCATGAAGCGCCCTGCGAGGAGCGCGGAGAAGAACGCGGCCCACCGGGCTCGTCGCGCCCGCTCGTCCGCGGCGCGTCCAGAGGCAGGCGAACACGGGCATGGGCCCTTCGTTCCGGTCGTGGGCGTCGGCGCCTCCGCCGGCGGCGTCGAGGCAGCGTCGGAGCTGCTGAGCTGCCTCCCGTCCGATACCGGGATGGCGTTCGTGTTCATCCAGCACCTCGACCCACAGCACCCGAGCTTCCTCCCCGACGTGCTGGCGCGGGCGACCCCGATGCCCGTCGCGCAGGCCGCGGACGGCGTGCGGCTCCAGGCCGATCACGTCTACGTGATCCCTCCCAACGCGGAGCTGTCGCTGAGCGGTCCGACCTTGCGGCTCGGCCCGCGTCCGGTCCGGCCCGGTCGCCCGGCGTTGCCGATCGACTCGTTCCTGCGCTCGCTCGCCGAGGACCGGGCGCGGAGCGCCCTCGGCGTCGTCCTGTCGGGCACCGCGTCCGACGGTACGGAGGGGCTGCGGGCGATCCAGGAGAACGACGGGATCACGCTCGTGCAGGACCCGCAAACGGCGAGGTTCGCCGGGATGCCGCAAAGCGCGATCGCGGCCGGCGTCGCGGATCGGGTTCTGTCGGTCCCGGATCTCGCCCGCGAGCTGGTCCGGCTGAGCCGTCACCCCTATGTCGCGCCGGACGCGCGCGACCCGGGCGCCGAGGAGGGCGACGAGGCCGTCCGCGACCAGATCCGTGCCCTCGTGCACAACGTCGTCGGCGTCGACTTCCGTGAGTACAAGCCAGCGTCCTTCCAGCGCCGCCTCGGCCGTCGGATGGCGCTGCGCGAGCTGCGGCGGCTCGGCGATTACCTCGAGCTGCTCCGGGCAAGTCGCCCGGAGGTGGAGGCGCTCGCGGAGGACCTCCTCGTCCACGTGACGTCGTTCTTCCGCGATCCCGAGGCGTTCGACGCGCTGAAGGCCGAGATCTTCCCGAGAATCCTCGAGCACAAGCCGGCAGGAGCGCCTGTCCGGGTCTGGGTGCCGGGCTGCGCCACCGGCGAGGAGGTGTACTCGGTCGCGATCGCGTTCCTGGAGCACCTCGACGAGGCGGGCAAGGCCTCCCCGCTGCAGATCTTCGCCACCGACCTGAGCGAGCGAACCATCGAGCGAGCTCGAGCCGGGTTCTACGCGGACGTGGTCCTCCGCGACGTCGGCGAGGAGCGGCGTCGCCGGTACTTCACGCGCGTGGAAGGAGGCTACCGCGTCAACAAGGCCGTGCGAGACGCGTGCGTGTTCGTGCGGCACGATCTCGCCCGCGACCCTCCGTTCAGCAAGCTGGATCTGGTGTCCTGCCGCAACGTCCTCATCTACTTCGGCGCCGCGCTGCAGAAGAAGGTCATCGCGACGTTCCACTACGCGCTGAACGAGCCCGGCTTCCTCATGCTGGGCCGCAGCGAGAGCATCACGAGCTTCGCCCGACTCTTCGCGCCGGTCGATCGCGCGAACAAGGTGTATGCGCGCACGGCGGTGCCGAGCCGTCT
>DASSQI010000263.1:0-6798 GCA_035702585.1 Anaeromyxobacteraceae bacterium
AGCGCGGGACCGAGCGCCGGCGTGAGCGCGGGACCGAGCGCCGGCGTGAGCGCGGGACCGAGCGCGGGCGTGAGCACGGAAGCGAGCATCGGCGTGAGCGCGCCGGCGACACGAGCCTGGATGCGGTCCGTACGCTGCGTCGTGACCATGTCGCGGCGCGGCGCGCCCTCGACGGGGTTGATGGCGGCGGCGATCGCCATCGCCTCTCGTTTCGAGCAGCCGTAGAACTTCGGCACCACGTCGCGCTGGTTCTCGGGCGTGATCACCCTGGCGACCTCGATGATCGTGGTGATGCACAGGCGGCCGTCGCGGATGGGCGCGAGGATGCCGGGGTAGCGCTGCACGAGCGCTGCGGCGGTCTTCCTGTAGTGGGCCGCGCCACGCGACAGCCCAAGGCGTCGGTGCAGGAAGTCGAACAGGTTCGCGTAGCCCAGTTCGGCCCAGAGCCGCTCGCGATCGAACTCGGCCAGCGCGAGGAGGAAGTCCGCGAGCGCGCCATGCTCGCGGCGGAGGAGGTGGGCGAGTCGGTCGGTGAATTCGCGTGCCGTCATTCACGCATTTTCGCATCCCGCTCTGCCAATCACGCGCGGGTCGCGCGCAGCGCGAGCCGCGTGCTGATCCCGGCGGCCCACGGGTTCGACCGCGCCACGGACGATCGCGACACGCCACGGACGATCGCGACCGCGTTTGAGCGGATAATCGGCACCCCGCCCACGAGATCGCGTTTGTTCCCACATGGCGGGCGGCCCGGCAGCCTCCGCGCCTGAGCACGCGGAGGCCGCGCAATCCTGAGGCGCGCCGCGGCTGACGCCGCGGTGCGTGCTAGCCAATGATGAAGTCCTCGCGCGCGGCGCCGCCCTCGCGCGAGAACCGATCGATTGTGAACCGCTCGAACAGCTCGTGCGGGCGGCCGCCGGTCATCCACTCCGCCATGAGCTCGGTCACCGCAGGCGCCATCATGAAGCCGTGGCCGACCCAGCCGTGCAGCTGGAGGAAGTTGCCGAAGCCGGCCGCGCCGAGGATCGGGTTGTTGTCGGGCGTCACGTCGTAGCAGCCCGCCCACTGCCGCACGACCTTGATGCCGCCCGTCACCGGCGCGCACGTCGTGATCGCTCGCGCGAATCGCGCGAGGAACCGCAGCGTGCTGCGCTCCTCGACTCCCTCGGGCTCGAGCGGATCGCCCATGCCGCCCACGATCTCGCCGCGCTGCGACTGGGAGAAGTAGAGGCCGTTCCCGAGCATCGAGACGAGCGGGTCGAGCCACGGCTTCATCGACTCGGTGACGAGGATCTCGTGGCGGGTGGGACGGTTCGGGACCGACACGCCGGCGAGCGCGGCGATCTCCTTCGACCACGCGCCGGCGGCGAGGACGACGGTGTCGCAGGCGATGGGCCCGCGGTCGGTCTCGACGTGCGTGATGCTCGCCCCCGACGTGCGGAACCCCGTCACGCCGGTGAACGTGCAGATCTTGGCGCCGAGCGCCTCGGCGCGCTGCGCGTAGCCGTAGAGGAACGGCCACGGGAACACGGTGCCGTCGTCCGGGTTGTACGCAGCTGCCACGAACGACGACGGGTCGAGCTCCGGCGTGACCTCGAGCGCCTCCATCGGGCTCAGGATCCGCGTCCGCAGCCCCTCCGCCTCGTGCACCTTGATGTTGCGCTCGAGGCGCTCGACCTGCGCGCGCGTCGGGGCGAGGAACAGGTACCCGCCCTGCCTCAGCCAGACGTTGACGCCGAGCTCGGTCGCGAAGCCGCGCATCAGCTCGATCGAGCGCTTCGCCAGCCGGACCATCGTCGGCGTGGTCCACTGCATCCGCACGCCGCCGCCGTTCCGGCCGGAGGCGCCGGCGTTCAGGTACCCGCGCTCGAGCACGACGACGTCGGCCGTGCCGCGCTTCGCGAGCTGGTACGCGAGCCCGAGGCCCATGATGCCGCCGCCGATGATCACGATCGACGCCTTGCCGGGCAGCGGCGAGGAAGGGCGGGGAGCGCCCGAGGCGGGCTCGTCCGGCGATGCCGCCAGCGCGCCTGCGCGCTCGCGAGCTGCTCGCACCGGCGCGCCCGGCGCGCGCTGGCAGGACGGCGTCGTCACCGCGCGTCCACGCTCGCCAGCAACTTGCTGTTGCGCACCGCCGTGGGCCCCGCTCAGCGGCACGCCCGGCACGATCGGGAGCGTCGCCGGATCGATCGCCGCGAGGGCGGCGAGCGGCATCGCATCGACCGGCGGGCGCGCCGTGAACGGCTCCAACTCGGTCGGCGTCGCGCCGAGCCGCAGGAGCTCGCGGGCGATGAGCGCGAGGCAGCTCTTCGCCTGGCACGGACCGGTGCCGAAGCCGGTGTAGCGTTTCACGGATTCGATGTCGCGGTGCCCCTTCTCGAACGCGCGCCGGACGTCGTCCAGCGTCACGTCCTCGCACGCGCAGAGGATCGCCTTACCCACGGTCCGCCTCCGCCTCCGCCAGCGCACCTTCCGCCGCGCGCCGTCCCGACTCTGCCGCCGCAGCGGCGTCCATCGCGCCGAGGACCTCGCCGGCCGCGTACACGGCCGCCGCGACGCGCCCGCGTTCCCCCGCCGACACCTGGAAGTTCCCGCTGCCAGCGTCGAAGGTCATCCTCGCTCCGAGCAGGCGCGGTAGCTCCGCGGCGGGCGCGCGCGCCGTCGCGACGGCGAGCGCATCGCAGTCGAGGCGCGTTCCGTCGGCGAGCTCGATCGCCGCGAGCGTCGAGGCGAGGCGGCCGCGTCCGATCGCCCGAAGCGGCGCCGCACCGGCGCGCGCGACCTGCGAGCCCGCGGCGGTGAGCCGGGCGGCGACGGCGTCCGCCTCCGGACCGCTTCCGAGCACGGCGATGCGCTCACCGGGGACGGTCCCATGCTCGGCGAGCGCGACGAGCAGCCCACGCGCGGCGAGCACGCCAGGCAGATCGGAGTCCTCGAACGCGGGCGGCTGCGCGTGCGTGCCCGTGGCGATGATCACTCGCTTCGGCCGCACGAGGCGCAGCCGCGGCGGGGGACCATCCTCGAGGAGCACCGCGCAGAGCCCGCCGTCGGTCCAGAGGCCGGTGACCGTCGCGCTGAGCGCGACCTCGCCGTCCGCTCGCGCGATCGCGCCCGCGACGTCGCCCACCCACGCGAGCGGCGGATCGCCCGCGAGCTCGAGGCGGCAGCGCAGTCGACCGCCGGCGCGCCGCTCCTGGTCCGCGAGGAGCACGTGCGCACCGGCGCTCACGAGCACCTCGGCTGCGCCCAGCCCGGCAGGTCCCGCGCCGACGACGAGCGCGTCGACCCGCTCCTCGCGGACGGGCGGGAACGGCGCGACGACGTGTGCGGGGAGCTTGCCGAGCCCGGCGAGCTGGCGCGAGACGGCCACCGCCGCGCGGTTCGCGATGCGGTTCCAGGTCATCAGCCGGTGGTGGTCGAGGCCTCTCGAGTACACGCGGTCGACGATGCCGAGCAGATCGCTCGCCGCCGACCCGAGCGTGTTCTGCGTCTCGACGACGAGGCCCGCGCGGCACGGCGTGCGGCACGTGCGCTGGTTCGGCAGACCGTCCACGCGCGCGAGGCACTGGTTGCACGAGCCGGCGAGGCAGAACGCGCCGCGCGGGCGGTGGTACTTCGAGCTCCGCGCGACGATGGTGCGGCCGGCCGCGAGCAGGGCCGCGGCGACGCTCTCGCCGGTGCGCGCCGGCACCTGCGCTCCGTCGAACGTGATCGTGCAGTCGGGCGCGAAGCGGGGGTCGTCGAGTCGGGCCATGGAGTCGCCGGGCACGCCTGCTGGTGCGCGGGCGCGGCGCAGCATAGATCCGGTCGAGCCACGCCGCGACGTTGAGCGCGTGCTCTCGATCGCTTAATCACACGACGGTGTCGCTCACCGGTCGGTCCGCCAGGTTCACGGCCCTCGCGTTCTCGCTCGCCGTCCACGCGGCAGGCGTGGCGTGGTTCGCGCTGCGGCCGCCGATGTTCAGGGCGATGCGGCGAGACGCGCCCATCGAGGTCGCGCTCGTGCCGCCGCGGCCGTTGGCGACGGAGGAGCCGGCCGGCGGAGGTGGTGAGCCGCCGCAGCCGATCCGCGCCGCGCCGCGAGTGGACACGGCGCGACCTGCGCGTTCCCGCACACCACCTCGTCGACCCGAGGCTCCCGCGCCCAAATCTCGCGCCCCGGCGCCGCTCCAGGCACCCGTGCCTGCGCCGGCGCTCCCGCAGGCGCGCGTCGTCGATGCGGGCCCCGCATCCGCCGTTCCCGACGACGAGCCGCTCGCGCCTGCCGCGGTCGGAGCGAGCGATCTCGGCATCGGTACCGGCGGCGGTGGGACGGGCGGGAGTGGCGGCGGAACCGGCGGGGGAATCGGGCCCGGCACGGGGCCGGGAATCGGCCCGGGTCGCGGCGGCGAGGTGAAGCCGCGCGAGCTGCGGCGTCCGTCGCTCGCGGAGATGCGCGCGCTGTACCCGGACGAAGCTCGCCGCGACGGACTCCAGGCGAAGGTCCGGCTCCAGCTCCTCGTCGACACGTCCGGGCGGGTGTCGGACGTGCGGATCGTGAGGCCCGCGGGCCACGGGTTCGACGAGGCGGCGGCTGCGCTCGCGCGCCGCTTCCTGTTCGAGCCCGGGCGCCGCGACGGCCGCCCTGCGGCGATGTGGATCACGCTGACCTACAGCTTCGAGATAGAAGGTTAGCGCGTGAGCTCGCTCGGGCCGGCGCTCCTGCTCGTCGTGGCGATCGGGGCGCAGCCTCCTCTCACAACGCCTCCGCCGCCGACCGCTGCGGGCGCCCGCCCCGACTCCGACGCACCTCCACCTCCGCCTCCGCCTCCGCCTCCGGACGACGAAGGCGCGAGCGACGTCGAGGTCACGGTCCGAGCAGAGCGGCCGGTCGCGCGCGAGCCGACGATTCGCGTCGTCGAGGCCGAGGAGGTGGCGCGAGTCCCGGGCAGCCAGGGCGACACGCTCAAGGCGGTGCTCAACTTCCCCGGGGTCGGTCGCGCGCCGTTCTCCGGCGGCAACCTCGTATTGCGCGGCGCCAGCCCGGGTGACAGCCAGGTCTTCCTGGAAGGGCAGGAGATCCCGATCCTGTATCACTTCGGCGGATTGCGGAGCACGTTCAACCCGCGCTTCCTCGAGGCGGTGGAGTTCGTGCCCGGCAACTTCGCGCCGGACTACGGCAGGGCGATCGGCGGCATCGTGAACGTACGCGTCCGCGATCCTGCCCGCGACGAGCTTCGCGGGGACGCGACCGCGAGCGTCTACGACGCGGGCGTCGCGCTCGAGGGTCCGCTGTCGCGCACCTGGTCTCTCGGCGGAGCGTTCCACCGCTCGTACATCGACGTCATCCTGCCGCGCGTGCTGCCGAGCGACGCGAACGTCTCCTTCGACACCGCGCCGCGGTACTACGACTACCAGCTCGTCTCGAGCTGGTCGCCGCGCGCCGGCGAGCGCGCCCGCGTCTTCTTCTACGGATCGCTCGACAAGCTCCAGCTCGTGTTCAAGGAGCCGCAGGACGACCCGAGCATCCGCGGGACGCTGCGTGGCCGCGTGATGTTCCACGCGCTGCAGGGCAGCTGGGAGCGGCCCGTCGGACCGCTCAGGCAGCAGACCTCGATCCAGCTCACGACCCAGCAGATCGACACCGCGGTCGGGAACGACATCGCGTTCAAGCTCGACGTCCAGCGCATCTCGGTGCGGAGCACCTGGTCGGCGCGGGTGTCGCGCGCCGTCGAGGCGCGCGCCGGCGTGGACGTGCGGTGGGCGTGGGCCGGGATCGACGCCCGCACACCGCAGCCTCCCGAGGAGGGCGAGCCGCCGCTGCCCGTCTCCGCCCGGCCGCGGATCGCCGTGAAGAAGAGCAGCGAGGACGACGCGCAGGGGGCTTTCGCCGAGCTGCGCGTCGAGCCCGGCGCCGGTGTCACGCTCCTCCCCGGAGTGCGCCTGGATCGCTACGGCGCGATCGATCGCTGGACGCTGGACCCGCGGCTCAACGTCCGCTGGGCGGCGTGGCGCGACACGGTGCTGAAGGGCGGGATCGGGGTCTACCAGCAGGATCCCGAGCCGCAGGAGAGCGACCGCGACATCGGCACGCCGGACCTGCGCGCGGAGCGGAGCGTCCACGCGAGCGCCGGCGTGGAGCGGCGCATCGTCGAGGGCGTCGATCTCGACGTGACGGTGTTCCGCAAGTGGCTCGACCGGCTCGTCGTGCGGAACCCCGCCTTCGAGGGCGACCCGACCCAGCGCCGCTTCACGAACGAGGGCGAGGGTCGCATCTACGGCCTCGAGCTCGAGCTGCGCGCGCGGCTCGGCCCGAGCTTCACCGGGTTCGTCGCCTACACGTACCAGCGCTCGTTGCGCACCGATCGGCCCGGGGAGGCGGAGCGGCCGTTCGACTACGATCAGCCACACATCCTCACGATCGCCGGCACGCGCGACTTACGTGGCGGCTGGGCCGTCGGCGCCCGGTTCCGGCTCGTGTCGGGCAACCCGTTCACGCCGATAACCGACTCGGTTTACGTGCCGGGCAACGACGTCTACGTCCCGCTGTTCGGGGCCGTGAACTCCGATCGGCTCGCGCCGTTCCACGCGCTCGACGTGCGCATCGACAAGACGTGGCAAAGGCGAGGCTGGAAGGCGGGCGTCTTCCTCGACGTGCAGAACGTCTACAACCGCGGCAATCCCGAGGGCTGGAACTACCGGTACGACTATCGGCAGCGGACGCCGCTCACCGGGCTGCCGATCCTGCCGATCCTCGGAGCGAGGGCGGAGTGGTGATGCGACGCGGGCGCGAGCGTGGAGCGAGGTCGCAGGGAGCGCGCG
>DASSQI010000264.1:0-13465 GCA_035702585.1 Anaeromyxobacteraceae bacterium
CACGTCGCCGGCCGACGATCCGGCCCAGGCGCTCGCTCGCAAGGTGGCGACCACGCGCCCTCCGTGGAGCGTCGCGCGCCTATGCGTCGCCGATCCCCGCGGCGAAGTCCTGCGCGGCGCGTGGGTCGACGAGGAGCTTCACCGGGTGGTAGCCGCAGCGGGCGAGCACGGCGGTTCGAAGGTGAGACCCGTCGCGCGCGCGCCAGCGCGCGACGATCCAGGACGGCCACTCGCGCGTGGCGCCGTCCGTCGCGTGCTCGAGCTGCAGCCACGCCGCGGATCCGGGGCGGCTCCGGAAGAGCCACGACTCCATCCCGGCGTCGTAGTCCTCGCCCTCCGCCGCGCCGAGGTATTCGCGCATGACCGTCTGCAGCGCGAGGACGAGCGCGTCCGGATGCGCGCGGGAGAGCTCGTCGAGCCGCGCAGGGGCGTCGCGCGCCGAGCGCCGCTCCAGCACCGGTCCGCCGCGAGCCGGATCGACCGAGCCGAACGCCGCGATCGCGGCGTCGAGGCGCGCGAGGCGCTCCGGCTCGCCAGGCCACACGAGCGCGCGGAGCCACTGCGCACCGTCCTCCGAGCGCACGTCGAGCGGCGCGGCGTCGAGCCCGACGCGCGCCACCATCGCCGGCGAGCGCGCCACCGGCACCGGCTGTCCGCGCTCGTCGGTCCACGGCGCTGGGAGGGCGTCCGCGACGAGGTTCAGCCCCGCGCTCGCGCCGACGTCCACGAGCGCGAGTGGTCGCCCGCCCCGATCGCAGCCCGCGAGCCACGCCGGCCAGAGCCACGCGACGGCGCGCGACGTCTCGTTCGTCTGCACGAACCGCTCGCCGAGCGCGGCCCACACCCGGGCTCGGTCCGCCGCCAGCGCCGCCTCGACCGCGGGCGGGCCGATCGCGTCAGGATCCGCGGGCGGGCCGATCGCGCGCCACAGCGGATGCGAGCTTCCCTCCTCGATCGCGTCGAAGCGCAGGGCGGCGAGGAGGAGGCGAGGGCGGTCGAACCACGCGATGAACGTGCGCCGTGCCCACGCCGCCGCGACCCGCGCGCCGGCCGGCCCGCGGAGCACCGCCGGGAGCTCTCCGAGCAGCCGCCGATACACCGCGTTCCTGCCCGCGCCTTCCCGCAGATCCCGCTCGAGGTCGTCGAGGAGCCCGTCGCTGCCGGATCGTCCTCCCATCGAAGCCCCCTTCGGTCAGGTCCCGATACGTACCAGCTCGAGCAGCGGCGCGCCGTCGGGCCGCTCCGCGCCGGGATCGATCTCGCACTCGATGGCCCAGTCGACCTCGCCCGCTTCGTCCACGACGCGCTGGATCGCGCGCCAGCGCCGCGGCTCCGGCTTGTCGAGGAGCGTGTTGTGAGGCCGGCGCGCGGCGGGCGTCACGTCGATCCGCTCGTGCTCCGCCCAGTACGGCGCCAGCTCGGCCTCGAGCCGCGCCGCCGGCCACTCGGCCTCGCGCTGGAACAGGGCGGCCGCGGCGTCGTCGTACTGCCGCGCTGCGAGCGCCTTCAGCAGGCGGTGGAGCTCGTTGCGCACCCGCGCCGCGAACGCCCGCGGGTCGGCGTCGATCGCGCGCGGCACCGCGGCGAGGAGCTGCTCGGGCGTCGCGGCGACGCGCTCGAGCGGCGTGGCAGAGGGGTCGCGCATGCGCTCCCACTCGTCGAGGAGCGAGGAGTCGACGCCGCGTACCGTCTCGCGCAGGAACGCGATCACGTCGTCGAGCGCCTCGTCGCGATACGACTCCGGCACCGCCTGGACGAGGCCCTTGTAGCACTCGGTCAGGTAACGCAGCACGAGCCCCTCGCCGCGCTCGAGCCCGTACTCGCGGACGTAGTCGTTGAAGGTCGAGAGCCGCTCCACCATCTCGCGTGCGACCGACTTCGGCCGGATGTTCTCCTGCCCGACCCACGGGTGCTTCGCCGCGAACTCGTTGAACGTGGCGTACACGAAGTCGCGGTTCGGCTTCGGGTACTCGACCTCCTCGAGCCGCGCCATGCGCTCGTCGTACTCGAGTCCCTCCGCCTTCATCCGCGCCACCGCCTCGCCGCGCGCGCGGTCGAGCTGCTTCCACAGGATCGGATCGGGGTCTTCCAGGATCGACTCGACCGTCGAGAGCACGTCGAGCGCGTAGGTCTCGGAGTCGGGAGGGATCCTGGGCAGCGTGTCGAGCAGGTACAGCGCGAGCGTGTGGTGCAGCGAGAAGTCCTTCTGGAGCTCCGCCGCCGGCCGGGCGTAGGCGCCGCGGTAGCCCTCGATGCGCTTCAGCTCGACGAGGCCCGCGGCGCGGAGCGCGCGGAATCGCTGCGCGGCGGTCCGGCGGTGCTTCGCCCGCACGTAGTCGCTGGCGTGGGAGCGCCCGATCATCTCGACGAGCCGTCCGTAGCCGCCGCCCACCTGCGAGGTCTCGCTCTGGAGCAAGGACAGGAGCAGCCCGAACGTCACGTCGAAGCGGCTCTCGAGCGGCTCGGGGTCCTTCTCGCGGAGGCGCTCGAACGTCGTCCGGTCCCAGTGGACGTAGCCCTTCTGCGGCGGCTGCTTCTTCACCGACTTCTTGCCCGTCGCCTTCTCCTTCTCGACGAGGCGCTTGTTCTCGATGACGTGCTCCGGAGCCTGAGCGACGACCCAGCCGCGCTCGTCGAAGCCCTTGCGCCCGGCGCGTCCGGCGATCTGGTGGAAGTCGCGCGCCGACAGGATCGCGGTCTTCTCCCCGGTGAACTTGCAGAGCTGCGTGAAGAGCACCGTGCGGATCGGGATGTTCACGCCGACGCCGAGCGTGTCGGTCCCGGACACCACCTTGAGGAGCCCGTCCTGGGCGAGCCGCTCGACGAGGCGTCGATAGCGCGGCAGCAGGCCGGCGTGGTGGAGGCCGATGCCGTGCCGCAGGAAGCGCTGGAAGTCCTTCCCGTATGCGGACGGGAACTTCACGCCGTCGAGCGCGCGCCGGATGACCTCCTTCTCCTCCTTGGAGGAGAAGTTCGCGCTCATGAGGTTCTGCGCCTGCTCCGCCGCGGCGCGCTGCGTGAAGTTGACGAGGTAGATGGGCGCGCGATCGGCAGTGACGAGCCGCTCGATGGTCTCGTGGAGCGGCGTCTCGCTGTACTCGAACTCGAGCGGCACCGGGCGTTCCGCGCTGCGCACGTCGGCCAGCGGCCGGCCGGTCACCGCCTTCACGGCGTCGGAGATCGCCGTCATGTCCCCGAGCGTCGCCGACATGAGCAGGAACCGCGTGCGCTCGAGCAGCAGGAGCGGCACCTGCCACGCGACGCCGCGCTCGCGGTCCGCGTAGTAGTGGAACTCGTCCATGACGACGGCGTCCACCTTCGGCGAGGCCTCCCTGACCGCGAGGTTGGCGAGGATCTCGGCGGTGCAGCAGACGATCGGCGCGTCGCGGTTGATGGCGGCGTCGCCGGTCATCATGCCGACGTTCTCGGGGCCGAACGCCTCGCACAGCGTGAAGAACTTCTCGTTCACGAGCGCCTTCACCGGGCAGGTGTAGAAGCTGCGCTCTCCGCGGCACATCGACTGGAAGTGCAGGAAGGTCGCCACCAGCGACTTGCCCGACCCCGTCGGCGTCGCGAGGACGAGGTGCTCGTCCTCCAGCAGGTGCAGGATCGCCTCCTCCTGGTGCGGATACAGCGCGAGACCCGTCGAGGCGACCCACTCGACGAAGCGGTCGAGGATCGCGTCGGCCGAGAGCGTCTCGCCCGGTGCGGGGAGGAGCGCGGCGAGGGGGGCCAGGGCGGTTGCGGGGGCGGCCATCCGGGATGAGGTAGCCGGGTCCAGCCCGGCAGTCGAGGCCCAAGCGCCGCGGGCGGCTGCGCCGGCCGTGCGCGCCGCCAGGCGCGCTCGAGGCCATCGAGCGGCGCGGATGTCGGCGCGGGCGCCGTCCCAAGCTCGCGGGGATGCGGGGCGAGCGCGAATGGCGATAGATGAGGAGCGTCGCACGCGCGGCGCCGTTTACTTGCGGTGAGATCGCGCGAGGCGACAATGTGGGTGGGGGACCCTCATGCGACTGCTCCGATACGACTGGGCCGGTGTGGCGCTCGGAGTGGCGCTGCCGGTGGTGGCGACGCTCATCGCCGCCTGGACGCGCCACGGCAGCGTCGGGATCGCGGCGCTGGGCGCCGTGCAGGCGTCCGAGCCGCTCCTCTGGCTCATGGACACGGCACCTGTGGTCGTGGGTGTGGCCGGGTGGGCGATCGAGCGCCAGCAGCGCGTCGTCACCGCGCAGCAGGCCAGGATCAACCGGCTCGAGCTGCAGCGCCGCAGGTCGCTCGACCGCAGCGCCGTCGAGCTGTCCGGGACGGCCCTCAACCTCCTCGCGCGCGTCTCGTCGCTCGGCGCCGCGAGCGCCCAGATGACCGCCTCGGTCCGCGGCGCCATCGAGACGATGACGGCGCTCTCGCACGGGGCGACGGCCGCCGCGCTCGCCGCGGAGACGGTCGCAGCCCGCGCGCTGGACGCCGCCGCGAAGGAGTCGGCGAGCGCGGACGAGCTCGCGGCGACCCTCCGGGGCGCCGCGTCGAGCGCGAAGGAGATCGCGACGTTCGCGCAGGAGCAGATGGACGGGATCGATCGCGTCCTCGCCGCGATGAACGAGATCCACTTCGCCACCGAGACGAGCACCGAGTCGGCCCACGAGATCGCCGCCGAGGCGCGCGCGCTGGCGAGGAGGGCGAAGTCGCTTCGCGACGGCGTCGGGTCGCGCGGAGAAGCAGCGGAGGAGCAGATCGAGAGGACCGAGGAGCAGGTCGAGCGCCCCGAGGCCGACGCTCCGTTCGCCGTCGCGCCCTCAGGGGATCCCGCCGCGACCTCCGCCGAACAACGCGCGGCGACGCCTGTCGATCAGGTTGCGCTGACGCCCGCACCGCAGCGCGCGGTCGCCTGAGCGTCGTGAGGCGCGGTGAGCGCTGAGCGGTGAGCGTCGCGCTACGGCGCGCGCTGCCGTGGGTGGCTCGCGAACTCCCGCACCGACGGGCGGGCCCACACGCGGCCGGCGTAGTCGCGCAGCCGCTCCGGAACCGGATCGCCGTTCCGGATCAGTCGCTGCAGCATGAGCGCGAGGTCGGCGTCCGCGATCCCGAACGACTCGCCGAAAAGGTACTGCGCGCTCCCGGGGAGGAGCTGTTCGCATCCGCCGAGGAGTCGTTCGGCGGCCCACTGCGCGGTCGAGCTGAGCGGCTTCCCTGCAGGAGCCCCGAAGACCGTCGTGGTCGGGCGCTCCTCGCGCAGCGGCAGCAGGTCGCTTCGCAGCCACGCCTGGACCTGGCGCGCGCGGGCCCGCTCGCGGACGTCGGCGGGGTAGAGCCGCGCGTGCTGCGGCGGCGGGAACACGTCCTCCAGGTACTCGTCGATCGCCGACGACTCGGCGAGCCAGAAGTCGCCGTGCACCAGCGCCGGGACGCGGCCCGTCACCGAGCGGTTGGCGTAGTCGCCGCGGCGGTGCTCTCCCGCCGCGAGCGTCCACGTCCTCAGCTCGAACGGAATGCCCTTCTCGCGAAGCGCCACGAAGCAGGAGAACACGTACGGGCTCTCCCAGTTCGACTCACCGTAGAGGACGATCTCGTCGCTCATCGCCGCGCCTCCTCGTTGCCGATCCGCAGAGCTGCGTTCGATCCGGGCGGGGCCTGCCGACGCCGCGGAGCTCACCGCCCCGCGGACCCCTTCCTCGAGGTCCGCGGGACAGGCTCCGCCAACCTACTTGCCGCCGGACGGCTTCGCACCGCCCTGCGCGCCGCCCGACTGAGGGTGCCCGGGCGGCATGGCGCCTGCGCCGCCGCCGGGGGGCGTGGCCTTCGCGTCGAGGAGCTCGACGTCGAACACGAGCGTCGCGCCACCAGGAATGACCGGCGGGCGGCCCTGCTCGCCGTACGCGATCGCGGCGGGGCACACGAGCTTGGCCTTGCCGCCGACCTTCATCTTCGCGACGCCCTCGGTCCAGCACTTGATGACCTGGTTCAGCGGGAACTCCGCGGGCTGGCCGCGCTTCACCGAGCTGTCGAACACCGTCCCGTCGATGAGCTTGCCCGTGTAGTGCACCTTCACGGTGTCGGTCGGCTTCGGCTGCGCGCCGGTGCCTTCCTTCTGAGGAACGTAGATGAGCCCGGACGGCAGCGTCTGCGCGCCCTTCTCCTTCTTCGCCTGCTCGATGAAGCCCTTGTCCTTCGCCTTCAGCGCGTCCGCGGTCGCCTTCTGCCGCTGCTCGAGGAGGCCCTGGATCTTCGGCTGCCACTGCTCGAGCTCGACCTGCGTCTTCTTCCCGGAGACCTGATCCGACATGCCGCGCTTCACGAGGTCGAGCTCGGCCGGCGTGAGCTTGAACACCTCGAGGCTCCGCCCAACGGCGAGCCCGAGCGCGTAGAGCGTCTTCTGCGAGTCGTCCTTCAGCTCCTGCGCCTTCGCTACCGGAGAGAGGGCGAGGGCCGCGACGACGGCCACGACGACCTTTGACATTTCCAGATTCCTTTCGGGATCGGCCATCGGGCCGAGATCAATTGCGAGAGTCGCCGATCATGCGCGCCCGGATGGGCGACCGCAATCGGAATCTCGGCGTCCGCCAGCGCCAGGCGGCCACTCCGCCACGGCCTGGAGCCGCGAGAATCTCAGGGGATATCCGCGGGGGGACCCGAACCGGGCGCAGGCGCCGCGGGCGCGAGCCGCGCCTCCTCCTCGGCCGCCTTGAGCTGGATGAACTTGAAGATCGAGGCGACGACGCTCGCGACCGGCACCGCGAGCAGCGCGCCGACGATGCCGAAGTGGTGCTCGCCGATGACGAGCGCCAGGACGATCAGCACCGGGTGGATCTTCGACGCGTCACCCATGATCTTCGGGTTGAGGACGTACGTCTCGAGCGCGTGGATCGCGACGATCCAGGCGAGCGCCGCGAGGCCCATCTTCAGCCCGCCGCCTGAAAGGCCGAGCAGCACGATCGGAATGCTCGAGATGATCGTCCCGAACAGCGGGACGAGGTAGAGCACCGTCGCGAGGGCGGACAGCGCGAACGGGAAGGGGATGCGGAGGAGGAGCAGCCCGATGAGCGTGAGCACGCCGTTGATCATGCAGATCGTGAGCTGGCCTCGGACGACGCCGGCGAGGCCCCTGTCGACGATCGAGAGGAGCCGCAGCCAGTCGTCCCTCCACGAGCGCGGCACGAGGGTCTGCGACCAGGCGAGGATGCGCGGCGCGTCGACGAGGACGAACGCCGTCACCATGAGCAACAGCACGAGGAAGAAGATCGTGCGTACGGTCCCGGAGACGAGCGCGCGCGAGACGCCGAGGACGTCACCGAGGCCCCTGCGCCCCCACGCAGCGATGTCCTGGATCGTGTCGGCGAGCACCGCCGCGAGATCGACCGACACGTGCGGTTCGCCCCGCGCTCCTCCCGGGATGAGCTCCACGGGTACGCCATAGCGCGTGAACCACCCCTGGATCCGCTCCGCGAGCCCCTGGATCTTCCCGGGGCCGAACGCCGACAGCGCGTCGCGCAGCTGCGCCACGCCGCGGATCGCCTCGCTGTAGACCTGCGGCAGCAGCGCCACGGCAGAGAACCAGAGGGCGAACCCGATGGCGACGTAGACGAGGATCACCGCCGCGAAGCGCGGCAGCTGCCAGCGCCCGATCCGCACGCGCGCGAGCCGCGTGATGAGCGGATTGACGACGAACGCGATGAGGAGCGCGAGCTCGAACGGCAGCAACACGGTCACCGCGGCGGCGAGCACCGCCACCGCGATGAGCCACATGAGAGCAACCAGCGCGAGCAGCCGCGCGCGCGGGCGCTGCCACCAGGCGATCGAGTTCAATCCAGCCGCTTATACCACTGGAGCTCGCCGCGTCGGGGCTCAGTCCTCGATCGTCGAGAGGTCGCCCTCCGGCAATCCCAGCGCCCGCGCCTTGAGGACCCGGCGCATGATCTTGCCCGACCGCGTCTTCGGGAGCACCTCGACGAAGTTCACCTTCTCCGGGCGGACGATGGGCCCGAGGTGCTGCGCGACGTGGCTCTTCACCTCGTCCTCGAGCTCGGGGCTCGGCTTCCAGCCCTGCCGCAGGATGCAGTAGCAGTGGATCGCGTTCCCCTTCACCTCGTGCGGCAGGCCGATGACGGCCGCCTCCGCGACGGCGGCGTGGGACACGAGCGCGCTCTCGATCTCCGCCGTACCGAGCCGGTAGCCCGAGACCTTGATGACGTCGTCGGTGCGTCCGATGACCCAGTAGTACCCGTCGCGATCGCGCTTGGCGGAGTCACCGGCCATGTACTTGCCGGGATACTTCGACCAGTACTGCTTCACGAAGCGATCCGGGTCCTTGTAGATGGTCATCGCCATCGCCGGGCACGGGTGCTTGAGGACGAGGTAGCCCTCCTCGCCGTCCGGGACCGCGTTGCCGTTGTCGTCCAGGATCTCGGCTTCCTGCGTGAAGAACGGCAGCGTTCCGGAGCCTGGCTTCAGCGGGACCGTCGGGGTGGGGGTGATCTGGAACATCCCCGTCTCGGTCTGCCACCAGGTGTCCATGATCGGGCAGCGGCCCTTCCCGATGACGCGGTGGTACCACTTCCACGCCTCCGGGTTTATGGGCTCGCCGACGGACCCGAGGATCCGGAGGGTCGAGAGGTCGTGGCGGTTCGGCCAGCTCTCGCCGAAGCGCATGAGGCCGCGGATGGCGGTCGGCGCGGTGTAGAGGATGGTGAGCCCGTACTTCTCGATGAGCGACCACCACCGGTTCGGATAGGGGTACGTCGGCGCGCCCTCGTACATGAACGTCGTCGCGCCGACCAGCAGCGGACCGTAGATGATGTACGAGTGGCCGGTCACCCAGCCCGGATCGGCGGCGCACCAGAAGCGGTCCTCGTCCTTGAGATCGAAGACGTACTTCAGCGTCGAGTAGATCCCGACCATGTAGCCGCCGTGCCCGTGCACGAGGCCCTTCGGCTTTCCGGTCGTTCCGGAGGTGTAGAGGATGTAGAGCGGATCCGAGGCGTCCATCACCTCGGTCGCGCACGTGCCGCTCGCGAGCGGCAGCTTCATGAGCTCGTGGTACCAGTAGTCCCGGCCCGGCTCCATCTTCACCTCGTGGCCGGTGCGCTGGACCGTGATCACCGTCTCCACCGTCGGGCAGCGCCGCACGGCGTCGTCGACCGTGCGCTTCAGCTCCACCACCTTCCCGTTCATGAAGCCGCCGTCCGAGGTGACGACGATGCGGGATTCGGAGTCCTCGATGCGCTGCTGCAGCGCGTCGACGCTGAACCCGCCGTACACGACGGAGTGGATCGCACCGAGCTTCGCGGTCGCGAGCATCGCGACCACGATCTCCGGGATGCGCGGCATGTAGATGGTGACGCGGTCGCCTCGCGAGACTCCCATCGCCTTCAGCACGTTCGCGAACTTGCAGACGTCGCGGTTCAGCGCGAAGTACGAGAACGTCCGGACGTCGCCCTTCTCGCCGACCCACACCAGCGCGAGCTTGTTCTTGCGCCAGGTCTTCTGGTGACGGTCGAGACAGTTCTGGACGATGTTCGTCTGGGCGCCGGCGAACCAGCGGAAGAACGGCTTGTTCGAGTCGTCGAGGACCTTGTCCCACTTCCGGAACCACTCGAGCTCCGACGCCTCCCCGGCCCAGAACGCGTCCGGCTCCGCGAGCGCCCGGCGAGCCACCGCGTCCCAGTCCTTCACGCGAGCCTGCTCGATGACCTCGGCGGAAGGGTAGAAGACCTCTCCTTCGAGCTGACGCTTTTCGCCCATGTCGTCCTCCGATGCCAAAGCTGCGGGGCGAGTTCACGTACCGTGAAATCGCGCGGGAAGAATTTCGAGTCGGGAACTTGGCGATAACGCGGCGAAAGGCGGATGCGCAAGAGCTGCGTCAAAAAGGGTTCAATGCAGTAGATGCGCGCATGACCCCGCCGGGACGCCACCCCCTCGACCCCGTCCCGCCGGGGGGCGCCAAAATCCGTCGACCCGGATTCGCCCGCGGATCCGCAGGAGATTATTCTCGCGCGGTGATTCGCCCCCCACCGCTCCGCCCGGGTGACGTCGTCCGCGTGGTCGCCCCCGCCGGTCCGTTCGATCCGGTCGCGTTCGAGGCGGGACTCGAGCTGCTGCGGAATCGCTTCGGCCTGGTCCCCCGCCACCGGCCCGACATCTTTGCGCGGAGCGGCTATCTCGCGGGCGACGACGCGCGCCGCCTCGCGGAGTGGAACGAGGCCGCGGCCGACGCCGATGCCCGCGCGATCTGGTGCGCGCGCGGTGGCTACGGCGCGATGCGGCTGCTCGAGCGCATCGAGCCGCTCCGGCTCGTCCACCCGCCGAAGTGGCTCATCGGGTTCAGCGACATCACCGCGCTCCACGCCGTGCACAATCGAGCCGGTCTCGTGACGGTGCACGGGCCGATGGTCGCGTTCCTGCCGCGATTGCCCGCGGCAGCGCTGGAGCACCTCGAGGCGTTGCTCTTCGGTGTCGCCGCTGCCCCGTCGCCTGGAGGACAGCCCGCACCCGGCGCCGGTCTCGCGGCGGCCGAGGTCATCCGCCCGGGAGTCGCGACGGGGCCGCTGCTCGGCGGGTCGCTCACGCTCCTCGGGCATCTCTGCGGCACGCGGTACCTGCCGTCGTTCGCGGGCGCGGTGCTCTTCATCGAGGACGTCGGCGAGAAGCCCTACGAGCTCGATCGGCTCCTGACGCAGCTCCGGCTGTCGGGGGCGCTCGACGGCGTGCGCGCGATCGCCGTCGGTCAGCTCATGCAGTGCGACGACGGCGAGCAGCGCGGCATCGACACGGTCCGGCAGCTGGTGCGCGCGCTGGGAGTGCCGGCGATCGGGGGTCTCAGGGCCGGCCACGAGGTCGACAACTGGGCGTTGCCGCTGGGCGCGGTCGCGAGCCTCGTCGCGCCCGGGCCGGGCGAGCCGGGCGAGCCGCGGCTGCTGTTCGGGGGCGGAGCGATCGCGTGACGTTCCGTCGTGCGCGCGCCGTCCTCGAGGCGTCGGTCGTGGGGGAGGTCGCCCCCGCGATCTCGGCGGTCGTGATCGCTCGCGGCGAGGTCGTGCTGGCGACGTATCACGGGACCGACGCGCGGCGCGGCGAGCCGGGCGGGACGCCGATCGGTCCGGAGCACCGCTTCGATCTCGCGTCGCTCACGAAGGTGATCGCGACGGGCACGCTCGCGGCGCTGCTCGTCGACCGCGGCAGCCTCGACGTCGACGCTCCGGTCTCGCAGTGGCTGCCGCGCTTCACCGGACCGAAGGCGAGGATCACCGCGCGCCAGGTGCTCGCGCACGCGGCGGGCTTCCCCTCCGTCGCGCACGGCCCCGGCGGCGACGTCGAGGGCTGGCTCGCCGCGATCCCGCTCGAGTCGCGGCCCGGCGCGCGCATGCGCTACTGCGATCCAGGGTTCATCACGATGGGGCTCGTCGTGGAGCGCATCTGCGGCGCCTCGCTCGACGTCGCGTTCGAGGAGCAGGTCGCGGAACCCTTCGGCCTCTCGCGGACCCTGTTCATCCCTTCGCGAGATCCCGCGCCAGCGGCGGCGCTCCGTACGGAGCTCCCGCTCGTCCCGACCGAGCGCGCGAACCGGCGAGGCGACGTGCGGCGCGGCGTCCCCGACGACGACGCCGCGCGGGACCTCGGCGGCGTCGCGGGCCACGCGGGCCTCTTCTCGACCGCGGCCGACGTCGCGGCGCTCGGCCAGCACTGGCTGGCGGCGCTCGGCGGTCGCTCGCGGCTCCTCTCCAGGCGCACCGCCGAGCTCTTCACGACGCGCGACGAGACGCCGGGCAGCAGCCGCGCGCTCGCGTGGGATCTCCCGAGCGGAGATCAACCCGCGATCGGCTCGCGATTCGGGCGCGGCCCGCGCGGCGCCTTCGGCCATCCCGGCTTCACCGGGACCTCCCTCTGGATCGACGTCGACGCGCAGGTGGTCTGCGCGCTCCTGTCGAACCACTGCCCGTCGCCGGGCGACACCTCGCGCATCCGGCCCTTCCGCCGCGCGTTCCACGACGCGGTGGCGGAGGAGCTCGGGCTCTGAACCGGAACCGCGCCGCGCCTCGAGAGATCGACACCATGGACTACGCCAACATCCGTCGCATCCACCTCATCGGCGTCGCCGGCACCGGCATGGGCTCGTTCGCGGGGATGCTGAAGGAGGCGGGCTACGAGGTGACGGGCTCCGACGAGAACGTCTACCCGCCGATGTCCACGCAGCTCGCGAAGTGGGGCATCCAGGTCCTGACGCCGTACCGCGCCGAGAACCTCGACGTCGCGCGCCCGGACCTCGTCGTCGTCGGCAACGTCGTCCGCGCCGTGAACCCCGAGGCCGAGGCGATGCGCGCGCGCGGCCTCCCGCACGTGAGCTTCCCCCAGGCGCTCGGCGACGTCTTCATCGGGCCGCGGCACGGGGTCGTCGTCGTCGGGACGCACGGGAAGACGACGACGACGGCGCTCATGGGCTCGCTCCTCCACCACGCCGGGCGCGACCCGTCGTTCCTGGTGGGCGGCGTCACGCGGGACTTCGACTCGAACTTCCGGCTCGGCGACGGCCCGCACTTCGTCGTCGAGGGGGACGAGTACGACACCGCGTACTTCGACAAGGGACCGAAGTTCCTGCACTACCGGCCACGCACGGCGATCTTCACCAGCTGCGAGCTCGACCACGCCGACATCTACCGCGACGAGGCGCACTACGAGTCCGCGTTCGAGCGGTTCATGGACATCCTGCCCGCGGACGGGTTCCTCGCGGCGTGCGCGTCGTACGAGAACGTCGTCCGCATCGCGAAGCGCGCCCGCTGCGCAGTCGAGACGTACGCGCTGGATCGCGCCGCCGACTGGGAGGCTCGTGGCCTGAGGCTCTCTTCCGACGGAGCGCGCTTCGCGTTGCACCGCGGCGGCGCGCACGTCACCGACGTGCGGCTCGCGGTCGGCGGGCCGCACAACGTCGAGAACGCGCTCGGCGTCGCGGCCGCGGCGACGCGGCTCGGCCTGTCGCCGGCCGAGATCGCGGCGGGCCTCTAGGCGTTCCGCGGAGTGAAGCGGCGCCAGGAGGTCCGCGGGACCGCGGGGGGCGTCACCGTCGTCGACGACTTCGCCCACCACCCCACCGCGACCGCCAAGACGCTCGAGGCCATCCGCGGCTCGTATCCCGGGGCGCGCATCATCGCGTGCTTCGAGCCGCGGTCGAACACGAGCCGCCGCAACCTGCACCAGCGGCAGTACGTCAGCGCGTTCCCGCACGCCGATCGCGTGCTCGTGCTCACCCCCGTCCCCACCGACCGCGTCCCCGAGTCCGAGCGGCTCGACGTGGCGCGGCTCGCGCGCGAGATCGAGGCGGAGACCGGGACGCCCGCGCGCGCCTGCGCGACCGTCGACGAGATGGTCGACGCCGTCGTCGCCGACGCTCGCCCCGGCGACGTCGTCCTCGCCATGTCCAACGGCGCCTTCGGCGGCATCTGGGACAAGCTCCTCACCCGCCTCGCCGCGTAGCCCAACGACC